>PLUH01000223.1 GCA_003164825.1 Hyphomicrobiales bacterium
CGGCATCGTCTCGATGACCCGCTTGCCCAAGCCGGTCGTGTCGGTCGGCACGTCGCGCCAACCGAGCACGCCGAGGCCTTCGGCCGCGACAGCCTCCTCGACGATCTCGCGCACCTGACGGCGTGCCGCGGCGTGGCGGGGCATGAAGAATTGGCCGATCGCGTAATAGCCCGGCCCCGGCAGGTCGAAGCCGAGTTTGGCGCATTCAGGAGCGAAGAACCGGTGCGGGATTTGGGTCAGGACGCCGCAACCGTCGCCGAGCGATGGATCCGCCCCCACCGCGCCGCGATGGTCGAGGTTGACCAGAATCTGCAGGCCCTTTTCGAGAATGTCGTGCGACTTGCGGTTCTTCATGTCGGCGACAAAGCCGACGCCGCAAGAATCGTGTTCCCTGGCCGGATCGTAGAGGCCTTGAGCAGGCGGCGTGAGCGGGTCCAGACCGATACGGACTTCCTGCGCTTCGCCGGTCTGGTCGAGCTTCGGTTGGGTTATGGCGTTCATCTCTCCGCTCCCCGCGCAGTCGCGGACTTCGTGCGACCGTCATTCCAAATTTTTAAGGCGTATCATGGACAAAGGCGGCTGCGTGGCGCGCAGCTCAAGAGCATTACGCGTCGGATTTTTTTCGATCCGTCTTTGTCGTTCTATCCGACAACGCTCGAGCCCCGCTCTTCCGTCGGCGCCGAAGCTTTAGCCTCGCCGCCCAAAAAATGGTCAGCACAACTGTCCTATTATGCGACCATGACAGAAATGGATCGTCGACACAAGCGGTCGGCGCGCAATTTTTTGCCGCCTCAGTCCGGCGCGACAGCGAATTGCCAGCGCGGCGCGAATTGACGCAAATTGCCCGCTCGAGTCCGACGGGAGCGCGCATGAATTTCGCTAGCGACAACGGAGCCGGCGTGGCGCCGGAGATTCTGGACGCGATCGTCGCCTCATCCCGTGTTAACGCGCCCGCCTATGGCGCGGACGACTATACTGCGAGAGCGCAAGCGCGCTTGACCGACGCGTTCGAGACCGAGGTCGCCGCCTTCCTGGTCGCAACCGGGACAGCGGCGAACGCTCTCGCTCTCTCGGCGCTGGCCAAGCCCTGGGACGCGGTGTTCTGTCATGAAGAGGCGCACATCCACGACGACGAATGCGGCGCGCCGGAGCTCTTCACCGGCGGAGCCAAGCTGGTCGGGATCGCCGGGGAGGGCGGCAAGATCACCCCCCACGGCCTGAGGGAGACGCTGGAGCGGTTTCCGCGCGGGCTCGTCAAGTCGTCGCAGCCGGGCGCCCTGTCGTTGTCGCAGGCGACCGAAGCAGGGACGGTCTATAGCGTGAGCGAAGTTTCGGAGCTCAGCTCGATCGCTCACCGGAACGGGATTGGCGTTCATATGGACGGCGCCCGTTTCGCCAACGCGCTCGTTTCGGCGAAGGCGACCCCGGCGGACATGACCTGGCGGGCCGGGGTTGACATTCTCACGCTCGGGGCGACGAAAAACGGCGCGCTCGCCTGCGAGGCGGTCCTGTTTTTCGATTCCGCCCGGGCGGACAATTTCGCCTTTCAGCGCAAGCGCGGCGGCCAGACACTGTCCAAGGGGCGCTTCCTCGGCGCGCAGATGGAGGCCTATCTCGCCGACGGGCTTTGGTTGCGGTTGGCGGAGCGGGCGAACAGCTCCGCGCGCCGGCTCGCCCGCGGCCTTACGGCGACGCCGGGCGTGCGGATCGCGTGGCCGACCGAGGCCAACGAGGTCTTTGTCGTCGCGCCGAACGCCTTGGTCGAACGATGGCGCGCGGCCGGCGCGCGGCTCCACGAGTGGACCACACGAGCGCTTGCGCCGGAGAACGCGCCGCGATCGGGCGAAACGCTGGTGAGGCTGGTGACATCGTTCGAAACCGAATCAAGCGAAATTGATCGGCTAATCGGTGTTGGCGCCCGCGCCTCGGTCTCGGCTTCTACAGCCGCGCCGTAACCGCGCCGCATTTGTTGGCGCAAATCGCCGGTGAGGACGCCTGGGAGCGACAAACGATGACGATAGGGATGAAAACGGCGCTGCGCCGGCGGCTGGCGGGTTCGGTGCTCGGCGGGCTCATCGCCTTCGCCGCCGTTCCCGCGGCAATGGCCCAATGGCTGCCGCCTTGGCGAGCCATGGCCTGGTCCGGCGACATCGCAGGGCGGCTCCAGGCGCAAGGCTACGTGCTGATCGCGCCGCTCCAACGGCGCCCTGGGGTCTACCTCGCCGATGTCCGCGCCGGCCCCGCGGGCTATCAGCGTCTCGTGATCGACGATCGGACCGGCCAGATCCTCGAACGCTTCGGCTCCCCGCCGGGAAACTTCGGCCCGGCGTACGCCGTCCGTTACAATGAATTCGCCGAGCGCCCGCCGCCGGGCGTCGTCCAGTTGCCGTCTGGCCCCGGATTCTCGGACGGGCCGAACGGCGGCCCGGCGGCAAGATCCGCCTACAGCGGACCGACGAACGCGCGCATTCCGAGCGCCATCAGCCCGTTCGACTCGCCGCTGGCGCCGCTCTCGACGAAGTCGAAGCCGAAGTCCGCCGCAACCGCCCGCAAGATTCCCCCGGCGGCGGTCCCGCCGGTCGTTGGGCCGCCTCTGCCGCCCCCCGCTCCGCGCGAGGCGGCGAAACCGGACGAATCGGCCCCGCCCGCGCCCAAGCCGGAGCCGAAGGTCGTCTCCCCTCCGGACGACAGGGAGAACGCCTCGTCGGCGAGCGCGCCCGCGGCGCCTGAAGCCAAGTCGGAGGCGGCGAAGATCGAGCCCCAACCCGAGGCGCAAACGCAACCCCAGGATTCGACGCCGGACCCGACCGCCAAGCCGGGCGCACCCGCTTCTTCCGCCGAGGCGAGCGACAAGTCGAAGGTCAGCATCGTTCCGGCGGCGGTGTTCGAATAGACGAAAAAAGGGCGCCCTGATGGGGCGCCCCCGTTTCGCGCTCGATCCGCGCCGGTCGGCTTACGCAGCCTGCGCGGTCGGCGCCTTGACGGCTTCTATCGTCCTGCCGCCCTTGTTGATCGCGATGGTGCGCGGCTTCTGAGCCTCGGGAACCTCCCGCACCAGATCGATGTGGAGCAGACCATTCTCGCTGCTCGCGCCGGTCACGACGACATGGTCGGCAAGCTGGAACCTGCGCTCGAAGGCGCGCGCCGCAATGCCCTGATAGAGGACTTCGCGCTTGGCGTCGTCCTTTACGCCGGTCTCCTTGGACCCGCGCACGGTGAGCGTGCTGTCGCGTGTCTCGACCGTGAGCTCGTTTTCGCCGAACCCGGCGACCGCGAGCGTGATGCGATAGGCGTTCTCGCTTGTCCGCTCGATGTTGTACGGGGGATAGGTAGGAGCGTTCGGCTCGCCTCCCGCAACCTTGTCGAGCATCGAGAGCAGACGGTCGAAGCCGACGGTGGAACGATAGAACGGTGACAGATCATAATTCAACATATTCACATCCTCCTGGTTGAGCGATATGACGGCGGACGCCCCTCTGGTCGGCGGCGCTCGTCGTTGCGGGTCCTTTGGACCCCGCGGACGTAATTTTTGGCTCCAAGCGCCGAAATTCAAGGGGGAAGCGGCCAGGTTCGCCACAAAAAATGCAAGCTCTGCGGCCACATGGATGCACGGCCCGGCGATTCGCCGGCGCCTAGCGGGGAAACTGCAACAGGGGCCCCAAGAGTGGCCAAAGTCACCGGATTTCGAGGTCTGACGCACATGAGGAAATCGCTTTCAGTCGTGGCTGTCGCCGCCGCAGCCCTGTGTTTCGCCGCCGTCGCTTACGCCGGCCCCGGCCCACAGACCGAAGACAAGGACGCGCCGCCGCCGCCGCTGCCGCCGTTGCAGAAGAACTTTCCGCTCGATCAGACCTGGTCGCTGCGCGAGCTCAACGGCAAGCCGGTGCCGGCCGGAGTCGACGTCAGCCTGAAGATCGACGGCACGCTGCGCGGCTCGGGCTACACCGGCTGCAATTCGTTTTCGGCGACGATGTATCCGGTCAAGGATCAGCATCTCGCCGTCGGTCCCTATGCGCTGACCAAGAAGCAATGCGACAAGGACGCCATGGCGCTCGAGGCGGGGTTCCTGACCGGCCTTCTCGGCAGCCCGGTATGGGACCTGGTCAACGGCGACCTGGTAATCAAGGGACCGCGCGGATCGATGCGCCTCGCCCGCTCGCTTTGAGAGCGGACGCGATCACGCCGCCGGCGCCGCGGCGCCGACGAGCGTCGCGGGCGCGCCGTCGTGGGTTTCGAAATCGATCCGGCGCTTGTGGAAGGCGCTGAGCGTCGAGCGGTGGCCGATTGACACCAGCGTGGTGCCGGGCAGGGTCTCGGCGATGGCGCGATAGAGATCCGCCTCGCTCTTCTCGTCGAGGGAAGCGGTCGATTCGTCGAGGAACAGCCAGTCCGGCTCGGCGAGCAACGCGCGCGCGATCGCGAGCCGTTGCTGCTCCCCGCCCGACATACGCATTTGCCAGTTGTCGCTGTCGTCGAGGCGATCCGCAAGCGCAGGCAGTCCGACCTTGATCAGCGCCTCGCGCAGCTGCCGGTCGGAGAAATTCGCGCTTGCCGCCGGATAGGCGAGCGCGTCGCGCAACGGTCCGATCGGGATGTAGGGCCGCTGCGGCAGCAGCATGAGCTTGGCGTAGGCCGGCTGATGGATGTCGCCCGAGCCGAACGGCCAGAGGCCCGCGATGGCGCGAAACAGGGTCGACTTGCCCACCCCCGACGGGCCCACGACCAGCGTCGACTCCTGGGGAACAAGAACGAGATCGGCGACGCGCGCGAGCCTGCGGCCGTCGGGCAGCGCCACCTCGACGTCGGGCAGCGACAGGTTACCGCCCCTCGACGGGATCGTGGCGATGCGCGGCGTCTTTGCTTCCGCGGCCTTGGCGCGGTCAAATGCGTCGTCGAAGGACGTCAGTCGTTCGATGGTCGCTTTGAAGGCGGCGAGGCCGGTGTAACGGTCGACGAAGAAGTTCATCGCGCTGTTGACGTTGCCGAAGGCGTCCGCCGCCTGGTTGAACCGCCCGAAATCAACCTTTCCGAGGAAATAGAAAGGCGCAACGACCACATAGGGGATGATGGCGGAGATCTGGACGTAAAACTGCAGAAAGGTGTTGAGCAGAGTCCGCACCCAGATGATCCGCTGGACGGTGCTGAAGACGTCGCCGAACACGCGCCCTGCGCGATCGATCTCCCGCTCCTCGCCCTTCAGGAGAGCAATCTGCTCGCTGTATTCGCGAACGCGCGCGAGATCGAAACGGAAGTTTGCTTCGACCGCCTGCTGGCGGAAGAACAGCCCAGACAACGGATGGCCGATGAGCTGCATCACGCCGGTGGCGAAACAGGCATAGAGGATGGCGACCCAGAACAAGAGGCCCGGGATCTTCAGGCCGAAAATGGACAGGTCCATTGTCCGCGAGATGCCCCACAGGATGATCGAGAACGCGACCAGATTGGTCGCCGTCGTGATGGCGGCGATGGTGTAATTGTAGATGCCGTCGTTGCGGTAGGCGCCAGCGGCGCCCGCGCCGCTGATAAAGCCGCCGATGTCCTCCGAGATGCGCTGGTCGGGGTTGTCGGTGCCGGTGGCGGTCAGGGCCAGCTTGTAGTGCATCGAGTTCATGAGCCAGCGCGAGGTGTAGGAGGCCGTCATCCAGCGCCGCCATTGCAGCACGAAGTTGAGCGAAACGTAGAACTCGAGCAGGAAGGCGAGGATCGAGATCGTCACCAGGGGGGTGAAGACCCCGATGAGCTGATGCCAGAATGCGATCCGGTGGGCTTCGTCGGGGACCTGAATGGCGTTGCCGAAATCGCGGTAGAAAAAATTCAGCCGAACGCCGATCGCGACCTGGAACTGGTTGATGAGGATGAGAAAGAAGACGCAGATCCGCGCGTAGANNGCGTAGAGGCTCTGGCGCATGACGGTCTGCCCCAAGGGCCAGGGACGGATCGAGATCGAGGTCCGCGCGTCGAAGAACGGATCGGCAAGCGCCATGATCTTGCGAACGATGGGAATATACGAAATGCCGAAGATGACGACCATGAAGAGGGCGGTCGCCAGCGGCAGGTAGCTGGGTAGCTCATATNNCCTCGTAGCCGTGCGGCCAATAGCCGAGCAGCGAGACGAGGTCGGCCAGCCCGAACAGCACCGTCTCGGCGGCGAACAGATCCATGAGCAGGGTGAGGAAGGTCGACATCTTCCACCGCGGCAGCGAAGCGACCGCCGCCAGTACCGTGGCGCCGCCGATCAGAAGCGTCATCTCGTCTTCCTCGTAGGCGCCGACGACGAGGGCGAGGACGGCGAAAGCGGTGAGGCTCAACATGCGCAACATTGGGCGGGGACCTTGAGCGGGGGCAAAAGTGAAGAAAGCGCCCTAGCAGACGGGCTGGAGCATTAGAAGGGCGGNNTGGATTTCCTTGGATTCTCTTGTCAGAATTGGGTCTTTTCAATGGGTTGCAGCGACCCCCCAGGCCAAAAAATTCTTTTCCTGCTCCTTTCCATGCCGTTGGCCTTCGTGGCCCTGGGCGCGCTTCCGTCGCGACCAAGCCAAGATACCACGACTTCTGATTTTCGCAAAGGAAAAGTCGATGCAGTTAAGCGACGAGAGGAGATCAAAGTGGTCAAACCATTGAAGACGCGCCGCGCGGCAGGTTCGGCTTTCGCCGTGGTCATTCTCATGCTTGCCGGGGCAGCCGGCGGCGCATCCGCGCAGACGAGTGCGCCTCCGCCCGTCGGCGCCGAAGCGGCGACCGCCGACGTCTTGTCAGACGAAACGACCTGCGAAGCAAGATCGAGCAGGCTGCCCCACCAGCCGGGCGCGCTCATTTGGCGGCGGCCGGCGCGGCGACGACCGGGGTTGCGGTAGCGGGAACCGTCGCGGCGCCGACCGACGCGCCGCCGAGGGTCGAGCAGACCGCACTCGAAACGGTGTAGACGTCGGTCGTGTCCTTCGCCAGCACCTTGCCGCCAAGGCCTTGCTTCTCGATCGTCTGGGCGAGCGAGGCGACGCCCGAAACGTCGCAGACGATCGCCTGCGCGCCCGCCTTGAGGTTCGCGGCGGCCTGGGTCGTCTGCGACGACGAGAGCGCGCCGCTGACGGCGTTGATGTCGCTGACGATGGTGGAGACGGTCGATTGGCAGCCGGAGAGCGCGAGCGCGACGGCGAGGATCGCGCTGGTGAGAATGATTTTACGGTGACCGGGCATTGTGGGGATTTCCTTCAGTTGCAGACGTTGATGAGGCAGGCGGTGAGATCGACTGCGGCGCAGCTCACGAGCACGCTCGCAGCGAGCGCGACGGCCCCGGCGAACAGCCAGGCGCGAACCATCGGGCTCATTTCGGCGAGCCCGGGTTGACGGCCGTCATCGCCGTCTGCGCGCGGCCGATCGCTTTGACGATCTCGTGCTTGATCTCGTCGCCGTTCAGGCCGAGCCTGGCGACGAGCGCGGGCGAATTGGCGATGAGCGCGTTGGCGACCTGCGCCACAAGCGGATTGCCGGAGTTGAATTTGCCGGTCGCGAGGTTGTTTTCGGCCCCGGCGATCGCCGCCTGCACTTCCGCGTCCGCCGTCTTCTCGAGCCTCGCCTGATAATCGGGCGCGAAGGCGATCCCGGTCACGCGAGCGACGAGAGCGAACAGGAGGCCGCCGAGCCCGATGACGAGGCCCGACGCGGCGGCGCCGATGAGCGGCGACAGGGCCGAAACAATCGGCGCCGCCGCGATTGCGGTGTCTGACATGGTAGCCTCCTTGGGGGTTGGCGCGACTTCCCTTTGGTCCCGGACTTGACGCGGGGACTGGGAGAGGGATCGGGGGTGAGGTTGCGGCGCCGCGAAGCGCCCACGGCCCTCGTCCTGAGCGCCTTTTGCGGAGCGAGAGGCCTCGAAGGACGCTCCAGGGATTGCCAACCGGATTTTTCCGGGCGCCCGGTTTACTCGCCCGCCTTCGCCGACCAGTAATCGATCATCCCCCCCGTGCCCCGCCGGTCGAGGCCCAGGAGGTCGGCGAGCGCCCAGACCAGCGCGTCGGCCCGGTCGGGCGAATAGCCCGAGGCGCGGCGGTCGAAGTCGGGGGTCAGCGCGCAAAGCTGGTCTTCGAGCTTGCCGAACGCGCCGACGTGAAAGACGAGCCCGCGTTCGTAGGCCGCTGCGATCGGCTCGGCGCGCAGGAACTTGCCGCGCGTGGCGTGAACCGCGCGCACCGGCAGATTGGGCTCGCTCTGGCGCAGGACTTCCGTCACCATGTCGCCGCCATTGTTGATTTCGGCGACCACACGGTTGGCCTTGAAGCCGCGATAGGCGGCGCCGACCCGCGCTGCCCACCCGCCCGGGGTATCACCCTGGCTCGTGAGGTCCGCGAGCACGTAGAGGAGCCCGCTTTCAGCTCTTGCCGCGACGATGAGCCCGCATTCGTCGGATCTGGCCGATGAGCGCGCCGGCGGATCGACCGCAACCACGATTTCGGCGAACTCGATCGGCGCCGCCTCGGGACGGACGCGCTGGCGCTCAATGAGGGCGCGCGTCCATAAAGCCCCGGGCGTCTCGTCGACGATTTCGGCCATCAGCTCCTGGCGCCCGATCGGCCGCCCCTGGTAGCGCGCGGTGATGCGTTCGAAGAACGCCCGCGCCAGGTGGGCCCGGTTGTCGAAGGTCGAGCCGCGGGTGACGATGGTGTCCCCGTCGGCGGCGAGCGACTTGATGATCTTGGTCGGGCGCGGCGTGGTGGTGACGACCGCCTGCGGCTTGTCTCCGAGTCTCAAGCCCAAGAGCGCCTGATCGAAGGCGTCGGGTTCCCGCCAGGCGGCGAGTTCGTCGCACCACAGCTTCATGTGCTGCTTGCCCCTGAGCCGATCGGGCTCTTCGGCCGAGAAGAGCCAGCTCACCGCGCCGTTCGGCCATTCGAGGCGCAGGTCGGCGGCGAAGAAGCGCGGCCGCTCATCGGGCCGGCAGCAGGCGAGAATACCGGATTCGCCGGTGATCATGGTGTCGCGCACGTCGGCGAAGGTCGCGCCGATCAGGTTGACGATCGGGTAGGTCTCCACCCAGTGGCGCACCGCTTCGGCGCCCGCTCGGGTTTTGCCGGCGCCGCGGCCGGCCAGGATGAGCCAGATGATCCAGTCGCCCGGCGGCGGCGCCTGGTCGGAGCGAGCCCAGAACGCCCAGTCGTGATACAATTGCGAGCATTCGAGCGGCGTCATCGACTCGATGAGCCGGACGCGGGCGCCGGGCTCGAGTTTGAGAATGTCGCTGGCCCGTTGGATCTTTGCGCCCGCGGCCAGGTGAGGCCGGCGCCCGCGGGCGCGCGGGGCGCCCGTCTTCGCTTCGTCGCTCATTCCGCCAGCCTCCTCGACGCCGACCCCCGCCTCTGGCGAAGTGAGACGCGCTTGGGGCGCGTCAGCGCGGAGCGTCTCAGGGGGATCGGCGGGTTCGCATCGGTCATTTCGCGCCTGGATGGGATGGCTGGAGAGAACGCGCACGGGCGCGAGGCCGCCGGTCGGGCGGGAGGAAGAGTTCGGTGGTGAGGAAAAGAGAGCCGTCGCGCGAAGCCGCACGTCTCGGACTTGCCTCACTATGCCGCTACCGGCGTCAAAGCGCAAGCTTTTGTTCGTGTTTTGTTCGTCCAGACAGTGACCTCGCGCGAGTTAACTCATCAGTTTCAACACTTTGTCGGTAAGTTGTCTTTTCGGAAAAGCTGGCGAATATGATGTTTTTCGGCAATCCTGCGCCGACAATCAGAACCGATGCTAGCTTGCTCTCATTCTCCCTCGCGCCGCCAGGCGGGCAGCGTCGGAGAGGAAAGGTGAGGAGCAAAGATCTTTTTTCGCCCGGGGGGTCTGCGCAAACCTCTGAAAAGGCTCATTTCCGACAAGGAAATTCAAGGAAATCGGCCAGTTTCATGTGTGTTTCGCAGCGCCCCAGGGCGTTCCAAGCGGTCACGGCGAGCGCCGCCGGGCGTCGGCAAAGTGACATGAAATGGTGTAATTTCTGCCGAGCGCCCTATTCGGGAAGCTTTCGCGGGGCCTCGCGTGATCATTGTGCACTATGTCGCGAAAACCGCGGGCGAGACGGCAGGGATCACGCCGGCGGCGCGCAAGGTTCTTGAAGCCGCCGAGCCCGTTCCACCCGGCGCGGTGTGGCTCGACATGGTCGAGCCGACCGCCAGCGAGGACCAGAAGGTCGAGCTATTTCTCGGTTGCAAAGTGCCGTCGCGCGCCGATCCCGATTTCACCGAGCCGCCCGAATCCTATTACGCCGAGAACGGAGTGCGCTACCTGCACGGCAGCTTCGTCAGCGAACCGGAAGACACGCCAGACGTTACCGGCGTCACCTTCGTTCTGACGCCGACCACGCTGGTCACGGTGCGCTACGATCCCGGCGACGCGTTCGAGCTCTTCGGGCAGAAGCTCTGCAAGTCCGGCGCGCAGACGCTTCATCCCGACGCGGTGGCGGTCGGCCTCGTCAACACCATCGTCAATCGTTCCGCCCGGGCGCTGAACAAGGTCGGCGTGGAGCTCGATTCGATCTCAACCACCGTCTTCCAGGCCAAGGGCGACCAAGGCAGCCGCAGCGAGATCTATTCGGCGACCCTCGACGCGCTTGGGCGCGAGGACGAGAAGATCTCGAACCTGCGCGAAAGCCTGGTGTCGATCGAGCGCCTGTTGCTGTTCCTGTTGTCGGAGGGACGCTCCGCGGACGCGCCGAAGCCAGTGCGCGAGGCGACGAAATCGGCGCTGCGCGACCTGCAGTCGCTGGAGCAGGACGCGAGCTTCAAGGCGCAGAAGGTCCAGTTCCTACTGGATGCGACGCTCGGCCTCATCAACCTGGCGCAAAACGACATCATCAAGCTCTTCTCGGTGCTCGCCGTCATTTTCATGCCGCCGACCGTCATCGCCTCGATCTACGGCATGAATTTCAAGGAGATGCCGGAGCTCGAGTGGCATTGGGGCTATCCGCTGGCGATCTGCCTCATGATCGCCGCCGCCATCGGGCCCTATGTGTTCTTCCGCTGGAAGAAGTGGCTGTAGCGCACGCTGTGAATATGCGCGAAAATAGTTGCGCATAGAAAAAGGCGAACACGCGAGAACAGGAGGGCTCAGTGGACGACCGCCTCGATCTCGACATCCAGCGGCGCGAAGCAATCGAAGCCGAACTCGGGCGTCGCGCGCTTGCACACAAGCGTCGCGTCGCTCGGCTCAAACGGGGCGCCCGGCTGCGCGCGCAGACGAACAAGGCGGCGACGCAGCAGCCGCTCGATTTCCTCGCGATCGGCGACTCGTGGTTCGACTATCCGCTGAACGGCAATGCGCCATCCTTTGGCAGTACGGCGATCATCGCTCAGCTCACGCAACTCGGCAGTCCGCCGCCGCTTGTCCTCAACTACTCCCTCNNACCTACGAAAACCAGCAGAACATAATCGACGCGGTCACGGACCCCAGTCAGTGGGTCAATGACGCGCCCGACGGGATTCTGGTGTCGATGGGGGGCGACGATCTGGTCGGGGACCAATTCGCGATCTATCTGGATTACGAGGGCTCAGGCCTGGACGCGACGCGCTTCCAAGGAGCGTTGAGCTCCGTTCGCGCCTCCTATCTTGACCTCTTCGCTCTGCGGGACGCGGTCCTGCCCGGCAAGCCCGTCATCGGACATTGCTACGACTACGCGATCCCGAATGGCGTCGCTCCAGTGTGCGCGGGCCCGTGGCTTCAGCCGTCGCTCGACTTCAGCGGCTATGACCTCGCCGAAGGCCTCGCCATCGTCTCGTCCATGATCGACGGCTTTTACGCGATGGTCAGCGCGCTGGCCGGGGATCCGGGGAACAACTTCGTGCTCGTCGACACCAGAGGAACGCTCCTGAGGCAGTCTGGCGTCGCCAACGGCTGGGCGAACGAGCTTCATCCCTATCCGGCGGGATTCACCGCGCTGGCGCAACGGTTCATGACGGCGCTGCCAGGGCTTCCCTCGGCATCGGTCTCAGCTCGGTCCTCTCGGCGCCGTTCATCGCCACGTTCGTCGAAGTGACGGGGGTCGTGATCGAACTTTCTGGTTGCCATCGTCATCTTGCGCGGAACTTGGTTGTAAATAGCGCCGGGGCCCGGCCGAGTTTGGCGAAAATCCGATCCCTCGTCCGGCGGAATCGGATTCCCCTTTGCGAAAATCAGTAATCGTGGTACTGTCCCGAATCGCCGGGTGATGCACGCGTCGCGCAAGGGGCAAGCGCGGGAAAAAGGAGCAAGAGAAAAAGCTTTTTTGACCCAGGGGGTCGCTGTAATGNNCTGGCTTTGAAACGTCAGCTTACCTGGAACCAGGCGCCGACGCCCGCGGCGCGATGTTCGGGGATTGCTGACTCGAGCGGCCATCTGCCGGGGTTGTCGGCGACGAAGGCGATATGGGCGGTGCGGCCGGGCTGGATGAGGACGGTGTCGCGCCAATAGGGCTCCCAGCCGTCGTCCATCGAATGCAGGAGCCGTGCAACGTGGCCCCAAAGCCGCAACGCCTGGACAAACGCCGTCTTGTTGGCGAGCACGAACACGGTCGGCGCGCCGCGCGGAAGGAGGTAGGCTGGCTTCGCCGACCAATCGACGAAGGAGACGCCGTTCACCGCGAACGGCGCCGATCCGCCGCCGCTGACGACAAAGTCGCAGCGCCGCGCGGCCTCGAGCGCGATCTCCGCCGGCAGAAGCGGATTGACAGGAAGGCGCGGCGGCGCGGAGCGTGGGCCGATCGGCTCGCCTTCGGCCGCGATCGCAATGAATGGCAAGTCGGCCGCGCCCGACCCGCTGCGCAGCGAAAAGCGGACGCCGGCGCCCGCGTCGCGCGGCATGTCGAACATCAGCTCGAAACGGGCGCCGGGACCGATCGGGAACTGGTTGTTGAGTGGTTCGAACGGTTCGCTCGGCTGGCCGTCGACTGCGACGATCAGGGTTTTCGCGCCGTCGATGGCGATGGTCGCCAGACGCGCGGTCGCGGCGCTGCCGATGCGTAGGCGCACCCGCGCGCCGGGCCGGGCGTTGAGTTTCAGCGGCGCGGGAGCGCCGTTGGCGAACACGAGGCTGCCCCGGCGCCCGCCTCCTCGACCGATGGCGGGGTCGGAGAAGTCGTCCCTGATCTGCCCGTTGGGGTCGACGTTCCAATCAGACAGCACGATCGCGGCATCCAGATCGACGTCCGGCTTGACCGCGTCCTCGACGATGATCGGCCCGAAGAGCCCGCGTCCCTGCTGCGCGGCGTCGTACAAGCCCGCATGCGGAAGGTAGAGATTGAAGCCGGCGTCGGGCGCAACGAAGCGGATTTCGGCGCTGGCGCCGGGCTTAAGGCGCTCCTGCGTAAGGCCGCCGACGCCAGCGCCCGCGTTCGACGCCCGTAAGCCCGGAAAGCTCAGCGTCGTCGGCTCGGCGAGCCTATTGGCAAACTTCAGCTTCAGCGCCTCGCCTTGCCTGACTTTGAGAAGCGGGCCCGGGATTGCGCCTCCGTAGGCGAGAGTCGCCGCCGCCTCGGCCGCCGGCGGCCCCAGTTGAAACCGCGCCGGCGCGGCCTCGAAGCTGACAAAACCGCCCGCCTCCAGGGCCGGCGCGTCCGCGCCGGCCCTTCCGCTGAGGCCCCACGCCGCCGCCGCGAGTCCGCTGCCGAGGGCCGCGCGCCGGCTCTGGCCTGATGCTCGCTGCTCCATTCTGGGACGCGCCAACTGGCCCGAGATTTGCGGCTCGGCTGGCGAGGAGCACGTAACCGTGCGTAAGCTCATGGCATCCTTAGGATTTGCCGCCGTTTGCGTCGCGCTGGCGCATTTGCCGTTCGCGACGCTGTTCTTAACGGAGCGCGCGAAGGGCGCAACAGGCCTTCTGCTCGGAGCTGGCCTATTCACCATCGCCATCGCCGCGGCAGTGCGCAAATGAGCCGGCGGGGCGCGCGAAGCCGCTTTTTTCTGTGGCGCGCGCTGGGCAAGCTGATATAGAGCGCGCCCGAAGCAATGCGGCCTCGTCAAGCCGGCGCTTGCGGCGGGCGTGGCGGAATTGGTAGACGCGCCGGATTTAGGTTCCGGTGACGTAAGTCGTGGGGGTTCGAGTCCCTCCGCCCGCACCAATTCCTTCGCGGCCGCGAGCGCGCTGGACCAAGTGACGATCGGACGACGGAGAGATATCGGCCAGTCGCGGCCATTGGCCGCGACGACGACAAGGCGGAACGCAAGATGCAGGTGACCGAGACGCTGAGCCAAGGGCTCAAGCGGGAATATGACATTTCGCTCCCGGCGAGCGACCTGGCGGCCAAGCTCGACGGGCAATTGGCCGAACTGAAGGCAAAGGTCCGAATCAACGGCTTCCGGCCCGGCAAGGTGCCGGTTGAGCATTTGCGCAGGGTATACGGGAAGTCGGTGATGGCCGACGTGGTACAGGAGGCCATCGCCAGCGCCAACAAGAAGATCGTCGACGACAACCATCTGCGTCTGGCCCGCGAGCCGAAGGTCGAGCTGCCGACCGATCAGGCGACCATCGACGCCGCCCTCGAGGCTCGCGGCGACCTCAACTTCAAGGTCGCGCTCGAGGTGCTGCCGGTGTTCGAGATTGGCGATTTTTCGCAGATTTCGCTTGAGCGTCCGATCACCGACGTCGAGCCCGCGGATATCGAGAGCGCGCTCGACCGGCTGGCGCAGGAGCGCCGCACCTACACCGTGAAGCCCACCGAGGCGAGCGCGGAGATCCACGACCGCGTCACCGTCGACTTCGACGGAACGATCAATGGCGTTCCGTTCGAAGGCGGCGAGGGCAGGGACATTCAGGTGGCGCTGGGCTCAAACACCTTCATTCCAGGATTCGAGGAACAGCTCATCGGCGTCGCCGCTGGAGATAAGCGCACGATCAATGGGACCTTCCCAGAGACGTACGCTGTGCGGGCGCTCGCCGGGAAAACCGGCGATTTCGCAGTGACCGTGAAGGCTGTCGCCGCGCGCGACCCGCTCGCGATCGACGACGAATTCGCCAAAACCCTTGGCTTCGAAAGCCTCGACAAGCTCAGGGAGATGATCCGCGACCGGCTCGCCTCCGAATACGCGCGCGCCTCGCGGGACAAGCTCAAGCGCCAGCTGCTCGACAAGCTCGATCAGCTCTATTCCTTCGAGTTGCCCGAGGGGCTCGTCAACCAGGAGTTCGACTCGATCTGGGAGCAGGTGACGCGCGAGCAGCAGGCCGCAGGCCGCAGTTTCGCAGACGAGAACACCACGGAGGAGGCCGCGCGCGCCGACTACCGCAAGATCGCCGAACGGCGGGTCCGGCTCGGGCTCCTGCTCGCCGAGGTCGGAACGAGGGCTGAGGTGAAGGTCTCGGACGACGAGATGACCCAGGCGCTGATCGCCCGGGCGCGGTCCTTTCCCGGCCAGGAAAAGCAGGTCTGGGACTTCTATCGCAACAACAACCAGGCGCTGGCTGAATTGCGCGCCCCGATTTATGAAGAGAAGGTCGTCGACCACATCCTCGGCCTCGCCAAGGTCGAGGAACGCAAGGTGACCAAGGACGAGCTTCTCAAGCCGATCGACGACGAGCTCCCAGGCCAGCCGACGATTGAAAGCCGGCCGCCCGTGGCCTGATCGCTGCGAGGCGTCCGAATCGGAACTTCGGGTTTCGCGTCAGTCCGCGGACGGGGCGGCGGCCCCTTTTCGGGACGGCCCTGGGCGCCTATGTTGATTTTTGAGGCTACAGCCGCGAGCCGGCCAGATCCGGCGAAAGAAAGGTCCCATGCGCGATCCTGTCGACTATTACACCAATAACCTCGTGCCGATCGTGATCGAGCAGTCGGCGCGGGGCGAGCGCTCGTTCGATATTTTTTCGCGACTGTTGCGCGAACGCATCATTTTCATGATCGGGCCAGTCGATGACCTGTCGGCCTCGTTGGTGGTCGCGCAGCTGCTTTTTCTCGAGGCGGACAATCCGAAGAAGGAAATCGCTCTCTACATCAACTCCCCGGGTGGCGTGGTTACGGCGGGGTTGTCGATCTACGACACGATGCAGTTCATCCGCCCAAAGGTGACGACCATGTGCATCGGGCAGGCGGCGTCGATGGGCTCGATGCTGCTTGCCGCGGGAGAGAAGGGATCGCGATTCGCGCTGCCCAATTCCCGGATCATGGTCCATCAGCCTTCTGGCGGCTTCCAGGGCCAGGCGTCCGATATCCAGCGGCATGCCGAGGACATTCTCAAGGTCAAGCGGCGGCTCAATGAGATTTATGTCCACCACACCGGCCAGTCCTACGAAGCCATTGAAAGAACGCTGGATCGCGATCATTTCATGTCGGCTGAGGAGGCGAAGGCGTTCGGNNGCGCCGTGCCATGAATTTCGCGGCGCGGGCTTGATTTTGCGTGCAATTTGGTGGTTGCTTGTCAAATCGCAAACTGACGCTATTGCGTCAGGCGGAAGGCGGACTGAAGCGGGGGACGGCGAGGCAGGGTCGAAGGCTACGTTTCGTTAGGGTGGTTTGGTTAGGCTGCGCGCTCAGGCGTTTGACGACTCGCTTCGGCGGAAGCGGCCTAGATGGAGAAAAGCGATGGCCAAGGCCGAAGGCGACGCCAAAAATACGCTCTATTGCTCGTTCTGCGGCAAGAGCCAGCANNGTGTTCATCTGCGATGAATGCGTCGAATTGTGCATGGACATCATCCGCGAGGAGAGCAAGACCGCGCTCGTCAAAAGCAAGGACGGGATCCCGACCCCGCGCGAAATCTGCAAGGTTCTCGACGATTATGTGATAGGTCAGCCCCAAGCCAAGCGCGTTCTGTCGGTCGCCGTTCACAACCACTATAAGCGCCTCAATCACGCCACCAAGCACGGCGACGTAGAACTGGCGAAATCCAATATCCTGCTGATCGGTCCGACCGGCTCAGGCAAGACGCTGCTCGCGCAGACGCTCGCGCGCATTCTCGATGTGCCTTTCACGATGGCCGACGCCACGACGTTGACCGAAGCCGGCTATGTCGGCGAGGACGTCGAGAACATCATTTTGAAGCTGCTGCAGGCTTCCGACTACAACGTCGAACGGGCGCAGCGCGGGATCGTCTACATCGACGAGATCGACAAGATCAGCCGTAAGTCCGACAATCCGTCGATAACCCGCGACGTGTCGGGCGAAGGCGTGCAGCAGGCGCNNGGCGGGCGCAAGCATCCCCAGCAGGAGTTTCTTCAGGTCGACACGACCAACATTCTGTTCATTTGCGGCGGCGCGTTTTCCGGGCTTGAGCGAATCATCTCGGCGCGCGGCAAGGGCACTTCAATCGGCTTTTCCGCCAAGGTCCAGTCGCCCGACGACCGGCGCACGGGCGAAGTGTTCCGCGAGGTCGAGCCGGAAGACCTGCTGAAGTTCGGCCTCATTCCCGAATTCGTGGGCCGTCTGCCTGTCATCGCGACGCTCGAGGACCTCGACGAGGACGCGCTGAAGAAGATCCTGACCGAGCCAAAGAACGCGCTCGTCAAGCAATATCAGCGGCTATTCGAGATGGAGAACACCGACCTCACCATCCAGGAGGAGGCGCTGAGCGTCGTCGCAAAGAAGGCGATCGAGCGGCGCACCGGGGCCCGCGGGTTGCGCTCGATCATGGAGAGCATCTTGCTCGACACGATGTTTGAACTGCCGGGACTTGACGGCGTCGAACAGGTGGTGATCGGTCCCGAGGTCGTCGAAGGCAAGGCTCGCCCCCTCTACATCTACGCCGAGCGCGCCGAGCGCGCGAGCTGATCGTGCCTCCGAGTCCTACGCTGCTTGAAAGTCGCGCGTCGAACGCCCATTTTTGGTGCAGAGAGCGCGATTCTCGCGACGGCGTTTGGGCACGAAATTTGCGTCATGCAATTTCGGCGCGCTTCCGCCAGACGGAGCCGCGAGCGGCGGGCGCCTGGATTTGATGATTTGGGGGCGTTCGTCGTCGAAGGTCTGTAAGCGTAGAAGATGCGGAGCAGGCGGGAACGTCGGCTCCCGGAATTCAGGACAGCCATGACCAACCAACGCAAGTCCATCGTCCCCGGAACTCTCGACGTCTATCCCGTCCTGCCGCTGCGCGACATTGTCGTCTTCCCGCATATGATCGTGCCGCTGTTCGTCGGCCGCGAGAAGTCCATTCGCGCGCTCGAAGAGGTGATGAAGTCTGACAAGCCGATCCTGCTCGCGACCCAGAAGAACGCAGCCGACGACGATCCGGCGCCCGACGCCATCTTCTCGGCCGGCACGTTGGCCAGCGTCCTCCAGTTGCTCAAGCTGCCTGACGGCACGGTCAAGGTGCTGGTCGAAGGATCGACGCGCGCCCAAGTGACACAGTTCATACCCGGCGATGGCTTTTTTCAGGCAGAAGCTCGGGCGGTCGCCGACGAGCCGATCGAAAAGATCGAGGGCGAAGCTCTGTCGCGCTCGGTTGTCTCCGAGTTCGAAAGCTACGTCAAGCTCAACAAGAAGATCTCGCCCGAGGTCGTGAGTGCGGTCAATCAGATCGACGACTACGGCAAGCTCGCCGACACCATCGCCTCGCATCTTGCGGTCAAGCTGTCCGACAAGCAGGCGATTCTCGAGATGCGCTCGATCGCCAAGCGCTTCGAGAAGTGCCTGGCGCTGATGGAAAGCGAGATCTCGGTGCTCCAGGTCGAGAAGCGCATNNCTCAACGAGCAGATGAAGGCGATCCAGAAGGAACTCGGCGACGAGGAAGGCAAGGACGAAATGTCCGAGCTCGAGGAGCGCATCAAGTCGACCAGGCTCACCAAGGAAGCGCGCGAGAAGGCGCTTGGCGAGGTCAAGAAGCTGAGGCAGATGTCGCCGATGTCGGCGGAAGCGACCGTCGTGCGCAACTATCTCGACTGGCTGCTGTCGATCCCGTGGCAGAAGCGGTCGAAGATCAAGAAGGACCTCCCGGCCGCACAGACGATCCTCGACGCCGATCACTTTGGCCTCGACAAAGTCAAGGAACGCATCGTCGAGTACCTCGCCGTCCAGCAGCGCGCCAACAAGCTGACCGGGCCGATTTTGTGTCTTGTAGGCCCGCCGGGCGTNNCGCCGCACCTACATCGGCTCGATGCCGGGTAAGGTCATCCAGTCGATGCGCAAGGCCAAGACTTCGAATCCGCTCTTCCTGCTCGACGAGATCGATAAGATGGGCATGGATTTTCGTGGCGATCCGTCGTCGGCGCTGCTCGAGGTGCTCGATCCGGAACAGAACTCGACCTTCAATGATCATTATCTGGAGGTCGACTATGATCTGTCGGGCGTGATGTTCGTGACCACGGCTAACACGCTCAACATTCCGCCTGCGCTCATGGACCGGATGGAGATCATTCGAATCGCGGGCTACACGGAGGACGAGAAACTGGAGATCGCCAAGCGGCATCTCCTGCCCCATTCAATGACCAAGCACGGTCTCGAAGCCAAGGAATGGGTCGTCGAGGACAGCGCCATCATGGAGCTTATCCGGCGCTATACGCGGGAGGCTGGCGTCCGCAATCTCGAGCGTGAAATTTCCAATCTCGCGCGCAAGGCGGTGAAGGAGATCCTCACCAACAAGAGCAAAACGATCGTCGTCACCGGCCAGAACGTCGCCGAGTTCCTCGGCCCGCCGAAGTTCCGCTATGGCGAAATCGAGGCCGACGATCAGGTCGGGTTGGTGACTGGTCTCGCCTGGACGGAGGTCGGCGGCGAACTCCTGACGATCGAGGGCGTCATGATGCCCGGCAAGGGCCGCATGACGGTGACGGGCAATCTCAAGGACGTGATGAAGGAGTCGATTTCGGCTGCGGCGTCCTACGTACGCTCTCGCGCCGTCGACTTCGGCATCGAGCCGCCGCTGTTCGACAGGCGCGACATCCACGTGCATGTGCCGGAAGGCGCGACGCCGAAGGATGGGCCCTCCGCGGGCGTCGGCATGGCGACCGTCATCGTCTCAATGCTGACCGGCATTCCGGTGCGACGCGACATCGCCATGACCGGCGAGATCACGCTGCGCGGCCGCGTCCTGCCGATTGGCGGTCTCAAGGAAAAGTTGCTTGCGGCGCTGAGAGGCGGAATCAAGAAGGTCCTCATCCCCGAAGACAACGCCAAGGACCTGGCGGAGATACCGAGCTCGGTGAAGAACGGACTTGAGATCGTACCGGTTTCGCGCATGGAGGAGGTGCTCGCTCACGCCCTCCTCCGCCAGCCGACGCCGATCGTGTGGGAGGAGGAAGTCGCAACGGCGCACCCGCCGCGCGGCCCGTCCGAAGAGGACGGCCAAGGGCTCGTCGCGCACTGACCACCCTTCGCCCCTGCGCTTGAGAACTGAGTGTCTCCGGCGCGCGGAGGCCCCCAAGATCGCCGCGAATTCTTCGGAATTCGCGGCTTTTTTCTGCTGCGGAGCAGTTTTAGGCGGCAAAAGGGCTCTTTTTTCGCCCACCGCCCCGGCAAACGCTTGCGTTCCTTGGGCGAAACGGCGAGCTATGGATCGAACTCTGCTGTCGATTCGCTTGGGGCGGCGATGGGCGCCTTCAAGGGGGAGGGACGAGTATGAGCGCGCGGTGGCGCGAGTCGCCGTGTCATAGAGGCGCTGGAGGCGCCGCACTTCAGAACCGGCGCCGACAACCGAGCGCCGCATTCGAACGGAGAGGCCATAATGAATAAGCTTGAGCTCGTCGATCACATCGCCACGGACGCGGAATTGACCAAGGTCGACGCGGCCCGTGCGCTTGAGGCTTTGCTTGAGGGGATCGAGAAAACATTGAAGAAAGGCGAGGAAGTGCGTTTGGTCGGATTCGGCACCTTCTCCGTGCGCGAGCGCGCGGCCGGAAAGGGGCGCAATCCAGCGACCGGCAAGGAAATCAAAATCGCCGCGTCGAGGAACGCGCGTTTCAAACCCGGCGCGGCGCTGAAGGCGAGCCTTAACAAGAAATCGGCCAAGAAATAATTCGACTCCACGCGTTCTGCGACCCCTCTGGGGGAAGTCGCGGGGCAGCCACGGGGGCCGCCCCGTCGCCTGCATACGCTCTTGACGACCGCCGCCCGCTCACGCTTGGCGAGCTTGCCGCGAGCCTGTAGTGTCGGGAATTGCCGGACCCAGAGTGCGGCGGCGACAAGGGCGGTTAGCTCAGTTGGCAGAGCATCTCGTTTACACCGAGAGGGTCGGCGGTTCGAGCCCGTCACCGCCCACCAGCCACGGGCGCTTCCGGGCGCTGTCGGCGCTGGCCGCGGCCTTCATGCTCGGCGGGATTGCGCTCACGCCCGCTGCGGCGCAGGAGCGCGGCGGGGCGATGAGTTTCCATGTCGCGCCGCTCGAATCCCGCGAATGCGGCAAACATTGTCCCGATGTCATCGTCGCCGACGGCGTCATCGAGGCTGAGACGCCTCAAGCCTTCGTCGATTTCCTCAAATCCGGCAGCGCCGACACCAAGTTGCGGCGGATCGTCTTTTTCAACTCCCGAGGCGGCAATGTCGTCGCCTCGATGGTCTTCGGCCACATTTTGCGGGGGCTGCGCATCGCCGGCGTCGTCGGACGGTTCGATGAGGGCGGTGATCCCGGTCCGTTCGTCGGCGAATGCCTGTCTGCCTGCGTCTACGCGCTGATGGGCGCGGTGCGCCGGGTCGCGCCTCCCGGCAGCGAAGTCGGCCTTCATCGGATGTCGATTGTTGAGAGCCAAGGGGGCGGCTTTTTGCGGCCGCCGCAGGTGACGCGCAGTTTTGCGGATCCGCCGATGGTCGCCGTGCTTGGACGCTATGCGCGCCGAATGGGGATCGACCCAGCGCTCGTGCGCACGGCCGAGTCGCTGCCGCCCGACACCGTCCATGTGCTGTCGCGCGAAGAGATGCGGCGCTGGTCACTGGCCACAAGCCAATTTTAGTCCCCGGGAGGGCGAGCGCGTCGCACGACCCAGGCGATGAGCCCGGCCCTGCAACATCGCGCGAGCGGCCGGGCGCTTGCGCGCATGCGATCCTTGACTTGGGCGCGCGCGTGGCTTATCGCGCTCCGTCTCCCGCGGGGGAGTAGCTCAGTTGGTTAGAGCGCCGGCCTGTCACGCCGGAGGTCGCGGGTTCGAGNNTCACGCCGGAGGTCGCGGGTTCAAGTCCCGTCTCTCTCGCCATTCTTTCAACTACTTAGCCGACAGTCTGGTTGACCTTTCCAACTCGGCCGGCCGGTGATGTCCAACATTTGTTCGCCTTCCGGCCCTCGCGCGCTTGGATAAGGGATTGATACGCTAAGCTCGGGTCCCTTCGCGTGCGGCGCGCCGTGGGATCCTCAGCGCGTCATGCCGGCGAATTAGGTCCTTTCGCCTTGCATGCTTCGCTGCACTGCGATACGCCTTCAGCGACACGCGCGGAGCGTCCGCCGTTTGGAAAAAATATCTTGTTCGCCTGGTCGCAACCTGAAGAGCAAGGCCATGCCTAGCCTCATTTCCGATTACCTGCCGCTGGTCGTGTTCATAATTCTCGCCGCGCTGATCAGCGGCGCGCTGATGATCGCGCCTTTCCTGGTGGCTTACCGGGCTCCCGACGCGGAGAAACTTTCGCCCTACGAATGCGGTTTTCCTCCGTTTGACGACGCGCGCATGCGCTTTGACGCTCGCTTTTACCTGGTCTCGCTCCTCTTCATTATCTTCGATCTAGAAGTGGCGTTCCTGTTTCCTTGGGCGATCGTTTTCCACGACCTTGGCGCGCTTGGATTCTGGTCGATGATGTTGTTCCTGGGGGTGCTCACCATCGGATTCGTGTACGAATGGAACAAAGGAGCGCTGGAATGGGATTGAGCGCCAGCTCGACCGCCGCGCTTGGCGCGACGGATTTCCTTGATCCGCTGACCGGCAGGCCGCTCCGGCCCGAGGACCGATACTTCGGCTCGATCAGCGACGAACTCGCCGACAAGGGGTTTCTCGTCACCACGACCGACGACCTCATCCAATGGGCGCGCACTGGCTCGCTAATGTGGATGACTTTTGGCCTTGCCTGCTGCGCTGTCGAGATGATGCAGCTGTCGATGCCGCGGTATGACGTCGAGCGGTTCGGCTTCGCGCCGCGCGGGAGCCCGCGCCAGTCGGATGTGATGATCGTGGCGGGGACGCTGACCAACAAGATGGCTCCCGCGCTGCGGAAGGTTTACGACCAGATGCCGGAACCGCGTTACGTCATCTCGATGGGCTCGTGCGCCAATGGCGGCGGCTATTACCATTATTCCTATTCGGTGGTGCGAGGATGCGACCGCATCGTGCCGGTGGATATCTACGTGCCGGGCTGTCCTCCCACCGCTGAAGCGCTGCTTTACGGGGTGTTGATGCTCCAGAAGAAGATCCGGCGCACGGGCACGATTGAACGCTGAGGAAACGCGGGAGCGCTGAAGAGGCCGGAGTGTCGGGGTGAATGGACGACCAACTTGAGACCATCGCAGCGAAACTCGCCGCCGCGGCGCCCGGCGCGGTGCTGGAGTCCACTTTCGCATTCGGCGAACTGACGCTGACCGTCGATCCAGCGCACGTCACTGAAACGCTGCAATTCCTGCGCGACGATCCCGCGGCCCAGTTCGTTTCGATCATCGACATCTCGGGGGCCGATTATCCGGAGCGCGAGAAGCGGTTCGATGTCGTCTATCATTTGCTGGCGCCGAAGCTGAACCGGCGGGTCAGGATCAAGGTCGCGACCGACGAAGACACGCCGATCGCGAGTGCGACGGCTGTCTATCCGGGGGCGGACTGGTACGAGCGCGAGGTTTATGACCTGTTCGGCGTGCTGTTCGATGGCCATCCGGACTTGCGGCGCATTCTGACCGATTACGGCTTCGAAGGTCACCCGCTGCGCAAGGACTTTCCGATGACCGGTTTTGTCGAGGTCCGCTACGACGACGGAGAAAAGCGGGTGCGTTACGAGCCCGTGCGACTCAATCAGGAATTCCGCCGGTTCGATTTCCTGAGCCCGTGGGAAGGCGCGCCGTTGCCCGGGGATGAGAAGACCAAGGGGCAGTAGGAATAAGCAGTGACCGACCAGAACCTCCGCAACTTCTCCATCAACTTCGGGCCGCAGCATCCGGCGGCGCACGGCGTATTGCGCCTTGTGCTCGAGCTCGACGGCGAGGTGGTTGAGCGCGTCGACCCGCATATCGGCCTTCTGCACCGCGGCACCGAGAAATTGATGGAGGCGCGAACCTATCTGCAGAACGTCCCCTATCTCGACCGGCTCGATTATGTCGCGCCGATGAATCAGGAACACGCCTATGCACTGGCGGTCGAGCGGCTGCTGGGCATTTTCATTCCCCGCCGCGCGCAGCTGATCCGCGTGCTCTATTGCGAAATCGGCCGCCTGCTCTCGCATCTGCTCCAGATTACGACCCAAGCGAACGACGTCGGAGCGATGACCCCAATTCTCTGGGGGTTCGAGGAGCGCGAGAAACTGATGGTGTTCTACGAGCGCGCGAGCGGCTCGCGCATGCACGCGGCCTACTTCCGTCCGGGCGGCGTCCACGAGGATCTGCCGCGCAAGCTCATCGACGACATCGAGGCCTTCTGCGATCCTTTCCTCGGCGTCTGCGACGATATGGAAACCTTGCTCACCGGAAATCGCATCTTCAAGCAGCGCAACGTCGACATCGGCGTCATTAAGCTCGCCGACGCTTGGGCATGGGGCTTCTCGGGCGTGATGGTGCGCGGCTCCGGGGCCGCGTGGGACTTGCGCAAGGCGCAGCCTTATGAGTGCTATGAGGAAATGGACTTCGACATTCCCATCGGTAAGAACGGCGACTGCTACGACCGTTATGTGATCCGGATGGAGGAGATGCGCCAGTCGGTAAAGATCATGAGGCAGTGCTGCGAAAAGCTCAATTCGGCCGGCGGCGAAGGGCCGGTGAAGACCGACGACGGCAAGGTTGCGCCGCCACAGCGCGCTCAGATGAAGAGGTCGATGGAGGCGCTCATCCATCACTTCAAGCTCTATACTGAGGGCTACAAGGTGCCGCCCGGCGAAGTCTACGCCGCGGTCGAGGCGCCGAAGGGCGAGTTTGGCGTCTATCTGGTCTCCGACGGCTCCAACAAGCCTTATCGCGTGAAGCTCCGCGCACCCGGCTTCGCCCATCTTCAAGCGATGGACTTCATGTGTCGCAAACACATGCTCGCCGACGTCAGCGCCATCCTCGGGTCGCTCGACATCGTGTTCGGGGAGGTCGACCGATGATCGAAGCCGAGCCTTCGGCGCATTCGAGGACGAACTGACCGATGTCCGTGCGCCGCCTCGCCGACGAGCAGCCGACAAGCTTCGAGTTCGCGCCTGACAACAAGGCGTGGGCGGAGAAGGAGCTCGCGAAATATCCTCCCGGCCGGCAGGCGTCGGCGGTGCTCGCGCTGTTGTGGCGCGCCCAGAAGCAAAACGGGTACTGGCTGCCGAGGCCGGCGATCGAGACGGTCGCGGCGATGCTCGACATGCCCAATATCCGCGTGCTGGAGGTTGCAACCTTCTACACGATGTTCAATCTGGCGCCGGTGGGCCGTCACTACGTTCAACTCTGCGGCACGACGCCGTGCATGCTCTGCGGCGCCGAAGACCTCAAGGCGGTCTGCCGCAAGCGCATCGGCGAGCAGGGCCATGTGACGTCCGACGGCCTGTTCTCGTGGACCGAGGTCGAGTGCCTCGGCGCCTGTTGCAATGCGCCGATGGTCCAGATCAACGAGGAGTATTACGAGGACCTTACGCCGGAGAACTTCGCCAAGCTACTCGACGATTTGGCGGCGGCCCGGCCGGTCAGGACCGGCTCGCAGGTCGGGCGCGTCTCTTCCGAGCCGATCGGCGGCCTCACCTCGCTGACGACGCTCTATGGCGCCGACGGTCGTGGCGCGCCAGGGGCGCCCGCGAACGATCAGTCGCCACCTTCCCCAGACGAGGCCGCGGCGCACGCGCATGCGGAGGTGGAAGCCGCCGACATCCAGGCTGCGCTTGCAACCCTGCCGGCGGACGCGACGCCTGAGCAGAAAGCGGACGCGGTCGGCGATCGGCCCCCCGCGCTCGAAGCCCCGCGCGAAGGCGGCCCCGACGACCTGCAGCGGATCAACGGCGTGGGTCCGGTCAACGAGAAGCGCCTGCACGAGCTTGGGGTCTATCACTTCGATCAGGTCGCCGCCTGGAAAAGGAGAGAGATTCGCTGGGTCGGAACCTATCTGTCGTTTCCCGGCCGCATCGATCGTGAGCAATGGGTGCTCCAGGCCGCCGCACTCGCCGCCGGCGGGAGCGGACCCAAGGACGAGCAAACCCATCTGCCGACCGGGAAGATTGGGGACTGAGCGATGCTGGAAGACAAGGATCGCATCTTCACCAACCTCTATGGGTTCGGCGACCGCAGCCTCAAGGGCGCGCGGGCGCGCGGCAATTGGGACGGGACCAAGGCGATCATCGACAAAGGGCGCGACTGGATCATCGCCGAAATGAAGGCCTCGGGCCTGCGCGGCCGAGGGGGCGCAGGCTTCCCGACCGGACTCAAATGGTCGTTCATGCCCAAGACGGTCGATCCCAAGCGCCCGCATTACCTCGTCATCAACGCCGACGAATCCGAACCGGGAACCTGTAAGGATCGGGAGATCATGCGCAACGACCCGCACACGCTGGTCGAAGGCGCGCTGATCGCCTCGTTCGCCATGGGCGCTCACGCTTGCTACATCTACGTGCGCGGCGAATACATCCAGGAGCGCGAGCGCCTCGAAGCGGCGGTCGACGAGGCCTATGAGGCGCGGCTGATCGGCAAGGACAATATCCACGGCTGGCCGTTCGACCTCTACGTCCATCACGGCGCAGGGGCCTACATTTGCGGCGAAGAGACGGCAATGCTCGAGTCGCTCGAGGGCAAGAAGGGCATGCCGCGCATGAAGCCGCCGTTCCCGGCCGGGATGGGGCTCTACGGCTCGCCGACGACGGTCAACAACGTCGAATCGATCGCCGTCGCGCCGACGATTCTGCGACGGGGCGCGTCGTGGTTCACGAGTTTCGGCGCGCCCAACAATTTCGGCACCAAGGTCTTCTGCGTCTCAGGACACGTCAACAAGCCCTGCAACGTCGAGGAGGCGATGTCGATTCCGTTCCGGGAGCTGATCGACAAGCATTGCGGCGGCGTGCGCGGCGGCTGGGACAATCTGCTTGCGGTCATTCCCGGCGGAGCCTCGGTGCGGTTGGTTCCCGCGGCTGAGATCATCGACTGCCCGATGGATTTCGACTCGCTCGCCAAGCTTAAGTCCGGCCTCGGGACCGCGGCGGCGATCGTGATGGATAAGTCGACCGATATCATCCGCGCCATCGCGCGCCTGTCCTATTTCTATAAGCACGAGAGCTGCGGCCAGTGCACGCCTTGCCGCGAAGGAGCGGGGTGGATGTGGCGGGTCATGGAGCGGATGGTTCAGGGCCGCGCGCAGAAGCGCGAAATCGATATGCTGCTCGACGTGACCAAGCAGGTCGAAGGGCACACCATCTGCGCCCTTGGCGACGCCGCGGCTTGGCCGATCCAGGGGCTGATCGCCCATTTCCGCCCGGAGATCGAGAGGCGCATCGACCAATATGCGGCCAATCCGGCGAGCGAGCCTTTGCGGGCGGCCGCGGAGTAGCGCATGATAAGCCATATCGCCCAGCTCAACATCGGCCGGTTCCGCTATCCGACGGACGATCCGCGCATGGCGGCGTTCATGAAGAACCTCGATCGCATCAACGCTCTTGCGGAGCACAGCGAGGGATTCGTGTGGCGGCTCAAGGATGAGAGCAACAACGCGACCGCCATCCGCCCGGCGAGCGATCCGACGATGGCGGTCAACTTGTCGGTGTGGGAAAGCGTCGAAGCGCTCGAGCGTTTTGTCTGGGCGACAGTCCACAAGCAGCTCTACAACCGAAAGCGCGACTGGTTCGAAGAGCTCGGAGCGCCGCACTTCGTGATGTGGCCCATCCCCGCCGGACACATTCCCGACCTCGCCGAGGCAACGGGGCGGCTCGAATATCTGAGGGCGCGAGGCGATACCGACTTCGCGTTCGGCTGGAGCCACTTGGCGCACATCAAGCTGTGGATGAGCCGGAAATGTGGATGACCGGGCGCACAGGGCCGACCCTTCTCGAATATTGTCGGGCGGGCCACGCGGCGAGAAGCGCATGAGCAAGATCGTCATCGACGGCAAGGAAATCGACGTTCCCGCCGAATACACGCTTCTCCAGGCCTGCGAGGCGGCTGGCGCTGAAATCCCGCGGTTCTGCTACCATGAGCGACTATCGATCGCCGGAAACTGCCGGATGTGCCTCGTCGAAGTGAAAGGCGGACCGCCCAAACCGACGGCATCTTGCGCGATGGCGGTCAGAGACCTGCGTCCCGGGCCGAATGGCGAGCCGCCGGTCGTGTTCACCAATTCGCCGATGGCGCGGAAGGCGCGCAAGGGGGTGATGGAGTTCCTNNCTCATCAACCATCCGCTCGACTGCCCGATCTGCGACCAGGGCGGCGAATGCGATCTGCAGGATCAGGCGATGGGCTACGGCGCCGACTCGTCGCGCTTCTCCGAGAACAAGCGCGCCGTCGAGGACAAGTTCATCGGGCCCTTGGTCAAGACCTCGATGAACCGCTGCATCCAATGCACGCGCTGCGTGCGGTTCGTGACCGAGGTCGCCGGCGTTCCCGAGCTTGGCGCGATCGGCCGCGGCGAGGACATGGAGATCACTTCCTATCTCGAGCACGCCCTGACATCCGAATTGCAGGGCAACGTCGTCGACCTGTGTCCGGTCGGAGCCCTGACCTCGAAACCGACCGCGTTCCACGCCCGACCCTGGGAGTACCTCAAGACCGAGTCGGTGGACGTCATGGACGCCCTGGGCTCGGCCATCCGGATCGACTCTCGCGGCCGCGAGATCGTGCGCATCCTGCCGCGCGTCAACGATGCGATCAACGAGGAATGGATCTCCGACAAGACGCGGCACATTGTCGATGGGCTTAAGACGCAGCGGCTGGACCGCCCTTACGTGCGCGTCGACGGCTCCCTTAGACCCGCGAGCTGGGCGGAGGCTTTCGCCGCGGTCGCCGGCAAGGTCAAGGCGACATCGCCCTCCCGGATCGGCGCAATCGTCGGCGATCTGGCGACGGTCGAGGAAATGTTCGCGCTCAAGGCGCTGTTCGCCAATCTTGGTTCGCCCAACATCGACTGTCGCCAGGATGGTTCGAAGCTCCATCCGAAGTTTGGACGTGCGTCCTACCTCTTCAATTCGACGATTGCCGGCGTCGACCAGGCAGACGCGATTCTCGTCATCGGCTCGAATCCGCGCCACGAAGCGCCGGTGCTCAATGCACGCATCCGCAAGCGCTGGCTCGGCGGCGGCGTGCTGACGGGGCTCGTTGGCGAAATGGCCGACCTCACCTTCAAATACAATTACCTCGGCGCCGCGCCCGAATCGCTTGCCGCATTCGCCGACCATCCGCCGGCCAACAAGACCAAGCCGATGTTCATTCTTGGAGCCGGCGCTTTTGCGCGGCCGGACGGCGAAGCGGTTCTCTCGCTCGCCGCCAAGGCGGCGCTGTCGCTCGGCGTGGTGAAGGACGGGTGGAACGGCTTCAATGTACTGCACAGCGCCGCATCACGCGTCGGCGGCCTCGATCTCGGCCTCGTCCCAGGCGAACGCGGGCTCGACGCGCCAACGATGGCGAAGGCCAATGCGATCGACATGCTCGTCAATCTTGGCGCCGACGAGATCGACATTGAGCCGGGCGCTTTCGTCGTCTACATCGGCACGCACGGCGATCGTGGAGCGCATAGAGCCGACGTCATTCTTCCGGGCGCGGCCTACAGCGAGAAGACCGGCATCTATGTCAACACCGAGGGGCGGCCGCAATTCGCCGAGCGCGCGGTGTTTCCGCCCGGGGACGCACGCGAGGATTGGTCGATCCTGCGCGCGCTTTCGGATCCGATCGGCGCGCGACTGCCGTTCGACTCCCTCACCCAGTTGCGCTCGGCGCTTGCCGCCGCCTATCCCTTCCTGGTGCGGTTCGACGCCGTTGCGCCTGCGGATGCGGGCGTCTTTGGCCAACTTGCCGCGCTCGGCGGCGCGATCGACAAAGCGCCGTTCGTTGCCGCGGTCGCCGACTTCTACCTCACAAATCCGATTGCGCGCGCCTCTCGCGTCATGGCCGAATGTTCGGCTTTGGGCCGGGGCGTTCAGCGCGAGGCGGCGGAATAGGGCGATTTCGCGATGAGCAGCGCAACACCCTCCCGCCCAGCTTCCCCGCCCTGGGGCGCGATTCTTGGCGCCGGCGTCGTCGTCATCATCGTGATCGTCGCCGCGCTTTGGCTTCTTATCAGAAGCGGCGCCATGTCCGAGGCCGGCGAATGGATGCACGAAAGCGACGCCGGCTCGCTTCTGAGACACGTGCTCGAGAGCCTGCTGCTTCTGGTATGCCTTCTCCTCTCGACGGCGTTGCTCATCTATCTCGAGCGCAAGATCTGGGGTTCTGTGCAGTTGCGCCGTGGGCCCAACGTGGTCGGACCGTGGGGCGCCCTGCAGCCGTTCGCGGACTTCATCAAATTCATGGTCAAGGAGCCGATCATTCCGGCGAGCGCCAACAAAGGCGTGTTCGTCATGGCCCCGCTGGTTTCGGTCGTGCTGGCGATATCCGCTTGGGCGGTCATCCCCGTTGCCGACGGCTGGTCGATCAGCGACATCAACGTCGGCGTCCTCTATCTCTTCGCCGTCTCCTCGCTCGGCGTCTACGGCATCATCATGGCCGGCTGGGCCTCCAATTCGAAGTATCCGCTGATGTCGGCGCTGCGCGCGGCCGCGCAGATGGTGTCTTATGAAGTGTCGATCGGGTTCGTCATTGTCACCGTGGTGATGTGCGCCGGCTCGTTGAACCTGTCCGAGATTGTTCGCGCGCAAGATACGCGATTGGGCATTCTCGGCTGGTACTGGCTGCCGCTGCTGCCGATGTTCGTCATCTTCTTCGTATCGGCGCTCGCCGAGACGAACCGGCCCCCATTCGATTTGACCGAGGCGGAGTCGGAGCTCGTCGCCGGCTATTCGGTCGAATATTCGGCTTCGCTCTTCCTGCTGCAGTACCTCACCGAGCTGGTCGCCGTCTTGACCATGTCGGCCATGACGGCGGTCCTGTTTCTGGGCGGATGGTTGTCGCCGCTGCCTTTTCCGCCCTTCACCTGGGTGCCTGGGCTGATCTGGTTCCTTATCAAGGGGTGGTCGGTGGTGTTCATGTTCTCGATGGTGAAGGCGTTCGTGCCGCGCTATCGTTACGATCAATTGATGCGGCTTGGCTGGAAAGTGTTCCTGCCGATCTCGCTGGTGATGGTGGTGGTCGTGGCCGGCGTGCTCGAATTCACCGGTTTCGGCGCGAATTCCTCCGGGCCCCTCAGCTGACGGAGGAGAGGAAAGTCGATGGCTCTCAGGCTCGCCCAATCCGCCCGTTCGCTGTTCCTCGGCGAATTCCTCGCGGCCCTCGCGCTGTCGGTCCAATACATGTTCAAGCCGAAGGCGACGTTAAACTATCCGCATGAGAAGACGCCGCTGAGCCCGCGCTTCCGCGGTGAGCATGCGCTACGCCGCTATCCCAACGGCGAGGAGCGCTGCATCGCCTGCAAGTTGTGCGAGGCGATCTGCCCGGCCCAGGCGATCACGATCGAGGCGGGACCGCGACGCAACGACGGCACCCGGCGCGCCACTCGCTACGACATCGACATGGTCAAGTGCATCTATTGCGGCATGTGCCAGGAAGCCTGTCCGGTCGACGCGATCGTCGAAGGACCGAATTTCGAATTCGCGACCGAGACGCGCGAAGAGCTTTACTACGACAAGCAACGATTGCTGGCCAACGGCGATCGCTGGGAGCGGGAGTTGGCGCGCAACATCGCGCTCGACGCGCCGTATCGATAACAACCTTCTTCCTTTGCGGGGAAGGATGCTGGCCATGGCCGCTCGAAAGACGGACATTGTCAGCGAACGCGTTTTGTCCGGCCGGACGGGGAGTCCGCGCCACGACAGGCGCGCCCAGGAATGCGGGAAAGCCGCGTCGACCCTTCACCTGCAAAGGGGGAGGGGTTGGGGCGAGGGGCTTTTGACGAGAGGCGGGCGATGCAGGCCGATGCGCTGTTCTTCTGGATTTTCGCCCCGGTCCTTGTCGTGTCGGCCTTCGCCGTCATCGTGGCCAGGAACCCGGTCCATTCGGTCCTGTTCCTCATCCTTTCCTTTGTCTGCGCGGCCGGCCTGTTCCTGCTGATGGGCGCCGAGTTCCTGGCGATGATCCTGATTATCGTCTATGTCGGCGCAGTCGCGGTGCTGTTCCTATTCGTCGTTATGCTGCTGGACGTGGATTTCGCCCGGTTGAGGCAGGGCTTCGTCGAATACCTGCCGCAGGGGTTGTTGATCGCATTGGTGGTTGCGATCGAGCTCATCTACGTCGTCTCCGGTCTTGGCCCCTCATCGAGGGCCGCAACCGCGGCGACGCCGGCAGGCACGCTCAGCAATACCGCCGCGCTCGGCGAAGTGCTCTACACCCGATATTTCTACTTCTTTCAGGCATCGGGGATGATTTTGCTCACCGCCATGATCGGCGCAATCGTCCTCACCCTCCACCACAAGCCGGGCGTCAAGCGGCAGGACGTTGCAGCGCAGGTCGGGCGTACCCCCGAAACTGCGATCGAGGTGCGTAAGGTCCCCTCGCGCGCCGGCATATGAAGGATCACGGGCATGGGAATCGGCCTTTCCAACTACCTCACCCTCGCCGCGATGGTGTTCACGATCGGCATCGCCGGCATCATCCTCAACCACAAGAACATCATCATCATCCTGATGTCGGTTGAGCTCATTCTTCTCTCCGTGAATATCAACCTCATCGCCTTTTCAACCTATTCCGGCGATCTGACCGGCCAGGCATTCTCACTCTTCATCCTCACGGTCGCCGCAGCGGAGTCGGCGATCGGCCTCGCGATCCTGGTCGCCTACTACCGCAATCGCGGCTCGATTGCGGTCGAAGACATCAATTCGCTGAAGGGCTGAGACGGATTCATGTACGAACTGATCGTCTTCCTGCCGCTTCTCGGATTCCTGGTCGCCGGCATTTTCGGGCCGTGGATAGGAGCGCGCGGCGCCGAATACGTCACGACCGGCCTGCTCGGCGTTTCTTTCGTCCTGTCGTGGATCGCGTTCGTGATGGTTGCCGGCGGGGCGGACGCTCACGTTCTGCTCGGCAATTGGTTCACCTCCGGCAAGCTCGTCGCCACCTGGGCCTTGCGCATCGACACGCTGACAGCGGTCATGCTCGTCGTGGTGACGACGGTGTCGTTCCTCGTCCACGTCTACTCCGTCGGCTACATGTCGGACGATCCGTCGCGACCGCGGTTTTTCGCTTACCTTTCCCTCTTCACCTTCGCCATGCTGATGCTGGTGACGTCGGACAATCTGGTGCAGATGTTCTTCGGCTGGGAGGGCGTCGGTCTGATGTCCTACCTGCTGGTCGGCTTCTGGTACGAGCGGCCCGCAGCCAACGCCGCCGCGATCAAAGCCTTCGTCGTCAACCGGGTCGGCGACTTCGGATTCTCGCTCGGCATCTTCCTGACCTACTATCTGACCGGCTCAATCGCCTTCGATCAGGTGTTCGCCGCCGCGCCCGGTCTTGTCGGCAAGACCGTGCATTTTATCGGCTTCAATTGGGACGCGGTGACGCTCGCCTGCCTGCTCCTGTTCATGGGCGCCATGGGCAAGTCGGCGCAGTTCCTGCTGCACACCTGGCTGCCGGACGCCATGGAAGGCCCGACGCCGGTCTCGGCGCTGATCCACGCGGCGACGATGGTGACCGCCGGCGTGTACCTGATCGCGCGCATGCACCCGCTGTTCGAGCTCGAGACGGGCCGGATGACGGAGGCTGCGTTCCTCGCCGCGCTCGAGGAGCAGCTGACCTGGCAGCTCGGGCGCCCGGTCGAGCTCGACGGCTTCGGCCAGAGCTACTTCGAGCACCTGCGCCCGAACGAGCGTCTGATCGAGTACATGCGCTCGCTCAAGGACCGCGGCTACCGGATGGCGATCTGCACCAACAACGTGCGCGAGTGGGAGCCGCTGTGGCGCGCCAAGCTGCCGGTCGACGAGATCTTCAGCGTCGTCGTTGACTCCGGGTTCGTCGGGCTGCGTAAGCCCGAGCCCGAGATCTACGCGCTCACGCTCGAACGCCTCGGCGTCCCGGCGCCCGCGGCGCTGTTCATCGACGACATCGAGCTCAACTGCGACGCGGCGCGGGAGCTCGGCATCCGGGCCGTGTGGTTTCGCTCGACCGATCAGGCGATCGAGGAGATCGAGGCGGCGCTCGCGGACTAGTTGTCGGCGCCGAGTCGGTCCCAGCAGTACAGCTCGAGACACTCGCCGGCGAGCTGCACGCAGCGTTCGTGCGAGAGCCACGGAAGCACCGTGTCGAACGCCTGCTCCTCCCCCACGCCGGCCTCGAACGCCTCCTCGCCGCGAAAGCCCGCGGCGATCTTGAGCGCCTCGCGCCGGTTCTCGCCCAGCGACGGGAAGACGTTGAGGAGAAACTCCTTGTTGGGGATCGGGTGACCTACCTCGAGCGACGCGTGCCACGCGGCGAGCAGCGAAAGGTCGTGCTCGTCGAGGTCGGCCACGGCCTTCGCGTAGTGGGAGTTGAGATCCGGCTCAGGGATCTCATCGACCCAGGCGCGCACGACCTCGCCAAGGATCTGGCGGCGAGCCTCGCGTCCCACCGACTCGGCGATGACGCGAATCGCGTTCTGAGGTTCGATGAAGCAGAGGGACATGGGGACGGGGCTCCGACCTTCCGGTAAGTGTGCTTGCCGGGGAAGGTAGGCGGTGGGGCGGACGTCTTCGAATGGCATGGGGTTCCGTGCCCCCCGCCTACAGCCCGAGCGCCCCACGCGCGGAGTCGAGCGCCGCCGGATCGGGCTCGGCGGTGGGTTCGAGCCCCATCGTCGCGCGGGTGCCGGCACCCCAGTTGTGCAGGCCGAGGTCGAGCGCCTCGAGCGGGAGCGCGGCAACCTCGGCGAGCTCGGCGGCGCGGCGCTCGAGCAGCAGCGTGTCGCCGATCCCGAGCGCGCGCTTGGCGGCGAGCGTCGTCTCGTTGGCGCCGCCGAACTGGAGCGTCGCGGCGCGCAGGTCGTAGACGCCCAGCCGTCCGAGCGTGACCAGCAGGTCGAAGCGAGCATCGCGGTGGAGCCCCGGGAGCGCGAGACGCTCGAACGCCCTGGCGAAGCGGCGCTCGGGCGACCACGATGGATCGCCGCCGAACGCCGCCGCCTGTGACCCGGCCCGCGCCGCCCACGCCCGGTAGGCGTCGAGCGTCCGCATGCCGCGCGCCGGTTCGTGCGCGGTTCGGGGGCCGGTCGGCACGTCGGTGAGGTCCGGCGCCTCGCCCGAGGCCCACGGCGTCCGCGCGGCCCGGATCCCCACGAACGGATCGTCCCCGTTCACCGGGCACAGGTAGGCGATCAGGAACGCAAGCCACGTGCGCTCCTCGACATCCCCCGGCCCGGCCGCGCCCGCCTCCCCGGCCGCGCCCGCGGCCCCGGCGACCTCCGCGTAACAGCCCGGCGGATCGGCCTCGAGCCGGCCAAGGCGCCCGGCGGCGAATGCCAGCTCCTCCGCCAGCCGCTCCGCGTCCTCGCTCGACTTCACCCCGGGCACCAGCGGTGAGCGGAAGCCGTCATCGGCGCCGCGAGCGAGACGCCTTACCTGCATCCCGGTCGAGCGCGCCTGGCCAGTGCGGCGGGNNAGTTCTGGATGAAGCGGTTATGCCGGCAGAACGTGGGCACGACTCGCTGAATCCTTGCAAATCATCGGCCCGCGGCTCGTCGCAGCGAGTCGGCGAGCAACGCAACCACCGCAACCGGCAGCACCCACCAGGCCGCAACTGACGTGTCCGCGACAAGTGCCGTCACTGCAATCGCGACCGCCACGCCGAGCGCCACGCGCCAGTCGTCGCCGACGACGA
>PLUH01000062.1 GCA_003164825.1 Hyphomicrobiales bacterium
CCTTCAGTCAAGCGGACGTTGCAGATGGCGCCCTGGGACGTTGCATTCGGGGTTCCAGCGGTTGTTCCTCGCTCCCCAAAGCAGCGTTTCGTTGCGCCAGTCGTGTGGTGGGGTGCGAACGTCGGCCGGGCTCGGGGTCTCGGCGCCGGTCGGGGCGCGCGCGGCGATGCAATGGCAAGCGCAATAGACGGGAGCGTACTGAAGCCTCTTGTAGCCATCCCAAAGGATGACGGTCCCAGGTTGACTGTCACGGTTTCGGGCACATCGCCCCACTGGTCACCCAGGCCTCAACGAGATCGCCCGCCTGCTGCTGCGTGCCTGGCGCTGGTTTCCGGCCGGCCCCGGGCGCCCACGCCCAGCCGACCAGATGGTCCTCGCCGATATGTTCAACGAGGCTCGCCAGCGAGCGGTTGCCGTTGCGCGCGGGATCCTTGATCTGAGCGCAGATCTCGCCGACCGTCTTGCCTTCCCAAGCCATCTCGCGCGGCGCAAGATGCCAGATAGGGTTGCCCGGCACCCGCCCGGGCTCGAAGTTCGCTGCCTGATGGCAAATGGGACATCGCATGGCCGGAAGGCCGAAGCCGTCGGCGCCCCGTTCGACCGGAGGCTGATGCAGTCGCGCCGCGTCGCCCTGGCGCGGACGGTCGCCGGCGGGATGGCAATTGAGACAGCGCGGGCTGGTCAGCACCTTTCCGAGCTCGGTGAAATAAGCAGCAGACCGCAGAGCCGGATCGCTGATCGACGCAAAGCTCTCGACGCTGGCGAGACTGTCGGGAGCGACGCCGGAAACAGCGTAGGCGGTCAATACGTTCGCCGGCAGCGCCACGGCGGCGACGAAGAGCGTGGTCCGCAAATCGATCCACATCATCAGCTGCTTCGCAGGTAGCGCGCGGGATCCGCCAGGATTACGTNNCGGCGCGCGCGATCGGCGCCTTCGCCAGGCGCTCGAGAAGGACCTGGCCCTCGTTGAGGAAGCCCGCAGTGCAATAGCCGCACTGGAAGGCGAAATGACTGATGAAGGCCTTCTGCAACGGCGTGAGCTCGCCGTCCTTCGCATGGCCTTCGACGGTGCGGATCGACTTGCCGTTGAAGCTGACGGCCGGGACGATGCAGGTCGGGCTCGTATAGCTCGAGCGGTCGGGGTCATCGATGATGACCGCGCAGCTCAGGCATTGCGCGGCGCCGCAGCCGAACTTGGTGCCTGTCATGCCCAGATATTCGCGCAGGAAATCGTTCATGGTCAGGTCGTCGCGCACGTCCTGCGGCCCGTAGGCGCGCCCGTTGATGGTGACGGTGAGCGACGTCATTTGGGCGCTTCCTCGAGCACGGCCTGCTTCAGCATGGCTTGAGTCACCGGCAAGGACCGGAAGCGGCGCCCGGTCGCATCGTGGATCGCGTTGAGAAGCGCGGCGACGATCGGGGTCATCACGACTTCGGCCATGCCCTTCGGCCGCTCGTCGGCGTCAACGGGCGGCAACACCTCGACCTCGAGCCGGTCGAGCGGCAGGTCCGACCCCCGCGCGACGAGGTATTGGCCGAGATTCCATTTCCCGTTTCCTGGCCCGTCCTCGTAGAGAGGCAGCGTTTCGAGCAACGCGTAGCCGACGCCCATGGCGAAGCCGCCCTGCGCCTGTCCCAGCACGACCTCCGGCACCAGCGCCCGCCCGCATTCGAGCACGCTATACGCCTTAGCGATACGCAGCGCGCCGGTTGCGCGATCGATCTCGACGCGAACCAGAGAGCCGCACAATGTCGCATAGGTGGGACCGCTCTGGTTGAAGACGGTTGGCGGAAACCTGACGCTGGCGCGATCGAGACGAACGAAATCGCCGCCGCCGCGGCGCACGGCAAGGGCGTCGATGTCGGCCGTCCACTCCCGTCCATCCACCGTGAAGGTCGCTTGCGACCACGCCCAGCGATTGAAGCCATGGGCCATCGCTCCGGTGACGCCATTCTGCGCGTGCGCCTTGGCCGCAACCGCCCCCAGGGTCAGCGGGGCAAGTCCGGGCATGATGAGCTGCCCGTCCTTCCAGCGCGCCTTCTCCGATTCCCCGGCTCTTGGATCGCTCGTCGCCACACCCCACAATTCGAGCGCCGCCGGCCACAGGCCAAAGCGGAAAATGACTCGCGCGGCCTCGGCCGCCGCGTGCGTCCCGGCAAAGGCGCCTGTCGAGGCGGCGGTCGCCGAACTGATCGACGGCACCCAGCGCGGATCGTGCGCCGCCGCGTCCTGCCCCTCCTGACTGATGGCGTAGGAGTCACCGGAGGTGACGAGATCGAGCGCCTCGAATCCGTCGACCTGGGCGAGGGCGATTTCGTCGGCGACGCCGCCCAGATGCGTTGCGATCCGGTTGGCCGCCGCGGTCCCGACGGCGTTGCCGATTTCGGTGGCGTCGCAACGGATCGTGATATGACCGTCGGGAGCGATCTCGACGGTTCCCAGCACCGTATCCCCTCCGGTGCCGTAGTTCTTGCTGGCGGTGGCGACGCCGGTCCCGACGAGGATTCCCGCCTCCCGTCCGCGCGCCTTCTCCTCGGCGCGCTCGTTCCAGATCGGATGCTTCTCCAGCTTGTCCAGGATCTCCGGGGTGCGGATCGACACGCTGTACGTGTTTCCGGCCATGATCCGGCCGCCGGGCGCGAGCGCGTTGCGGCGGCGGAACTCGAATGGGTCGAGCGGGAGCGCCGTGCAGATTTCGTCGACCATCACTTCGAGCGCAGTCGTCGACTGCACGGTTCCATAACCGCGCATCGAGCCCGCGGTCACCCCGCGTGAGTGGAACGCATAGGTGGTGATGTCGACTTTCGGGACATAGTAAATGCCGACCGCCATGTTGGCGGAGACCGTCGCCACACTGACCGAAAAATTGGCGAGGCCGCCGCCATCCAGCGCGTGGTCGGCGGCGAAGCCGACGATTTTGCCGGTCGTCCGATCGACCCCCATCCGGGTGCGGATCTTGAAGGCGTGCCGCTTGATCCCCGATTGAAACTGCTCGAAGCGGTTGTTCGCGAGCTGGACCGGACGATCGGGGAAGAACATCGCCGCCAGCGCGACGTAAAGCGGGAACGGCGTATGATCGCGTCCGCCGAATCCGCCGCCGCAATAGGCCGAATTGGTGTTGATGCGCACTGGCTTCACGGCCGCCTCGGCCTCGCCGAGCAGATATGCGACCGCGCTGGCGACCTCGAAGGGCGACTGCGAGCCGACGACAAGCTCGAGGGTCTTGCGCGGCCCATCGAACCAGGCAAGGCCGCTTTCCGGCTCGAGAAACATCGGGTCGACCGACTGGGTCTCGAATTCGCGGTCCAGCACCAAAAGCGCCGGATTGTCCGCCGCGAGTTCAGCCCGGATCCGCTCGCCGTGCTCCGCAGCTTCGGCATAGGCTTGCCCGGTCGGGATCGGGAGCCGCGCCCATATCGGCTCGCCCGTGTCCTCGAAGCGCCCGGGACTGACCCAGCCGTTCTTGAACGGCGAGAACACATCGGGCGCCTCGGGCGTCGGGCCGCCGACGCGGGTGAAGCGAAAAGCGCCGTAGTTGGGCGCCTTGACCGGGCCGGTTTCGTCACCGAACTTCGCGAACGCCGCATCGCGGAGCATGAGGCGCGCCTGATCGAAAGTGTCGAAGTCCTCGAAGATCAACAGCGCCACGGGCTGACCGAGATAGAGCGGCGTCCTGCCGACCGGGCAGAGCAGATCGCCGGCATAATATTCGGGGACCCGTATGCCGGTTCGAGCGAGATCGGCGGCGGTTATCACCACCGAAGGCTGCAACGCTCCCGGAAGCGCGGAGAGGTCGATACCGGCATAGACATGGGTCGCGTCCGCTGCCCGAAGCACCATGGCGTGCGCCGTTTTCGACGGCCAGCCCGGGAGATCGGCGGCGCGAAAATCGGACGCATAGAGCTTGGCGCCCGTGACTTTGGCGACGCCGTCGACGCGGCCCATTCCGGTCGCGGCCGGATTCCAGCCTCCCCGTCCCGGCAGCGTCTCGCGGGCGGCAAATCCGGGCTCCGCGGCGATCGCCAGGCGCGACACGCTAAGCGCAATGCCGCTCGCCATCGCGAACCTGACGAACTCGCGTCGCGAGGTCTTCATGCGTCCCACCGCTGCATGGTCACTGGGGAACCGCCGCCGCCAGGATTGCATCGGTATCGGCCAGCCAGACCGCGTCATCCATCTTGAGGCGCGCGAGCACGCGCCGCAGGGCCGCCGCTCCGTCAGGCGCGCCGACCACGAAGGGATGGATTCCGATGACCACCGTCGTCGCCTCTCGCGACGGGTCGGCGCGCGCCTCGTTCGCCAGCTCCAGGACGTAGTCCACCCAAAGGGCCTCGATCTCCGCCGGCGATTTCGTCCTCGCCAGCTCCTGGCCCATATCAACCGTTACGACCGGATAGGGCAGCAGAGCTACCCACCCGTCCGGCGTCTTCAGGCGCGAAACGATGTCCGAATCCATCTGGTCGAGAGTATAGGCGATGCCCTCGGCGGCGATCGCCTGCATCGTGTCGCCGTCGGAATAGACGCTCGGGCTCGACCAGCCGGCGGGCCTGACGCCGGTTGCGCCTTCGATCATCTCCAGGGTCTGGCGGATGTAGGCTTTTTGCTCGGGAAGGCCTCGCCCGAGCGGCAGCATGCGGCTGGTGTTGTTCATGCCGTGGGCGATGATCGGCGCCTTCGGCTGCGCCGCCCGGAACTCCTTCCACACCGACGGGTGGGCGCCGGGGAACTCCGCGTTCAAAACGACGGTGAGCGGAACGCCCAGTTCCTTGAACAGCCGGCCGACGCGCGCGACCCCCCAGTCGATCCCGTATTGTCGGAAGGCCTCGTTCACGAGGTCCGGGTCGCGGGCCGCGAGATCCGGCCGGAACACCGGACCCTGACCCAGCCCGAACTCCTCGACGAACAGTGCGAAGCTGACGGCGACCTTTTTGCCGCCGGGCCATGCGGCGACATGGACCGGCTCGCGCGCGAAGCCGGTGACGGGGTCGATTCCGTCCTGGGCCAAGGTCGCCGAGGTAAGCTGAAAGGCGAGCAACAGCGCCAGTCCGGCGACGAAGCCTCGCCCCCGGACTCTCCGGGTGAGGACCTCGACTGTTGGGCCGAAGTTCATGGAAGGTCGGCCAGGCTCTTGGCGCCGGGCCCAGGTGTGATCAAGGTCGGCCATTGGTGCGAACCGAACGGCGCCTGCGGCGGCAGGTTTACCGCAATGTTGCGCTTGGCGTCCTCGTCGATGATGGCTTGACGCGCATCGCCGCCCATCAGCTCGTAGTCCATGAGATGGTAGTCGCCGAAGAACGCCGCGCCGACGGCCCGGTCGGCGATGATGCGGGTGAGCGAGTCGAGCATGTCCTCCGGGGTCGTGGTGAATGAGACCGTCTCGATCAGCATCAGCCGGTCGTTGATGGCCTCGGGCGGGAAGAACTGCGCGAGAACGCTGAACAGGACGTTGTTCTGGCGAGCGACGTAGATCGTGTTGCTGGCGGCATAGGTCTTGTCCCACTCATCGCCGAGCCTCTGCTTCCAGCCGCCGATCACGTCCATCCAATGGGCGACCTGGGTCTCAGCCGCCCAGGCGATGTTCTTCTTCAGCAGCGGCGACTGCTTCTTGGCGAATTCCTGCAAGGCGTCGGCCGAGATCGCGTTGGTTTTCAGGCATTCGTCCATGAACGCGATGTTGTTCTGCAGGATGCTGCGATTGTTCGGCCGCCAGTCGTCCCGCATGGGCGTTGCGTCCAGGCCGTCGAGCGCGAATTGCATCCGGTCGCGGTAGGCCGCGAGCGAGCTACGCCAGGTCAAGTCGCCCGGGCTGTTCAGGTAGGGAACGACGACTTCGCCCAACGCCATCGTGCTGTGGGCGACGGACTTGAGCAGTTGATAGACGATCGGCACGGAAGGCGCGTCGATCGGCGCCATTCCGGGTCGATAGAGGATGAACCGTCCGCCGGCCCCCGAGAACAATCCGAGAATCAGCGGGTGATGAGCGAGAATATTCTTCCTGAAGACCTGCCCGGCGTCGGCGTAGAGCTCGAACATCGTCGTATTGAGCTGCAGGATATTTTTGGTCCCGATTTCGGCCGGGCTCGCCGTTTCGGCTCCGACGATCTCTTTGAAGTAGGGCGGCAGATCGTCCGCGCGAGCGGACCGGCCCGATCCGGCGAGCGACAACAGTAGCGCGCAGGCGCCGCCCAGCGCGATCGCGACGATTCTCATGATATTTTCCTCAAAAGAGCTCTTGCGGGAATCGATGGAGCGGCGGTTCGCCCCGCAGCCTTCATGCGCAGTCGAAGTAAAAGGCGCCAGCGCCGAGCTTTTTTGCTGACCCTACCAAGCTTGCTAGCGAAGCGCGAAGGGGCGGTCAATTCCACATTCGTGAGGAGGCCTGTTTCCGCGAATCCCCCGATTGCGACCATCGGGCAATTGGTGACGACATCGATCTCCGCCGTCGTAGCCCGCGTGGACTCTCATGGACGGGCCCGGGTAAGCGGCGCCTCTGACAGTGGACAGTAAATCCGTTACTGCTCCTTCTTGAACAGGTCCTGGAAGATCAGTTGGCCCCAGATGCGGTCGCGTGCATGCACCAGCCAGCCACCCTCGTTGAGCTTTCCCAGCTTGACGGGCGCCAACCCGAGTTGTTTGGCCAAATCCGCTACGGGAACGATCGCCTCCTCGTCGCTCGACAGAAAGACGAAGCAGCAAGGTTTCCACGCTTGGGAGAGCTGATCCCATTGTAGCGCGGATGACTCACTGTCAGGGCTTCACGAACCGATAGGCGAAGCGATCGGTCTGGCCCTTGATCGAGGGATCGAACACC
>PLUH01000274.1:0-11886 GCA_003164825.1 Hyphomicrobiales bacterium
GTCTGGCCGCCCGCGGCATAGGCCGCCGCCGCCCGCAACAGCGCCGCCAGGCGCGCCGACGCGCCGGCGTCGAAGGCGCTAAAGGCCCCGCCGGTCAGGCGCGCGATCTCGCTGAACGCCCGCCTCGCCCCTGGATCGTGGCCTTCCTGGAACATGAACGCCTTGACGCCGAGGAGCGCGAGCTCGCCCGCAAGGACGGCAAGTCTGTCCGGGTTCTCCTCCATCGCGTCGCCGACGAAAACGAGGACCGCCACCTTGGCGCGCTTCGCCTCATCGCGCGCATGGGCGAGCACCTTGCGGATCTGCGTCGATCCGCCACGCACCTCGATCCGGCTCATCAGCTCGGCCAGCCCCTTGCCGCCGGAAACGAAATTCGACGCCCGGCATTCGTCCATGCCGCGGAAATAGACGAGCTGGACGTCGAGGCCGCCGAGCCCCGCGGCGGCCTCGAACATCTTCGCCTGGAGCGCCTGGGCGAGGTCCCAAGTCGGCTGGCGGCTCATGGTCGCATCGAGAGCGAAGATCAGCCGTCCGCGGCCAGATGCGGCCGGGGCCGGAACCTTTTTCGCCGCCTCGACAAAGGCGGCGATGTCGTTGGCGCCAGCCCGTCGGGTGAGCGCGCCGTCCTTGTCCTTATCCATTCGGGCCTCAACGTTGTGACCGAGGCATTAGATTGGGCGCCGCGACCCGCGCCACAAGCAGGCAAAGCGCTTTATTTACAAGAGCCCGAGCCCGGCGAGCTCGCGCCGCAGAGCCTCCGGCATGTCGGCGAAGCCGGGCTGGCTCTCGTCGATGTCCGGCGGCGCGGACTTTGGCTCGAAATAGCGCCAGCCTTGAAAGGGCCGCATCGGCCGCGGCGCGAGCGCGACCACGGCGCCGTCGAGCCACAACCGGCAGCGGCCGATCCCATCGGAGTCGATGAACGGCTCGATGTCGACGACGCGCTGACGCGCGCCGATCTGGCCCTTGATCACCCAATAGAGCGAACCGCCGTCGAGAATGTCCGCGGCCCGCTTCGGCGCCATCCGGGTGACGTGGGCGTGACGGAGCGGCGCGCGGCGGCGCTTGGCTTCCGCCATCCTCGCCGCCATCCACCCCCGCAGATCGTCGAGCGAATCGGCGCCGACGCAAAGCTTGATCAAGTGCAGGGTCATGAGATGCGGTTCTAATTCGGTTCGCGTCCGTTAGGAAAGCCCAATTATTTCAATGCCCCGAGCGTCCCCTCCTTGATGCGCAATAAATTTCGGCGATGCCGCGAGAGCGGCTGGAGTTCGAGACGCGTCGGCCTATATGGCGGATGCCGGGTGACCGGCTTGCAGGTAGACATGACCCTATCGAGCAGGAAAATGTCCCATCCGTTGGTAGAAAAGGCGAAAACCGAATTGGAGCAGGCGCAATCGCAGCTCGACTCGGCGCTTCGCGCTTGGGACGCCAGCGTATCCGAGCTCTGGCGCACATCGATAGCGCTGACGCAAGCCCAAAAACGAATGACGCATGCGCACGAACTTCTGAGACGCGCTGTGGACGCGACGACTCCCAGCCATAGCAAGCCGCGACGGCTTCCCGACCGTGGAGCTGCGATGCTTCCCTACAAGCGGGCGAAGGAATAAAAACCTTCGCCCTCTGTTCCGCCAAATTCGAAGAATGATCGTCAGCCGGCCCTAACCCCCCGCAGTGACGCTCCGCGACGCCCGATAGCCCACAGAGTTCAGCCCACAAAGCCGCGAAGCATTATCGCCCAGATCGAGGGTTCGGGGGTAGAGATCCTATCCGCCCCTAACAAGCCCTAACAAGCTCACCTTCTTTACGTCCCACGCTCTCTCTCGTCCGCCAGGGGGCGGAGGTGTGAAACCTCCGCCTTTCAGCTGAATCACCCAGTGGCGCACGCCAGTTCTGGGACCCGTTGGGCGCGCGCGACATGGGCCGGCGACAGAGGTTTGGGACGAAACGGAATTCCGACACCCGCAGGGGCCGGAGGCGGGTCGTCATCATCGTCGTTGGAGCCCGGGGGGCTGATCCCCCTTAACCACCTTGCAACCACGTTACGCCCGGGTCCCGAAGGAGCCAGCCGCTCGCCGTCCCCTCGGCGACCGCACCCCAGTTCATCGAGCGAAACCAGCGCCTGCAAAATCGCGTCGACCTCGACGACCGCGCCACTATCGAGCCGGCGAAACGAGGGAGCATCCTCAACCGCCCGGACATCCGAAATCCACGACGCCAGGACCGCCCTCTTTTCCGCCGTTGTCAGCTTCGGATCGCTCGTGACGTCATCAGGGTGGGTATAGGTCGCCCCGCGAGATTGGGCAGGGGGCGCCCATCCAGGTTGGCTTGGTTGGAAAGGACTAAAGCTCTGGTTCATCTCCATTCTCCGCAATCAGGGCCTCCCGGCCGGGACCGGGAGGCGGGACCGCAGTTTCGAGTTCGCAGATCATGCAGCCTTCTTGGCGCTCACGTCGATCTGCTTCTGCTGATTGTCCTGCTTCGCAATCTTCGTCTCCGCCCCGGAGACGATGTCGATGCGTCGCGGCTTCAGCTCCTCCGGCACCTCGCGCGCGAGGTCGATCGTGAGCAGCCCGTGCTCCATGTTTGCGCCGACGACCTTCACGTGGTCAGCGAGATTGAAGCTCTGCCTGAAGCTGGAGGGAATGCCCCGATGAAGCACTTCTGCGCCCTGCTGCTCATCTTTCTGGCTCGTAACCAGAAGCGTGCTGCCGTGCTGGACCAATTCGATCTCGTTCGGCGAAAAGCCGGCGATCGTCATGGTGATTCGGTACTGGTCTTCGCCTTTCTTCTCGATGTTGTAAGCCGGCCAGTCGGATCGAATGCTCTTATCGAGCAGGTCAAAGAGCCGGTCGAAGCCGACCGTCGAGCGATAGTAGGGAGTAAAGTCGAAAGTTCGCATAGCCACATCCTCCGTGAGGCAACATGGATATGACGCCGGGGTTGCCGGCGCTTGCCGAGCCATTAGCCTCGACGCGCAGCCATTTGGTTTAGGAAAAGCGGACTTCAAGGGGTCTCTTGTAAAAAAAATGTCGCATGAAATCTGATGGTTAGTGCTTGGCCCCGGCTTGGCCTGCGACCAGCCGGAGAAGACGCGGGCGCCGATGAACGTGCTTTCGGGCTAGCCATGCACTTTCGCGCCGCCGCCTCTCGGCGAGAGGTCGCGGGCGGCGCCTGGAACCCGAGAAACCGATAGCCTTGCGCCTCGGCGCTGGTCTCGAAGCGGGTCAGGCGCTAAAATGAGCGCTCGCCTCGAAGGCGAAAGATACAGAACTGGCGGCGCTAGGTGGACTTTTCTCTCGCGGCGTCCGCGCTGCTTGAAAGCCGCCCGCTTCTTGTCGGCGCCGTCCATCTCGTCATGGCCGGCGCCGTCACTGTCCACGCCCTCCTGACCAAACGCGAAGTTCCGGCGGCAATTGGGTGGATCGGACTTGCCTGGCTCGCCCCGGTCCTAGGGTCGATCCTCTATGTCGGATTTGGCGTCAACCGGGTGAAACGCCGTGCTCGCCGGCTGAAGGGGCCGGTTCGGAGCCACGATTCCGTGTCCGGGGACGACGCGCCGCCGCATGATCCGCTCGACCGCCTCAGAGCCGCGGTCGGCAGGATCACCGGTCGCGAACTGGCGCCGGGCAAGGTGGCGGCGATTCTCGATTGCGGCGACGAGGCCTATCCGGAAATGCTTGCCGCGATCGAGCGCGCCAAAATCCACGTCCGGCTCTGCAGCTACATTTTTCGCGCCGACAAGGTCGGCGTGCAATTCGTCAATGCCTTGGCCGGAGCCCATCACCGAGGGGTCAAGACCCGCGTCCTGATCGACGGGTTTGGCGGCGGATTCCTGCGCTCCCCCGCCTATCATCGATTGCGGAGTCATGGCGTCCCCGTATCTCGCTTCCTTCATTCGACGCTGCCCTGGAAGATGCCGTTTCTCGATCTCAGGCTTCATAAGAAATGTCTGGTCGTGGACGGGGAGAGCGCCTTCGTCGGCGGCCTGAATATCGGCGACGAGAATGTGATCGCGCGGCGGCCGGCGGCGCCGGTCCGGGACACCCATTTTTGGCTGGAGGGGCCGATTATCCGCCAGATCGAGCAGGAATTCGATGACGACTGGCTGTTCGCGACCGGCGAACAGCCTATTCCACCTGGCCCGGCTCATCAGGCGATCCCTTCTCGCTACTCGCCGACGCGCGCAATCGTCGCCGGACCGGACCAGGAGGAGGACCAACTGGTGCTCATCTTCCTCTCCGCAATAAACCTGGCTCGGGGATCGATCAGGATCGCCACCCCATATTTCTTGCCGCCGGAGCAACTCATCACCGCGCTCCAATTGGCAACTTTGCGCGGCGTGGAGGTCGATATTCTCCTGCCCGGCAGAACCAATCATCGGCTGGTTGCCTGGGCCGCCCAGACCCATATTCGCCCCTTGCTCGAGGTAGGTTGTCGCGTCTGGCGAAGTCCGCCGCCCTTCGATCATTCGAAATTGATGACGATCGATGGCGAATGGAGCCTCATTGGCAGCCCGAATATGGACATGCGAAGCCTGCGCTTGAATTTCGAGCTTGCGGTCGAGCTTTACGATCCGGAATTGGCCGGAAGGCTTGCCGAAATCATCGACGCCCGCCGCATTCAGCCGATCACATTGGATGACATCGACGGCCGCCGGTTCATTGTTAAGCTCAGGGATGCTGCAGCGCGGCTCGCCATGCCCTATATCTGAGCGCGGATAGGATCGAGGGTCTTCAGTGAGAGTTGCGTCCTATAACATCCACAAATGCCGCGGCGCCGATGGCATGACTCGGCCAGACCGGATTGTCGGGGTGATTCGCGAACTCGGCGCGGACGTCGTCGCGCTTCAGGAAGTCGACCGGCGTTTCGGCCGCCGCGGCGGCCTGCTCGATCCGGTGGCGCTCAGGCATGAAACCGGAATGCGCCTCCTGGTGCAGTCGGACGTTTCCTACCGTCACGGCTGGCACGGCAACGCGTTGCTCGTACGCGGCGATCCTGTATCATACACGCGGTCCCGCTTGAGGCTGCCCGGGCGCGAGCCTCGCGGAGCGGTGGTCGCCGAATTGGACCTTGGCGAGGGGAAGTTTCGCGTCATCGCGGCGCACCTTGGGTTGCTGCGTCTTTCGAGAGTGGATCAGGTCGACGCAATCCTGGCTGCCTTTCATGATCTGCCCGCCATGCCGACCATCCTGCTCGGGGACTTCAATGAGTGGCGACGGCGGCGACGCTCGGCGCTGAGCCGGCTGGAGCCCACGTTCGGGCTCTCCCCGTCCGTGCTCAGCTTTCCTTCCCCCCGGCCGATTTTCCCGCTCGACCGAATCCTCGGCTCGCCGAAAGGCCTGATTACCGACATCGCTGTCCATGACACGCCGTTGGCCCGGCGATCGTCCGATCACCTCCCCCTGACGGCCAAAGTAGACTTGGCGCCCGCGCAGCGGATCGCGGCCTGAGATTTCAACGCTCGCGGCTCTTCGCCGGACCCCGCCGCCTTAGCCGCGGCTCGGCCGGCGGCCCCAGCGGCGAAGACGCAGCCGCGAGGAACGGGCCTTCGAGCGTAGCCATACCACTCACGCCGCCGCCCTTGGGCGAAAAGCTCGCCGGCGGCGGCCGGAACCTGAAAAACCGATAGCTCGTCAATTTATTTGGTAAAATCAGAAATAGCGCTCTGTTTGCGGGTGGGCGTGGTCGACGCGCCGCGCCCGCGGGACGCGTGGAACGAGGAGACGGCCAGCGGAGAATTTTATTGTTTGGAATCGCTGTAACCCATTGAAAAGTCCCGAATCCGACAAATGAGACCAAGCTAATCCAAGCATTTTTATTTGGATGGGCTTGGCGGGAATAGGCTTTGCTTAGGCTATTTGGCTGCACAGCGGAAGCCTGTGTATCATCATGCTCGCCCGCGCGCGAAGGACGCTGCTCGTCAGTCCTTGCCTTCGCCCCCCGTGCTTGCCTCCGCCTCCACCCGCATGATGCGCTCGCCCATGTCGACCTGGTCGCCGACGTCGACAGTAAGGTCTCGCACGACGCCGGCGTGCGGGGCGACGAGGGCGTGCTCCATCTTCATCGCCTCAACCACCGCGAGGCGCTCGCCGGCTTCGACCTTTTCGCCCTCCCCGACCGCGAGCGCGACCACGCGTCCGTTCATCGGCGCGCGGATCGCGGCGTCGCCCTCCTCCGCAGCCCCCTCCGCCTTGGCGAACGGATCGATCAGTTCGACGAACGCCTGCCGGCCGCCGGCGAAGGCATAAGCGCCGCCATCGGCCTCATAGAGCGTGATTTCGTCCTCCGGCTTAACGCCGCCGCCGTCGCCGAAGTCGGCATTGGCGCCCTCGACGAGATGCAGGCGGGCGGTGATGCGGTCGACGGCGACGTCGAGGCCGATTCGGCGCGCCCCGACAAGCTCGAACGAATCGGCCGTTCGCCACGGATCGAACGGAGCGAGCGGCGAGGCCCGGCTCCCGCCACCCTTGTCGAACAGCATGAGCGCGGCGGCGTGGACGGCGCGCTTGTCCGACGGATGCGGCTGGGCGCCCAGGCGCCCGAGATTGGCGTCGATGAAGCCGGTGTCCACCGTCCCGGCCGCGAATTCCCGGCTGCGCAGAAGCGCCCGCAGGAAGGCGAGATTGGTCTTCGGCCCGATGACCACGGCGTCATCGAGCTCCTTCAGCATCGCGGCCAGCGCCTCGGCGCGGGTCGGCGCATGAACGATGAGCTTGGCGATCATCGGGTCGTAGTAGGGCGTGACGCTGTCGCCGGCGGCGACGCCGGTATCGACTCTGACGCCGTTCAACCCCTCTTCGCCCTTGAGGTTCAAGAGATATATCCAGCTGGCCGAGGGCAGAAAATTGTGCTCGGGATCCTCGGCGTAGATACGCGCCTCGATCGCCGCGCCTGAACGGACGATCTGCCCTTGCGCGAGCGGCAGCGGCTCGCCGGCGGCAATCCGGAACTGCCATTCGACCAGGTCGAGGCCGGTCACCGCCTCGGTCACCGGATGCTCGACCTGAAGCCTCGTGTTCATCTCGAGGAAATAGAAGGCGTCGGGTTTCAGGCCGCGCGACGGATCGGCGATGAATTCCACCGTCCCGGCCCCGACGTAGCCGGCAGCCAGCGCGGCCTCGGTCGCCGCCTTGGCCATCGCAGCGCGCGTCTCCTCGGGCAGTCCCGGCGCCGGGCATTCCTCGACCACTTTCTGATGCCGGCGCTGAGCCGAGCAGTCGCGCTCGTAGAGATGGACGCACGCCCCATGCGCGTCCGCGAACACCTGCAATTCGATGTGGCGGGGCGAGGCGATATATTTCTCGATCAGCACCCGCCCGTCGCCGAACGCCGCTTCGGCCTCGCGGATCGCGCTCTCGAGCTCGGCGTCGAACTCGACATGCGCGTCGACGCGGCGCATGCCCCGCCCGCCCCCGCCGGCGATCGCCTTGATCAGCACCGGATAGCCGATCTCATAGGCCTTCTCGCGCAGGAACTTCGGGTTCTGGTTGTCGCCGTGATAGCCGGGTACGACCGGCACGCCGGCACGCTGCATCAGCGCCTTGGCCGAGCTTTTCAAGCCCATGGTCCGCATCGCCGCGGGCGGCGGGCCAATGAAGGCGACGCCGGCGCTCGCGCACCGTTCGGCGAAATCGGCGTTCTCGGACAAGAACCCATAGCCCGGATGGAGGCACTCGGCCCCGACCCTCCGCGCCAGCGCGATGATCGCGTCCTGGTCGAGATAACCGCTCGCCCCTTGGCCGATGTCGTGCGCTTCGTCGGCGAGCCGGGTGAAGAGCGCGCCGCGATCGGCCGGCGTATGCAGGACGATCGCCCGGATTCCCATGCCGCGCGCCGTGCGAATGACCCGGCAGGCAATCTCGCCGCGATTGGCGATGAGGACGTTGGCGAACATGTCAAGGCTCCGGGAGAGCCTTGTCTAGCGAACGGCGGCGCCGATGGCGAGCGCGCGATTGCGGCGAATATCGGGCTTGGGGCACGGGCTTCGCGCCCGAGCCAAAGAAAGTCACAAAGCGGGATCATAATGGCCGGACCCCCCCTCAATCGCAACCCAACGGATCGTCCCGCCGATGACCTTCATCGACAGAGCGCGCGCCTTCATCGGCCTCGCCGACCCTGTTCCCAAATGGCCACCCGACCGGCTTTCGCTCGCGCTCCAGGGCGGCGGCTCGTTCGGCGCATTCACCTGGGGCGTCCTCGACCGGCTCCTGGAAGAGCCCGCAATCGGCTTTGACGCGATCAGCGGCGCCAGCGCCGGCGCCGTCAATGCGGTGCTCATGGCGGCGGGCATGGTCGACGGCGGGCCGGACGAGGCGCGGGCGCGTCTGAGCCAGTTCTGGCGGCGGATGAGCAGGGCGGCGGCGCTCATGCCGAAGCCGTCCGAATCTCCGTTCGGGGCCGGCCTCGAACTCGCAATCCGCTCGCTGTCGCCCTATCAATTCAATCCGTTCAATCTCAATCCGCTGCGCGAGGCGCTCGTGGCCTCGGTTGATTTCGAGCGCCTGCGGGCCCGCTCGCCGATCAAGCTCCTGCTCGCCGCGACCCGGGTCAGCGACGGCCGCCTGAGAATTCTGACCAACCCCGAGCTGACCGTCGAGGCGGTCCTCGCCTCGGCCTGCCTGCCGCTGCTGCATCACACGATCGAAATCGACGGCGAAGCCTATTGGGACGGCGGCTATGCGGCCAATCCGCCGCTGATCCCGCTCATCCGGGCCTCGGAGTGCGATCACGCGCTCATCGTCCAGGTCACGCCGATCAAGTCGGACCGGCTGCCCAAGACGGCGCGCGATATCGCCAAGCGCATCGAGCAGATCCAGTTCAACGCAACGCTCAACAGTGAGCTCGAGACGCTCAAATTCGGGAAAATGATCGGGGCCACTGAGAAACTGCGGCGACTGCGCATCGGCCGTATTTCGGTCGACGAGGAATTCGAGGGCCTGGCGGACGAAAGCGCGGGCAACCTCGATTGGGACCTCCTCGAACGCCTCCACGCCAGCGGCCGCATCGCCGCCGACCTGTGGCTCAGGCAAGACATGCCGCAGGCGCCATCTGTCCGCCGGCCCGACAAGGCCGCGTCGTGAGCCCGATCAATAACCCGCCTGCGCGCGCTTTTTGACATCGATCAACGTTCGCAGCTACGTTCGATGGCCAGCTCGCGCCTCATCGGTCCGGCGCGCTTGATACGAGCGGGGGAGGGAATCCCAAAATGACAATTCGCCAACTTGCATGCTTGATTGCCGCCGCAGCGGCTTTGACCGCGCTCGCCACCTCTCCCGTTCCGGCGCAAACGTCCGTGCAAGCCGGCACGCTCACCTGCGACGTGTCGGCAGGGATCGGCATGATCTTGACGCAGAAACAAACGATGACTTGCAGCTTCGTCGCCGTCAACGGCGGACCGCCGGATCTTTATACCGGCCGCATCGACCAGTTCGGCGTCGCGATTGGCGCGGTCCAGGAAGGCACCCTGGTCTGGGGCGTTCTTGCGCCGGCCAGCGGCGTGCCGCGTGGCGCGCTCGCGGGGACTTACGCCGGCCTCGGCGCCCAGGCGACGGCCGGGGCCGGCGTCGGCGCCAACGCACTGATCGGAGGGACGGGTCGGTCGTTCTCATTGCAGCCGCTTTCTATCCAGGGTCAGACCGGCATCAACATCGCTGGAGGCATCACAACCGTCACGCTGACGCCGGTGCATTGACTCGATGATGGAAGCGACCGAGCGCGACATCGCTGTTCGAGTGGCGGCGAGCCTGGCCCTGACTTGACGGGCGAGCGGGCGGCCTCGCCGGCGGAGGCGGCTTACGCTCCGGGAGGGAGCACATGACGAAGAAAGACCACCCGGAAAACGGCGAAGAGGCGCAAGGCCACGAGAACCAGAGCGCCGCGGCCCTGTCGGCCGCCGCCAAACGCGCGCAGCAGGCGCTCGAGAGCGCCAAGGAGCTTGTCGCCTAGGCCCACCTCGACGAGGTCGGAGCGAAGGCGACAGCGGCGGCGTCGAATCTCTACCGCGAAGGCCGCGACCGTCTTCCCGGCAACGAGGAGCTCTCACAAGCGACCGAACAGTTGAGCGCCGCGATCCGCAAAAACCCGCTCGCTGCGGTTGGCATCGCGTTCTCGGCCGGCCTTCTGCTCGCGCTTCTGACCCGCGGTTAGGGACGATGCAAAGCCAGTTTGCCGCCTTCGCCCAACAGCAGGCGAAGGCCGTCGTTGGACGCGTCGCCCGTCCTGCAGCGCTCGGGATCATTGCCGGCGTGTTCTTTCTTGTTCGCTGTTGCGGCGCTGTTCTCCGCGCTATTCTTCTGGCTGGAACCGCTGTACGGGCCCGCTATCGCGGCGGTGATCGTTGCGGCGGTCGCTCTCGTACTTGGGCTGCTCGCGACGCTGCCTCTGATGGTCGGGCGCCGAGCGGAGCCTGCCCCCGCGCCCGCCTCTGACGCGACGCTGCCTCAGGTCGTGTCTCTCCTGGCGCAGAGCGCATCCTCGCTCGGCCCGAAGCAATCCGCACTGACCGCTGTGGTGCTGGCGGTCGCCCTCGGGTTGATGGCGCGGGGCTCCTCCGCGGGCAAGAGGTGACCTGCCTGCCGACCGAGACCGATTTCGATTCGGACAAGATCCTCCGGCGCTATCTCGGCGACGACTGGCGGCCTTCGGCGCCCTACTCGATGAAATAGTTCTCGTCGATCTTCCGCACTTCGTAGACGTCCTTGACCCGGATGCCTACGCGATGGCGGATCATCAGGTTGGCGAGCTCCTGTCCATCGATGAGCACCACGCGCTTGGAGACTCGGGTGATGAAGTCGTACGCAGTGCTGGGAAAGTATGAGGTCGTGACCAAAACACCCTTGGTCGCCCGATGACCCTCCAGCCCGCCGACGAAATCGCGCACTTCCCGTAGCGGGACGCCGGTGTCGGGATCGAGCCGCTTGGCCTGCACATAGACGACATCGAGGCCCAGTTCGTCCTCCTTGATGACGCCGTCGACGCCGCCGTCGCCGACCCGACCGAGCGCGCGGCCCATCTCGGCGCGCCCGCCGCCGTAGCCCATCCGCACCAGGAGGTCGATGATCAGGCGCTCGAAGAACGCCGGACTGAAGGAATGGACCCGCTCGACGATATCGCGCCCGAGCTCGGTATTGAGGAGCTCGAAACTGGACGCAATCAACGCCTCGGCGTTCTCCCGAATGCCGGGATCCTCCACCACCTCGGCGACCTTGCTCTGGCTTCGCCAGGCGACGAATTCCGGATAACGCTCCAATAATCCGAGGTCGATCTCGATAGGGCCCTCGGCGAGTAGCTCCCGGCCGCGGTCGGTGGCCCGACAGTAGCCGCGACGAGGCAGCTCGATGAGGCCTGCCTTCGAAAGGTAGGACCTGGCCCAGTTCAGCCGGTTGCCGAACAGCGTTTGATTGCCGCTCGGCAGCCTTACCTGGCGTTCCTCCGGCGAGATCCTGAGGGCCTTGCCGACCTCCTCCTCCAACCCCGCGATGCTGATCTCGTCGTAACGCTGCCCAATCGTCTGTAACGCCGGCAACATGAGTTGCTGAAAACTGGGCACGCTCATTGGTTTCTGATGCTCCTTATCCATGGCTACATGCGAAAGACGCCGAAGCGGGTCGGCTCGACCCTGGCGTTGAGCGTGGCCGAAAACGCCAGCGAAAGGACCCGCCGGGTTTCACGCGGCGTAACGATGCCGTCATCCCAGAGGCGGGCGGTGGCGTAGTACGGCGACCCTTCGGCCTCATATTTGGCCCGAATCGGGGCCTTGAACGCTTCCTCGTCGTCCTTCGGCCATTCGCGCCCTTCCGCCTCGAGCGCCTCGCGCCTCAGCGTCGCGAGCACGCTCGCCGCCTGTTCGCCGCCCATCACGCTGATGCGCGCGTTGGGCCACAT
>PLUH01000274.1:11895-22639 GCA_003164825.1 Hyphomicrobiales bacterium
CCCGCCTCGTAGCGCTGCCCGACCATGAAGCCAGAGATGTTCTGCATGAACAGTATCGGCACGTTGCGCTGGGCGCAGAGTTCGATGAAATGCGCCCCCTTGAGCGCGCTGTCGGAAAACAGGACGCCATTGCTGGCGATGACGCCGATCAGCATGCCTGAAAGGCGCGCAAACCCGGTAACCAGCGTCGTTCCATAGCGCGGCTTGAAGGCGTCGAACTCCGATCCGTCGACGATCCGGGCGATGATTTCGTGTGCGTCGACCTGCTGGCGAAGGTCGACTGGCATGACCAGCTCAAGTTCCTCGGCCGGATAAAAGGGCTCGACCGGCTTCGTCCATTCGATCGTCCGCTTCGGCTCCCGGTTCAGGTTGGCGATCGCCCGCCGGGCGAGCGCGAGCGCATGCGCGTCGTCGCGCGCCAGCGTGTCGGCCACGCCCGAGACCCGGGTGTGCATGTCTCCGCCGCCGAGCTCCTCCGCGCTCACCGTCTCGCCGGTCGCCGCCTTGACCAACGGCGGGCCGGCGAGAAAAATCGTGCCTTGCTTGTCGACGATGATCGTTTCGTCCGACATCGCCGGAACATAGGCGCCGCCCGCGGTGCACGATCCCATCACCACGGCGATTTGCGCGATGCCGGCGGCCGACATGCGCGCTTGGTTGAAGAAGATCCGTCCGAAATGATCGCGGTCGGGGAACACCTCGGCCTGGTAAGGCAAATTCGCCCCGCCCGAATCGACCAGATAAACGCAGGGCAAACGGTTCTCGGCCGCGATCTCCTGGGCGCGCAGATGCTTCTTGACCGTCATCGGATAATACGTTCCGCCCTTGATCGTCGGGTCGTTGGCGACGATCATGACCTCGCGGCCGTCGACGACGCCGATGCCGGCAATAAGTCCGGCGCCGTGCACGTCGCCCTCGTACATGCCGAAGGCGGCGAGCGCGCCGATTTCCAGGAACGGCGAACCGGGATCGATCAGGCCGGCGACGCGTTCGCGGGCCAAAAGCTTGCCGCGGGCGACGTGACGTTCGCGCGCCTTGCTCGAGCCGCCCTCGGCGGCGGCGCGCCGGCGGAGGTTGAGTTCGTCGATGAGCCGACGCCATTCGGCCGCGTTGGCTTCGCGACCGCCAGCCTTCGCCGTCAAGGCGCTCTTAATCCGCGTCATCGCGTCCGAATTCCCCAGTCCCAGCTCACGACTTTGCAGCAGGCGCCAATGTTGTTGTCGTTGTTCACCGATGACATTACGGGCGAAGCTATTGCCGATCCTATAATTTCATTCAGCGAATGCTTTGCTTCCGCTGGAGTAGGCGCCATGTTGTTTATGTGCAACATATAGCCGTTCTCTGGCTCTGATTCGCGACTTTACGGAAGAACGATGTCACCGCCGCTCGTCTTCTGTAACCTCGCCAGCGCCTGCCGCAGGCTCCATTTCGGGGTTCAGCGCAGGCTTATCGTCCGCAGCGCCGGCGTTGGGCGAAACCGGCCGGGTGGCGTCGATCTTCGCATAATCGATGTGACGCAGGCCCTGGTCGTCAACCCAGACGAAGTCGACGTACTCCTGGCCAAAGCGTAGGTCCTGCGCGGCGAAGACGCCGCGCGCGCGCACGATCTGTCCGGACGCTTCATCGAAGCCGACCACGCTGACCACGAAGTTCATCTGGCTTGCGGCGAGCGTCTCTTCGTCCTTCCCGAACAAGGGACTCTGGTCGTCGATCGGATGGAACAGCGTCCAGCTCAGGGCGAAAGTCGGGTTCTCCGACCTCAGAAGCCGCATCTGCTCGAAGCCGACGAACCGCTTGCCCTCTTCGGTTACGGTCGGTCTCAGGACCCACAGCTTGGCGGTCGCTTCGGTGATGAAATTGCTGCGCGCGTTGGCCATCCGGAAAACGAGAGTCGTCTCGCCGTCGTGCTTGGTCACGACCGGATATTTGGCGAAGATGATCCGCGCGCGGGGGCGCGAGAAACGAGCGAACACGAGGCCCGTCATCACCGCGAGCAGCAACAGGCCGGTGAAATTCTCGGCCGTCGCGATGACATGCCCATAAATCGTCTGCGGATGCATGTCGCCATAGCCGACGGTCGACGTTGTCTCGACGCTGAAAAAGAAGAGATCCGCCAAGCTGCCTTGGCGCGCGTTGGCGATCGGAGCGTCGCCGAGATCGTAGATGACCGCGAAGATGAAGTTGAGGGCCACGAACGCCGCCGCGAGCGCGGCGACGAATCTTGGCCACGAGATGGTCATGGCGTTGAAATAGAGGTCGGTCCAGAAGTTGCGCTCGAGGCCCTCGGCGATGATCCGCCGGCCGGCAATATCCCGGAGTTGCGAACGAGGGCGTCTCATTCTGCGCCGGTCCGCGCTCACCGAGACGCTGTTGTCGTCCGGCGCGCTCAACGGCCTTGGTTCTCTTCAGATGGCGTCATAGCGTTCGATCCGCCACGGCTCGGCTCGAGCGTCGGCGATCCACGCCTTCCACGCCGGCAGGGCCATGATCGTCTCCATATAGGCGCGCGTCGGCTTGGAGACCGGCACGTCGTAGACATGAAAGCGGTTGACCACCGGCGCGAACATCGCGTCGGCGGCGGAGAAGCGCCCGAAGAGATAGGGTCCCCCCTTGCCAAAAGTCTCGCGCGCGTGCGCCCAGGCGGCCTCGATGCGCGCGACATCGGCCTGAACCTCGGTCGTGAGGGCCATCACCCTGACCGGCCGGCGGAAATTGGTCGGACACGCCTGCCTCAAGGCGCCGAACCCGGCGTGCATTTCGTTGGCGAGCGAGCGCGCATGCGCCCGCGCCGCCTTGCCCTTGGGCCAGATCGCCTTTTCGGGATAGGCCTCGGCGACATACTCGATGATCGCCAGCGACTCCCAGACCGCGATCCTGCCGTCATGCAGCGACGGGCACTTTCCCGTCGGGGCATATTTGAGCATGTTGGACCGCGTCTCGGCCTGATCCATCGGGATGACGACCTCCTCGAACGGGATCTTGAAATGCGCGAGCAGGATCCAGGGCCTCAACGACCATGACGAATAGGCCTTATTGGCGAGGATCAGCTTCAGCGGCACAATGGATTTCCGGCAGGGGTTCGGCGCGATTGATCGGCGCGCGCCAGGGCCGAGTCAAGACTGGGTTCCGGCGCGCCCGCGTTGACGCCGGTTCAAATGGGCTGGAAAAGCGTCCCGACCGCGTGCCGGAGCCCTCAATTGCCGTCGATTAAGGTCGCGCTTCTCGTCGTCGCCGCCGGCCGGGGCCTCAGGCTCGGCGCCGACCGCCCGAAGCAATATCTGAACTGCGCCGGGCGCCCGCTGATCGCCCACACGCTCGAGGCGCTGGCCGCAAGCTGGCCGTTCTCGGCCGTGACGGTCGCCATCCATCCCGGCGACCGCGCGCTCTATGACGAAGCGCTGGCGCATCTGACGCCGGCCGCCGCGGCGGCGCTCGGACCGCCCGCGACCGGCGGCGAAACCCGCCAGCAAAGCGTTCTCGCCGGGCTCGAAGCGCTGGTTGCGGCCGCGCCGGACATTGTGCTCATCCACGACGCGGCCCGGCCCTTCCCCTCGCCCGATCTCGTCGCGCGCGCGGTTCAGGCGGCCGAGCGCCACGGAGCGGCCGCGCCGGGGACGCCGATGAGCGATACGGTCAAGCAGGTGCACGCCGACGGCCGGGTGCTGGCGACTCCGCCGCGCTCGGCGCTGAAAGCGGTGCAGACGCCGCAGGCGTTCGCCTTTCCGCTGATCCTCGCGGCGCACCGGCGCGCCGCCGCCGCCGGCGTCGCCGGCCTCACCGACGACGTCGCGGTCGCCGAATGGGCGGGAGCGCCGGCTTACGTGTTCGAAGGCGATCCGGACAACGTCAAGGTGACCACCATGCAGGATTTCAGCGCCGCCGAGGCCCGGCTCATGGCGAGCGCGGGCGAGATCAGGGTCGGCCAGGGCTTCGACGTCCATGCCTTCGCCCCCGGCGACCATGTGTGGCTGTGCGGCGTTCGCATCCCCCATTCCGCCGCGCTCAAGGGTCATTCGGACGCCGACGTGGCCCTGCACGCGCTCGCCGACGCGCTCTACGGCGCGCTGGCCGAGGGCGACATCGGGGCCCATTTCCCGCCGTCCGACCCGCAGTGGAAGGGCGCGGCGTCGAAGGTGTTCCTCGCCCACGCGGCGGGCCGCGTCCGCGCGCGCGGCGGGTTCATCGTCAATCTCGACGCGACGCTCATCTGCGAAGCGCCCAAGATCGGCCCTTTTCGGGAGGCGATGCGCGAGCGCGTGGCAGAAATAGCCGGCCTCGACATCGCCCGCGTCGGCGTCAAGGCGACGACAAGCGAACGGCTCGGCTTTACCGGGCGGGGCGAGGGAATCGCGTGCCTCGCGACGGCGACGGTGCGGCTGCCGTAAGTCGCGCGCCCTCAGCTTATCGCCGATCGGTTGATTTGTTTTCAGCCGATGCTTTGGCGACTCGGTTGGTCTTCCATGCTAGCCTCGATGAAAAATGGGAGGATCGCATGGCTGGTTACGTCATCGTTGGCGCGGGTTCGGCCGGATGCGTGCTGGCCGCGCGGCTGACGGAGGATCCTTCCGTCGAAGTCACGCTGATCGAGGCGGGCGGCCCGGACAGCGCGCAGGAAATTCACATTCCGATTGCGCTCGCCCAACTCTGGAAATCGCAATACGACTGGGATTACATGAGCCAGCCCGAGCCGGGGCTCGACGGCCGATACGTCTATCTGCCGCGCGGGAAAACCCTCGGCGGATCCAGTTCGCTCAACGCGATGATCTACATCCGCGGTCATCGCGCCGACTATGACGGTTGGGCCGCCGACGGCGCCAAGGGCTGGAGCTATAACGAGGTTCTGCCCTACTTCCGCAAGGCGGAAGCCAACGAGCGCGGCGACGACCAGTTTCACGGCAAGCTCGGACCGCTTTCGGTCTCAGACGGGCGCTCGCGCCATCCGTTGATGGACGCCTTCGTGCGCGCCGGCGTCGAAGCCGGATACGAGGAGAACCCGGACTTCAACGGCGCGAGCCAGGATGGCGTCGGCTGGTATCAGTGCACCCAGCGCAACGGCATGCGGTGTAGCACGGCCGGCGCGTATCTGCGCCCGGCGACGACGCGGCCGAACCTCAAAGTGATCACCGACGCGCTCGTCACGCGAATCCTGTTCGACGGCCAGCGCGCGAGCGGAGTCGAGATCGCCCGCAACGGGGCTCTCGAGGCGGTCCACGCCGACGCCGAGGTGATCCTCGCCGCGGGCGCCTACAATTCCCCGCAATTGTTGTTGTTATCGGGCGTCGGGCCGGCGGCGGACCTTGCGGCGCTGCAGATTCCGGTCCGCCTGGATTTGCCCGTCGGGGTCGGGTTGCAAGACCATCCGATGGCGTTCATGAGCTGGTACACGGATACCGAAACGCTGATCACCGCGGCAACCGCGGAAAACGCCGCGCTCTTGCAAACCGAAGGGCGCGGCCCGCTGACCTCCAACTACGCCGAGGCCGGCGGCTTCTTCCGGACCCGGGACGGGTTGGAGGCGCCCGACGTCCAGTTCCACGCCATGCCGGTGATCACGCGCGGGCAAGGTCTGGAGCCGCCGACCGCCCACGCCTTCTCCTTCAGCCCCTGCGTGCTCAAGCCGACGAGCCGGGGCAAGGTCTCGTTGCGAAGCGTCAATCCGGCGGCCAAGCCGAATATACTGCACAATTACTATGCGACCGCCGAGGACCGCCAAAGCATGGTCGAGGGGATGCGCATAGGACTGGACATCGCCGACCAGCCAGCGCTCCGCGCCCATATCAAGGGCGCCTATCACGTTCCAAGATCAAGCTCGAAGGCCGACGTCTGGGACTTCGTCGAACGCAATACCCGGACTGTCTATCATCCGACCAGCACCTGCGCGATCGGGCCGGTGGTGGATAGCGAACTCAAGGTGCGAGGCGTCGAGCGGCTGCGCGTCGTCGACGCTTCCGTGATGCCGAGCGTGGTGCGGGGCAACACCAATGCGCCAACGATCATGATCGCGGAGCGCGCCGCCGATCTGATCCGCGGACCCGGCGCCGCGGCCTGAGGGCGCCCGGAGAGGACGACTTCGGCCAACATTTCCCGCCCGCGCGTCTCTGGTCGCGCGTTACGACACCACCACGTCCGGCCTTTGACATCATGATGCCTTCGCACTAGCATCAAGACATGCGGACGACCCTGACCCTCGATGACGACGTGGCGGCGAAGCTCAGGGCGGAATCGCGCCGCGCTGGCCGGCCCTTCAAGGAGATTGTCAACGAGACGCTGCGCAGTGGGTTGGCCAGCCGGCGGTCGGCCGCTCGTGGGCAGGCCTTCAATATTACCGCTCGCGACCTTGGCGACATCAAGCCAGGGCTCAGTCTGGACAACGTGGCCGACCTCATCGAACAGACGGAGGGCTCGCTACACCGATGATTCTGGTCGACGCGAATCTGCTGCTTTACGCCTATCACCCGAGAGCGGAGCAGCATGAACAGAGTCGAGCCTGGCTCGAGAAGGCGCTCTCCGGGCCTGAGCTTGTACGATTTGCCTGGGTGACGCTATGGGCCTTTCTGAGGATCGGTACGAACCCGCGCGTGTTCGAGCGCCCCCTTTCCATTTCTGAGGCCGAGGCGGCGATCTCGTCTTGGCTCGCCCTGCCGGCGGTTGGCATTCTCGAGCCGGGCGAGCGGCACTGGGACACTCTGCGCAGCCTCGCGCTCGATGGCCAGACTGTCGGGCCGCTTGTCATGGACGCCGTCCTCGCCGCGATCGCGATCGAACATGGCGCGACGGTTTGTACGACCGATCGTGACTTCTCCCGATTTTCGAGCCTCAAGTGGACGAATCCGATCATAGCAAGCAGCTGACGCGCTTACATGGCCGCCACGACTTCGTCACCCCCGTAATGCCTGGCGCAGCATGCGCTGCACGACGCCCGGTTCGTCGAACCGCAGGGTCACGGGCAGGGTCACGACGGCGCGGGCGTGACGGGCGCCGAGGCGGACGATGTCCTTCTCGGTTGTCGCGAGAAGCGCGGTCCGCCGCCCGGCTTCCTCGATCAGCGCCTCGATCTCGCGCGGCGTGTAGGGATGATGGTCGGCGAAGTCGCGGGTCATGACGATTTGCGCCCCGACCCGGCGCAGGGTGGCGTAGAATTTCTCCGGCCGCGCAATGCCGGCGAAGGCGACCACCTCGCGGCCGATGAGCGGCGCCGCGGCGAGCGCGTCGGGTTCGAGGCTGGCGCGGATCAGGGGCTTGCCCGGCGCGGCGGCCGCGATCGCCGACAGCGCCGCCTCTTCGCCGCCGAGTACGATCAGCGCCCGTACGAACGGCAGCTGGGCTGAAACCGGGGCGCGCAACGGGCCGGCCGGAACGCATAAGCCGTTGCCGAAACCGGTCTCGCCGTCGACGACGGCGAAGGCGAGGTCCTTGACCGGCGCCGGATTCTGCAGGCCGTCGTCGAGAACCAGCGCGTTCGCGCCGGCTTCCACCGCGCTTCTCGCGCTTCGGAGCCGATCCGTCCCTACCCAGCACGGCGCGATCCTCGCCAGCAGCAGCGGCTCGTCGCCAACGACGGCCGCGGTATGAGCGTTCGCGTCGACCATGAGCGGCTCGACGCGTTCGGCGCCGCCGTAGCCGCGCGACAGAAAGGCGACGCGCCGGCCGTTGGCGATCAGCATCCGCGCAAGCGCCAGCGCGGCCGGCGTCTTGCCGGCGCCGCCGGCGACGAAGTTGCCGACGCAGATCGTCGGCGCGCCGGCCCGCTCGCTCGGGCCACGCATGCGTCGCGCGGTCGTCCGGCCGTACAATATTCCGACCGGATAAAGTAGGCGCGCGAGCACGGTCGGGCGCCGCTTCATCCAGAACCCCGGCGCCCTCACCGCGCCGCCTCGGCAACCGGCAACAGGGCTTTGAGCGCCCGCATCGAGCGGTCAACGGCGCCCGCCCGGCGCTCGACCGTATCGCCGGCCGCCCGCGCCATCGCCCTGAGACGCGCCGCGTTGACGAAGAGCGCAATCAGCGCGTCGCCCAAATCCTCCGGACGCGCGACGGCGAGCGCGCCGCCGGCGTCGTCGAGCGCCCCATAGGCGTCGGCGAAATTCGCCACCATTGGCCCATGCAGAATGGCGCAGGCGAGCCGGGCGGGCTCGATCGGATTCTGCCCGCCGCCGCCGACGAAAGACTTGCCGACGAACACCACGCCTGCCAGGCGATAGAACAGCCCCAGTTCGCCGATCGTGTCGCAGACATAGACCGCCGTCCCGGGCCCGATCGCGTCGCCGCGCGAGCGCAGGGCGCAGACGAGGCCCTGCGCCTCGAGCTGGCGCAGGACCGCCTCGCCCCGATCGGGATGGCGCGGCGCGATCAGCGTCAGCGCGTCGGGAAACACCTGGCGGAGGCGCCTGTGCGCCGCCGCCGCGATCATCTCCTCGCCTTCGTGGGTCGAGGCGGCGATCCAGATCTGGCGGCCCGACGTCAGGCCGGCGAGCTCGGCCAGCTCGCGCCGGTCGGCCGGCAGCGTCGGCGCGTCGAATTTGACGTCGCCGGCGACGAGCACCCTCGGCGCGCCCAGCGCAACAAGCCGTTCGCCGTCGCTCTCGCTGCGGGCGAGGCACAGATCGAAATCCTTCATCAGCGCGGCGATGAACCGCGGCGCCTTCATCCAGCGACTGAGCGACCGCTCGCTGATCCGCCCGTTGACCATCGCCAGCGGCGACCCTGACCGCTTCAATTCCACGATCATATTGGGCCAGAGTTCGCTCTCCGCCACCAGCGCCGCGTCGGGGCGCCAATGCCTGAGGAACCGGCGAACGAACAGCGGACTGTCAAGCGGCGCATATTGATGCAGCGCGCCCGGCGGCAGGCGCTGTGCGAGCAAGGCGGCCGAGGTCAGCGTTCCGGTGGTTACCAGCGCGGTCGCGCCCGTGCGGGTGATGCGCTCGACAAAGGGCAGGAGCACCGCAGCTTCGCCGACGCTTGCGCCGTGCAGCCAGACGAGCGGTCCCGGCGGACGGGCGAGACGGGTCAGGCCCCGGCGCTCGCCGATGCGTCGCGGATCCTCCTTGCCGCGCCTGAGCCGCATCGCCAGGATCGGCCCGGCCAGCGGCGTCGCCAGGAACGAGGCTGTTCGGTAGGCGATAAGCGACAGCGGCGCCGTCATGCCGGTCTCAGCTGGGCGCCGGGATCGCTTGCGCCAACCATCGCGTAGGCCTGCCGGTGGGCCTCGTCGAGCCCGTGCTCGACGGCGCGCCGGGCGGCCTCTATCTCCGCTTCATCCGCGTTGGCCGAAACGCGGATCAAATCGCCGGCGATGACGACCGCGCGACCGAACGGCAATCCAAGCGTGGCGCGATCCCAGGTGTGGAACTGGACGCGCAGGCTCGACACCACTGCGGTCGGGACGATCGGACGGCCCGACAGCTTGGCCAGTGCGACGATTCCGTGCCCGGCGATGCGCGCGCGCTTGGGCACGTCGGCGGTCATGGCGACGGAGGCGCCGGATTCAAGCTGGCGCATCAATTCGCGCATCGCCGACGCCCCGCCCTTGTAATAGATGCGGTCGGCGGGGCCGCCCGAGCCGCGCACCGGGGTGATGTCGAGCCGCTCGGCGGCAAGCGCCTGGGCGCCGGCGTCCTCGTGGCGCGAAATGAGCACCGCGAGCCGATCCATGGTCTTCGGACGTGCGAGCGGCATCATCAGATGCTGGCCGTGCCACATCGCGGCGATCAGCGGCAGCTCGCCCTTGATGAATGCGTCGAGATCCTCGGGGACGGTCGTGAACCGGCTCGTGCCCTGAACGAGGCGCAGATAGGTCGCGAGCAGGAAGCCGATCGACTCCTGCGCCCACTGCGACCTGCCGACACGCCTCGCCATTGAGCGCTCAGGCGGTCCGGGTCGGGGGCGTGAGGTCCGGTTCGAGGAGGCGATGCAGGTGGACGACGTAATAGCGGAACTGCGCCCTGTCGACCGTCGCCTGAGCCTTGGCGCGCCACGCCCGCTCGGCGCTGGCGTAGTCGGGAAACAGGCCGACGATGTCGATCGTGTCGAGATCGCGGAATTCGTGGCTGTCGAGCGATTTCAGTTCGCCGCCGAACACCAGGTGCAGCAGCTGCGGCTTCGCCTCGCCTTGAGCTTTGGGATCGCGGGACGTCATGATCGTTTTCCTTGAGACGCGTTTATGCGTATCGGCGCCGGTTCACCGGCTGGCCTTTGCCTTCGTCGCGGCAAAAACGCAAGCCGTCCGATAACCGCCGCCGCCGGTCAGTTTGGCCGCCAGCCGATCGCGGCGCGAAAGGCCTCGATCAGGCTGGGCGGGGCCGCCGCCGACGCGGCGAGGAGCGCGCCGCGCCGGACTTGGCGGGCGTTGTAGAGGAGCGGCTCGCCCGACCCGTCGATCAGGCGCGCGCCCGCTTCCTCGAGCAGAAGATCGGCGGCGGCGATGTCCCAATCGTGCGAGTTTTCGGCTGCGACGGCGAAATCGACGGCGCCAAGCGCCGCCATGCACAGGCGGTAGGCGAGCGAAGGCACGCGCGGCGTGATCTCGACCGGCGAGCCGAGCTTCGCCGCCATCGCCTGAATGATGGGCTTGGGGCCGGCGGCGGCGCGCGGCGGCCCGCAATTTGCGGAATTCACCATAGATACGGGGGATGTGGGAAACCACTTCGACCAGCCCGACCACGGCCAGGCTGGCGGCGTCCACCACGGTTTCGACGCCGGCGCGGCGCATGCGCGGACCGGTACAGCCGAAGAATTGCGCGTC
>PLUH01000423.1 GCA_003164825.1 Hyphomicrobiales bacterium
GGTCGAGAGGGCTTCGAGCGGCGCAGTATAGTCGGAGAGGGGGTTCGTCGCGGTGTCGAGCGGCTTCTGGGAGCCCCCGCCGTTGAAGTCGACGTGCGCCGGCGGATTGATCGTGCCGTTGTAGTACAGGTCGCCGCCGGCGTTGAGGTTAATCGCGTTCTCCAGAGTCCCGTACAGATCGAGCTCCGGCGACGCGGGTACATTCGAGCCGCCAGCGAAAAAACTCGCCCCGCTCAGGCTGCCGCCCACGACCGCGTTTCCCACGATGTCCTGGGTGGTCGACACGTCGCCGGTTGTAACCAGGTTGAAAGTGGACAGGATTTCTTGAGCCGTCTCGGCTTCAGCCGATCCCGCCGAAGCCCAACCGAGCGCGACGATTGACGCGAGCCCCCACCCAAACGCAAATCTCTTGACCATTACCCTTGTCCTTTCCCTCTTAGGATCAGCTCAACGTCGAGGTTTTGCGCTTCATCGCGGAGCGCAAAAAAAACCCTGTCCCCGGCCGTGTCGGCAGGGGCTTCTTGACGTTCGCTATTGGTAGTTCCGCGCGTCATTTAAAGCCGGCCCGTGCGGCAATTGTCAACTCACTTTTGGCAATCTCGGCGTAATTCTCCCGCATCGTCATCACGTTTGCGGGATTTCGTCGAATCAAAACCTCTGAGAAATATATTTCTAAAAAGAGAATGATGTGCTACGGTCCCTTTGTCGGGGCCAAGGGTCTGGGCGCGCCGATACGCCTCCGAGCCTCGCTCGGCGCTCCACGACAAAAAGAAAGAAAGAGCCGATTCGTATGTCTGCTCAAGCTATTGAAAAGATTGAATTCCTAGGAGAATGTCGGATTTGGTTTTCTTTCCGTCGGCTTTGGATTTCCTTCCTCCAGCTTTGGTTTTCCTTCCGCCGGAGCTTTGAAAAAGCTTCCCCGGGCTTTGCTTTGCTTCCCGCCCCGCGGTCCCGCGCCCGCTCAGCTGGAATCGCCCGTCAGCACCCCTGCCTTCTCGACCTTGGCGGCCCGCAGCCGCGCGACCTCGATCATGTCAGGCCCGAGCAGCGGGCGCAGGTAGTCGAAGAACGCCTTCGTCACGTCATTGCCGGGGGCGTTGATCAGATGGTCCTCCATCACCCGCGTCTTGCCGGCGACCGTCTCGAGCGGGATCAGCGGATAGTCGACCGCGTAGTCGGCGACGCGGCGAATGGCGACCGAGCCGTCGCCCGCGCCTCCAAGCGCATATTGCACCGCCTTCTCGCCGACCTCGCGCGCTTCGCGCTGATCGACTTTGCTGACGCAGCCGACGAACGAGCGCTGCAGATAGCCGAACGTGTCGCCGCGCACCCGTTTGATGCCGAGCTTCGCCTTGACTTCCTCGCAAAGGAGATCGGCGAGCGCGCCGGTGCCGGAGAGCTGGACGTTGCCATGCGCGTCCTTCTCGGTCTCGCCGATATACTTTGAGATGATCGCCTCGCCCTTCTCGTCGTGAATGCCTTCGGATACGGCGACGATGCACCGGCCGTGACGCTCGAAGACCGTTTTCACATCGGCGAGGAACTTGTCGACGACGAAGGTCCGCTCCGGCAGATAGATGAGATGGGGGCCGTCGTCGGGATATTTGCGCGCCAGCGCCGAAGCCGCGGTGAGGAAGCCGGCGTGCCTTCCCATCACCACGGCGACATAGACGCCCTTCAGCGCCAGATTGTCGAGATTGGCGCCGGCGAAGGCCTGGGCGACGAAGCGCGCCGCCGACGGATAGCCCGGCGTGTGATCGAAGCCGACCAGATCGTTGTCGATGGTCTTCGGAATATGGATGGCGCGAAGCCCATGATCGGACGTCTTGGCCTCCTCGGCGACGATGCGCACGGTGTCGGAGGAATCGTTGCCGCCGATATAGAAGAACGTGTCGATCGCGTGGGCTTTCAGGACCTTGAAGATCTCCTGGCAATATTTGCGGTCCGGCTTGTCGCGGGTCGAGCCGAGCGCCGCGGCTGGGGTCGCGGCGACCGCTTCGAGGTTGGCGACCGTCTCCTGCCCGAGATCGACGAGGTCGTCGTTGACGATGCCGCGCACGCCCTGCAGCGCGCCGTAGACATGCGAAACGTCCGGGAAACGCCGCGCCTCCAGCGCCACCCCGGCCAGCGACTGGTTGATGACCGCGGTCGGGCCGCCGCCCTGGGCGACCAGGATCTTGTGCGCCATTATTCACCCTCCCTTTCCCGAGCCTCGGGGCGGTGGCCGACCCGATCAACGCGCCGCATGGCTTTAGGAGCCGTGCGCGTCACGCGCAAGCCTGCGGGAGGCGCCAGTCGATGCGGAGCTTTCCGCCTTGCCAAGAACTGCCGGGGGGGACAGAATTTCCCTTTCTCGACCTCAGGACAGCCGGTCGAGATTGCTCATGTCGAGTTGCAGGCCGCTGGCGCCGCCAAGACCTTGGCGGGCTCACACTGGAGCAGGTTGCATGAAGCCCGACCCCTTCGTTCGCATCGCCAATTCGCGCGATCTCGTCGGCCATGGTCCCTTCGCTTTGTCGGCCAGCGGCGTCGATGTCGCGCTCGTACGAACAGGCGCCGGGTGGCGCGCCTTCCAGGGCCTCTGCCCGCATCAGGGCGCGCTTCTAGGCGAAGGCGAAATCGAAGGCGACAGGCTCGTTTGTCGCAACCATCGCTGGCGGTTTTCGCTCGACTCCGGCCGGCGCGACGGTGGGCCGGAGTGTCTCGCCTCGTGTCCCGCCGTGGAACGCGACGGGGCCATTTTCGTCGACGTCTCGACCTTGAAGGGCGCTCCGCGCAGGGCCGCGCCGACCCGCTCGCTCGACGATCTGCCCGGCCCAAGACCTCTGCCGCTCGTCGGCAATCTCCACCAGCTCGATCCGACCAGGGTGCATCTCATTCTTCAGGCATGGGCTGAACAGTACGGNNATCGACGAGATGCTGCGGGCGCGGCCGGAGACGTTTCGTCGCAGCGCGAATATGGACCGCATCATCTCAGAGATTGGCATTAAGGGCGTGTTCAACGCGGAAGGGGACGCCTGGCGTCCGCAGCGCAAGCTTTCCGTCGCCGCGCTTGCCCAGCGCCATCTTCGCCAGCTCTACCCCTGCATCGGGACCGTGGCCGCCAGGCTGAAGAGGCGCTGGGAGCGGTCCGCCGAGGCTGGGGAGCCGCTTGATTTCGTCGAGGAGCTCAAGCGGTTCACTGTCGACGTGACGATGCTGATCGCCTTCGGCTATGACGTCAACACGGTCGAACAGGCCGATGATGTGATCCAGCGCGAGCTGGAGATAATTTTTCCTGCGGTCAACCGCCGTCTCTTTGCGCTGTTTCCGATCTGGCGGATTGTTCGGTCGCCCTCCGACAGGCGGCTCGAGCGCGCATTGAGGAATGTTCGCGCCTGGCTCAGCGGCCTCGTGGACAACGCGCGCGCCGGCCTGCAGGCGGATCCCGACCGCGCCCACAGGCCGTCCAATTTCCTCGAGGCGATGCTGGCCGCCGTCGACGAAGAGGGCAAGCCCTTTGCCGACGATGTGATCATGTCGAATCTCATGACCATGCTGCTCGCTGGCGAAGATACGACCGCAAACACGCTGGCGTGGGCGGTCCACCACCTTTGCGACAGTCCCGAATGGGTGGCGGAAATCCGGCGCGAGGCGGACGAAATGGTGGGGCCGGTTGATGTCGCGGAAAACATCGACGTCGCCAACGGGCTGGCGCGCGCCGGCGCGGTCGCCAATGAGACGATGCGCTTGCGGCCGGTCGCTCCGGTCGGATTGTTTGACGCCAATGTCGATGCGGCGCTCGGCGATCTTCGCATCCCGGCGGGAACCACCGTCGTAATCCTCCCGCGGGTTCCGGCCTTGGATCAAAAGAATTTCGTCCAGCCGCTCGCCTTCCGCCCGCAGCGATGGATGGAGCATCACCCCGGCGCGCACGAGGTTTCGGCCAACGCTCCGTTCGGTTCGGGTCCGCGCATGTGCCCGGGGCGTTCGCTCGCTCTCCTCGAGATGAAAACATTTCTATCCATGTTGTACAAAAGTTTCGACGTGGACCGGGTGGGCCGCCCAGAGGATGTCACGGAGCTGTTCGGCTTCACCATGTCGCCGGTAGGGCTGAAAGTTCGATTGCGTCCGCGCCCGGCGCGTTAGTCGCTCCATATTTCCGTTTGCGCTCGCCTCCGGCGGCTTCGGCATGGACGAGCGCGTCCGGCGCCTCTATTTGAAGGCCAGACCGAGGGGCGACCGCATGCGCATCCACGTCGTCAATCCCAACACCACCCGCTCGATGACGCTGAAGATCGGCGCCGCGGCCAAGGCCGCCGCTTCGCCCGGGGTCGAGGTCACCGCCGTCAACCCCGATTTCGGCCCGCCGAGCATCGAAGGCTATTTCGACGAGGCGTTCTCGGTTCCAGGGTTGATCGAGGAGATCGGCAAGGCCGGCGACGCCGACGCCTTCGTCGTCGCCTGTTTCGACGACACCGGCCTCGACGCGGCGCGATGCGCGACCGAAGCTCCGGTCCTCGGGATCGGCGAGGCCGCGTTTCATCTGGCGAGCCTCATCGCAGCGAAATTCAGCGTCGTCACCACGCTGTCGCGCTCAATCGCCCCGATCGAGCATAACCTCGCGAAATACGGGCTAAGCGTCCGCTGCGCGCGGGTGCGCGCCGCCGAGGTTCCGGTGCTGGCGCTCGAGGAGCCGGGCTCTGGGGCGCGGAGCATCATCGAACAGGAAATCGGGCGGGCGCTGGCCGAGGACGGCGCCGAGGCGATCGTGCTCGGCTGCGCCGGCATGACCGATCTCGCCCGCGACCTCGAGCGCAAGGCCGGCGTTCCGGTGCTCGACGGGGTCGCCTGCGCGGTCAGCCTGGCCGAAAGCCTGGTCCGGCTGGGCTTGAGGACCTCGAAGCGCCGCACGTATGCGCCGCCGCTCGCCAAACCTTACGCCGGCGAGTTCAAGCGCTTCTCGCCGAAGTGAGGCCATCGAGCCCGCCTCTTCCTTACTCTTAGGCGCTTAAGGCATCACGTAAGTCGCCCGCCCCTTGCCTAAAAGCGCGGAGGGGATGGCGCCGGGCTCGTCGACGGAGAAGACGACGATCGGGATTCCGTTGTCGCGCGCGAGCGCGAAGGCTGCGGTATCCATCACCTGCAATTTGCGGGCGATGGCCTCGTCGTGGCTGAGGCGCTCGAAGCGCGTCGCGGCCGGATCCTTCTTCGGGTCGGCCGAGTAGATGCCGTCGACATGCGTCGCCTTCATCACCGCGTCGCACGACAACTCCGCCGCGCGCAGCGCCGCGCCGGTATCGGTGGTGAAAAAGGGATTGCCGGTGCCGCCGGCAAGGATGATCACCCGACGTTTGACGAGATGAGCCAGCGCCGCCTGGCGCGAGTAGGGCTGGCATAGCGACGGCATGGCGACCGCGGAGAGGACGCGCGCGGGCTGGCCGATCTTCTCCAGGGCCCCCTCCATCGCCAGCGCATTCATCACCGTCGCCAGCATGCCGATCGAGTCGGCGCGCGCGCGCTCGATGCCCTTGTCCGCGCCCTGGAGGCCGCGAAAGAAATTGCCGCCCCCGACGACGACCGCGACTTGCACCCCAAGCTCCGCGGCGGCCTTCAGATCGCCCGCCATGCGCTGCACGGTCGGCGCGTGCAGGCCGTGCGTATCAGGCCCCATCAGCGCTTCACCCGAGAGCTTGACGACGACGCGGTTGAACAAGGGTTTCGGCGATTTCGTCGTCATTGGGCCCCTCCTCGAACCGTCAATCGCGCCGCACCCGGCCGCGCCATCGCCTGTCCGGCAATCCTTCGCGATAAAAAAGCGGCCCCCAGAGGCCGCTTGGTGAATTCGTCAGGCCGTCAGGCCTCTTCCGCCGGCTTCTCGACGCCTTCGCCTAACGCGTAGCGCACAAAGCCAGTGACTGCGATCGGCGCGCCGACTGTTTTCTCGGCCTCTTTGATCGCCTGAGCGACGGTCTTGGCGGGATCGTGGACATAAGCCTGATCAAGGAGGCAGACCTCCTTATAAAAGGTCTTCAGCCCCGATTCGACAATCTTCTCGAGCACGTTCGCCGGCTTGCCGGCGTTCTTCTCGGCGAGCACCGCGCGCTCGCGCGCGATCGTCGCCGGATCGAGCCCGGCGGCGTCGAGCGCGACCGGGCTGGCGGCGGCGACATGCATCGCGAGCTGGCGGCCGAGCACAGCCAGCCGAGCCTTATCGCCGGCGGATTCGAGCCCGACGATGACCCCGATTCTGCCGAGGCCATCGGCGATCGACCCATGCACATAATGGCCGATTGCGCCCTCGGCGACGCTGAGGCCGTGCGTTCGCCGCAGCGTCATGTTCTCGCCGATGGTCGCGATGGCGTTGGCGATCGCTTCGCTCACCGTGCCGCCGTCCGGATAATGCGCGCCGAGCACCGTCTCAGCGTTGACCTGCGGCGCGTGGTCGAGCGCGACCGCGAGCACGCCCTTGACCAGCGCCTGGAAGTCATCGTTCCGGGCGACGAAGTCGGTTTCGGAATTGACCTCGACGACGACGCCGAGGTTCTTATCGACGGCCAAACCGACAAGACCCTCCGCCGCCACGCGCCCGCTCTTTTTGGCCGCCTTGGCGAGGCCTTTCTTGCGCAGCCAGTCGACCGCCTGCTCGATGTCGCCGTTGGTCTCGCTCAGCGCATTTTTGCAATCCATCATGCCCGCGCCGGTCTTCTCGCGCAGATCCTTGACCAGCCCCGCGGAAATGGTCGCCATCGCGTCCCTCTTCATTCTCGAGCGCCACGCAGCGCAACTCGGCGCGGCGACTCGACTTCAGGTCCTTTTCGAGGCCGAGCCGGCCGCGGCCCATGCCCAGGATAAAAAAGCCTTACTCGGCGGCCATCAGCGCGCGCGCCTGCTCGCTCCACTTGTCGCGGGCGACGCGGCCGTTGAACCTGAGATCGGCGTCGAGCTTGGCGGTCTCGTCCGGCGTCATCGCGGCGAGCTGCCAGTAATGGAACACGCCATGCTCGTTGAGCTTCTTGACGATCTGCGGCCCGACGCCGGTAAGCTTGGCCAGGTCGTCCGGCGCGCCGCGCGGCGCCGACAGGAGCTCGAACTGCTCGGTCGNNAGCGGTTCGGCGACCGGCGTCTCCGCTTCGCCAATATCGACCCCCTGCGCGCCCTGCCCGCGCGAAATGCCGTCGATCGCCGCGCGGGCGACAAGATCGCAATAAAGCTGAATGGCGCGGCCGGCGTCGTCGTTCGCCGGCACCGGATAGGCGATGCCGTCCGGATCGCTGTTGGTGTCGAGGATCGCGATCACCGGAATCTTGAGCCGGTTGGCTTCCTTGATCGCCAGCGCTTCCTTGTTGGTGTCGATGACGAACACCAGATCGGGGACGCCGCCCATGTCCTTGATCCCGCCGAGGGCGGTCTCGAGCTTGTCGCGCTCGCGCGACAACATCAGGCGCTCCTTCTTGGTCAAGCCCTTCGCGCCTTCGCCCAGGAGCTCGTCGACCTTGCGCAGGCGCGAGATCGAAGCCGATATCGTCTTCCAGTTGGTCAACATGCCGCCGAGCCAGCGCGCGTTGACGAAATACTGCGCCGAACGTTTGGCCGCGGCGGCAATCTCGTCCGACGCCTGGCGCTTGGTGCCCACGAACAGCACCCGCCCGCCCTTGGCGACCGTGTCGGAGACCGTCTTCAGCGCCTGATGCAGCAAAGGGACGGTCTGGGCGAGGTCGATGATGTGGATCGAGTTGCGCGAGCCGTAGATATAAGGCTCCATTTTCGGGTTCCAGCGGTGCGACTGGTGGCCGAAATGCGCGCCAGCCTCGAGCAATTGGCGCATGGTGAAATCTGGCAAAGCCATGGGGTCGTCCTTGTCCGGTTGAGCCTCGGCGGATCATTTGAAGGCGAAGCGAGCCTCGCCACCGGAGCGGGACCTTGAGCAGGAGCCGCGAAAAATCCGCCTGTGGAATGGCGGGCGATATAGGAGACCCGAAGCGGAAACGCAAGCCGAGCGCCGCTAGGGCCGCGCCGGAAGCGCCCTTCCGGCGCGGATCCGAGAGCCCGTTCGGCCGCCCGCGATAAAGTCATCGGCCCCCCGCCGCCCCTGTCGTCATACTGTCATATGCGCTCATCATGGCTGGCCCTGGGATCGATCCGGGCGAGCGGGTCAAATTCCGATTGCTTCGGCCGCGGCAACCGTGTTTGACGTTGTTTAGCGCCCGTTTGGCCGCCCGGTTCGCCCTCGCGTCGTCTCGCCAAGCGGAAGTCGCCGATGCCTCAACTGACCACCTTTGTGTCCGCCGGGCGGCGCATCCTGCCGAACCAATGGGACCTCATCGCGTTCGCGGCGATTCTGGCCGTCCTGACTGGGATCGCCAAAAGCTATCACGGCATTTCCGCGCCGTTGCCGGCGGCGAACGAGTCGGTGGTGTCGCTCGATTATTGGGAATTGCCCTATTACGCGTTCCGGACGGTGCTGCGCATGTTCGCCGCGCTCGCCGCCTCGCTCGTTTTCACCTTCACTTACGCGACACTCGCGGCCAAGAGCCGGCGGGCGGAGATGGTGCTGATCCCGGTGCTCGACGTCCTGCAGTCGGTGCCGATCCTTGGCTTTCTGTCTTTCACCGTGACCTTCTTTCTCGGCCTCTTTCCCGGCAACACTTTGGGCGCGGAACTGGCGGCGATCTTCGCCATCTTCACCAGCCAGGCCTGGAACATGGCCTTTTCCTTCTACCAGTCGCTGCGCACCGTGCCGCCAGATCTGGACGAGGTCGCGCGCGGATTCCGTCTCACCGGCTGGCAGAAGTTCTGGCAGCTCGAAGCGCCGTTCGCGATGCCGGGGTTGATCTGGAACACCATGATGTCGATGTCGGGCGGCTGGTTCTTCGTCGTCGCCTCGGAGGCGATCACGGTCGGCGACACGACCATCACCCTGCCTGGAGTCGGCTCCTACATCGCCAAGGCGAATGACGAAGGCAACTGGTGGGCGATCGGCGCGGCGGTGCTGACGATGGGGATTGTCATCCTGCTGTACGATCAGTTGCTGTTCCGGCCGATCGTCGCCTGGGCGGCGAAGTTCCGGGTCGAATTGTCGGAGAGCCAGGATGTCGAGAGTTCCTGGATGCTCAACCTGATCAAGCGTACATATTGGCTGAAATCGGGTTTCGTGCCGATCGCCGCGGCGATGCGCAGCGTGAGCTTCTGGCCGCTGCGTCTCCCGCGGTCTGCGTCGGCGCCAAGTTTGTCGAAGTCGCAGGTCCCTTCGCGGCTGATTGACGCGCTGTGGATTCTCATCGTCATCGCCGTCGCCGCCTGGGCTGCCTGGCTCACCGTCTCCTATATCGCCACCGGAGCGAACTGGGATGAAGTGGCGCACGTCTTCCTGCTGACGACCTACACCCTCATCCGCGTCATCGTGCTGATGGCGCTCGCGACCGTGGTCTGGGTGCCGATCAGCGTCTGGGTCGGGCTCAGACCCCGCTGGGCGGAAGCCGTTCAGCCGATCGCCCAGTTCCTCGCCGCCTTCCCGGTCAACCTTTTGTTCGGCGCCGCTGTGAGCCTGGTGCTCGCTTTCAATCTCAACCCGAACATTTGGCTGAGCTTCCTCATCGTTTTCGGCACCCAATGGTACATTGTTTTTAACACGATCGGCGGCGCGGCGGCCTTTCCCAACGATCTCCGGGAGGCGGCGGCGAATTTCCACGTGCATGGCTGGCTATGGTGGAGGCAGGTCATCATTCCGGGCATCATGCCCTATTACATAACGGGCGCGATCACCGCCACGGGCGGCTCGTGGAACGCCTCGATCGTCGCCGAATACGTAAAGTGGAAGGACCATACCGTCGTCGCCGACGGCGTCGGCTCCTATATCGCCCAGGCGACCGACAAGGGCGACTTCCCTAAGATCGTGCTTGGCGTCGCCGTCATGTCTCTGTTCGTTACGATTTTCAATCGCTTGTTCTGGCGCCGGCTCTACGCCTACGCGGAGCGCCGGCTGCGCCTCTAGTCCCTATCGTCCACCGAGGAGTTCACCATGTTGGACCCAGCGATCACGACGCTCCTGAACGTCGACAAGGTGACCCAGGTCTTCCAGACCGGGTCGGGCGAGACCCGCGCGCCGGTCTTGAGCGAGGTTTCGCTGAGCATGAAGACCGGGGAGATCGTCGCCCTGCTCGGGCGGTCGGGTTCCGGCAAGTCGACGCTGTTGCGCATCATCTCCGGGCTCACGCGGCCGACGCAGGGGACGGTGACGATCTCCGGCGAGCCGGTCGTTGGTCCAGCCAAGGACGTCGCGATGGTGTTTCAGAGCTTTGCGCTGTTTCCCTGGCTCACCGTGTTCGAGAACGTCGCTCTCGGCCTGGAAGCGCAGAACATGCCCCGCGCGGAGATCCGCAAGCGCTCGCTCGCCGCCATCGACCTGATCGGTCTCGACGGCTTCGAATCCGCCTACCCGCGCGAGCTCTCCGGCGGCATGCGCCAGCGCGTGGGCTTCGCGCGTGCTCTGGTCGTGCATCCCGACGTGCTGTTGATGGATGAGCCATTTTCGGCGCTCGATGTGCTCACCGCCGAGACGCTGCGCACCG
>PLUH01000336.1 GCA_003164825.1 Hyphomicrobiales bacterium
GGACGTCGCCTCGTGGGAGTCCGACCTCTCCCCGACCGCGGTCGACGCGTTCAAGGTCGACGGCAAGGTCGTCGGCGTGCCGTTCGAGGTGGGCGAGGTCGTCTTCTATTACAACAAGAAGCTGTTCGAGAAGGCGGGCGTGAAGGCGGAGGACATCAAGTCCTGGGACGATTTCCTCGGCGCGGTGAAGAAGCTCAAAGCGGCCGGGATCACGCCGCTCGTCGTCGGCGCCGGCGAAAAATGGCCGATGCACTTCTACTATTCCTATCTCGTCATGCGCATTGGCGGAGAGGATGCGCTCGCCGACGCCAAGGCGGGCAAGGACGGCGGCTTCAAGAACGCGACCTTCGTCGAAGCCGGCAAGCGGCTGCACGAACTCGCCGCGCTCGAGCCCTTCCAGCCCGGATATCTGTCGACGTCGCATACGCAATCCTCCGGGATTTTCGGGGACGGCAAGGCGGCGATGGACCTTATGGGACAATGGCTCCTCAGCATGCAGGGACCCAATGCCACCAATGGCAAGGGACTGGCGGCCGAGGACATCGGGATCCTCTCTTTTCCGGTGATTGAGGGGGGCAAGGGCAAGGCGACCGACACGCTCGGCGGCATCAACGGCTGGCTGGTGAGCAAGTCCGCCCCGCCCGAGGCGGTCGATTTCCTCAAATTCTTCAGCCAGGAGAAATACGCGAAGGAAGCGGCGGCCAAGGCCGCCTACATCCCGGTCGTCAAGGGTTCGGAAAGCGCGTTCACCGATCCTTTGTTCAAGCGCTTGGCTGACGATCTCTCCAAGACGACCTACCATCAGAACTACTTCGATCAGGACCTTGGGCCGTCGGTCGGCCGCGTCATCAACGACGTTTCCGTCGCGGTGGCGGCGGGCCAGACGACCCCGGAAGCGGCCGCCGCCGCGATCCAGGAGGCCGCCGACCAGCAGTAGGATATCCGCTGAGAGTGTAAGCTCCCGGCCTCGCCCAGTTTTCAAGGCGGGGCCGGAACGCGTGATGCGACTGGAGGCTCGTTTTCTTGACCGCCGTGACTTACGCCGAAGCCCAGCCGACCGCGACGGCTTACTCCGAGCCGGCGCGGCGGATGACCCTCAATAGCTGGGCGGTGGTGGTCGTCTTTCTTCCGCCCGCGCTTCTCTTGTTTACCGTCTTCGTCTTTCTGCCGATCGCGGAGGCCGGCTGGTACGGCTTCTTCAACTGGAACGGCTACGGACGGCCGGAAAAATTCATCGGGCTGAAGAACTACGGCTATCTGTTCGGCAACCCGACTTTCACCCGGTCGCTGATCAACAACGGCATCATCATCGTCTTTTCCCTGCTCGTCCAGTTGCCGCTTGCGCTGGCGGTCGCGGTCATGATCGCCGGCCGGCTCGTTGGCGCGGTCTGGTTCCGGATGATCTTCTTCCTGCCGTACGTGCTGGCGGACGTCGCCGCCGGCCTCATCTGGCACTTCATGTTCGACGGCGATTACGGCCTTGTCGGCGCGGTCACCACTGCGTTCGGGGCGCCGCCCTATTTCCTGCTCGCGGACAAGACCTGGGCGTTCTCGGCGGTGTTGATCGTCGTCCTGTGGAAATATTTCGGCTTCCACATGATGCTCTATATCGCCGGCCTGCAGGGGATCGACCCGGCGCTGCTCGAGGCGGCGGAGATGGACGGCGCGAGCCCCTTCCAGCGCTTCTGGCACATCACCCTGCCGCTGCTCGGACCCATGATCCGGCTGTCGGTCTTCTTTTCGGTCATCGGCGCGCTCCAGCTCTTTGACATCATCGTGCCGTTGACCGGCGGGGGTCCGTTCGAGACGACGAACACGATGGTCTCGTTCCTCTACTTTTTCGGCCTGACCCGGATGCGGATCGGTTTCAGTTCCGCGGTCGGGGTCGTGCTCTTCATCATCTGCGTGACCTTCGCCTTCGGCTACCAGCGCATCGTGATGCGCGATGACTGAAGCCGCCGACGCCATTCGATCTTCAGGGCGCCGCCCCGGCGGGCTCGCCGCGATCGTCACCTTCGCGGCGCTGGTCGTGCTCGCCGGCGCCGTCCTCTTCCCGGTTCTCGCAACCGCGCTCAACGGCTTCAAGGATTTGAGCGAACTGCGCACCAATCCGTTCGGCCTGCCGCACGTCTGGATGTGGAGCAACTACTGGAGCATCCTGACCGGCTACCGCTATTGGCAGGTGCTCGGCAATTCGCTGTTGATCGCGCTGTTCACCGTCGCGCTGACGCTCATCGTTTCCTCGATGGCCGCCTTCACCTTCGCGCATCTGCGCTTCTTCGGCGACAAGTTCCTTTTGAGCTACATCCAGCTCGGACTTTTGTTCCCGGTGGCCACCGCGATCGTGCCCCTCTTCATCAAGATCCGCGATCTCGGCCTCCTCGATTCCTACTGGGGCGTCATCCTGCCGCAAGTCGCATTCTCGCTGGCGATGAGCGTGCTGCTCATCCGCAACGCCTTCAAACAGCTGCCGAGCGAACTGCTCGACGCCGCGATGATGGATGGTTGCGGCTACTTCCGCTATTTCATCTACGTCACCCTGCCGCTCTCCGGCCCGATCCTGTCGACAGTCGCGGTCATCTCGTTTGTCGGCAGCTGGAACGGCTATCTGCTGCCGCTCATCGTCCTCAACAGCGAGTCGCGCTACCCCTGGACGCTTGGCCTCATGGCCTACCAGGGCCAGTATATGACCTCCTGGCAGCTTGTGCTGGCCTTCATTACCCTGACCATTTTGCCGGCGATCATCATGTTTCTCATGGCGCAGCGCTATATCGTCGCCGGTCTGACCGCGGGCGCGGTCAAGGCGTGAGCGGCGCGCGCCGACGCCGGTCAGGGCGCTTTCTCAGTGAAACCCTCGATGATGGCCGCGACGGCGGGTTTCGGCCGATAGTTTTCATCGAACGGCAGCGCCGCGCCATAGCCGGAAAAGGTCATTCGAACCATCCGGTGAGCCGGGCGCCCTATATTTACACGCTTTGACAACCGCTTGCGCCTTGCGTCTCGGAGACTGGGCGGGCGGCGCCACCTCAATTCGGACCATACATAGCGCGATGGTTATATCTAATGACAGATTGCGGACTGGCCGCGGCCGCCAACATTTCGAACGAAACAGAACCGCGTCATTTGGCGATAATCGAGATGACTCATTCCCATCATTCCTCCCACGATTACCCGCAATCCCGGTCGCGGCTCGTCGTCGACGATCTCTCCGCGCAACTCGCGCCTCTTCAAATGTACGGCCTCGCAAAACTCACTTCCGCCGTGGTCGACGGCCTCGCCATGCTTGCGGCCGCATCGAGGAAGGGCTGCGTAAAGGCGGTCTGGACCAGTTCAACTTCGGCGGCCGAGACGCTCATCCGGGTCATTGAGCAGGCCGCGCGCATGCCGATCAGGCGGGCGCCCTACCATCTGCCGTTGCGCCCTCGGGTCTCGGTCGCATGGGTCGCGAGCGATCACGAAGGCCCCGAATTGGCGGGCAGCGTGAGTTGAAAGACCGCGCCGCGCGGCAGGTTGGGGGTCGCCCACAATCGTCCACCATGCGCTTCGATGATCGAGTGGCAGATCGACAGCCCCATTCCCATTCCGTTGGCCTTGGTCGTGTAGAAGGGATCGAAGAGGCGCTCGAGAGTCTCTGGCGCGAGCCCCGGACCCGAATCTCGAACCGCCACCAGTACGCCGTCGGGCTCGGCTTTCTCGGTGATGACAAGCAAGTCCCGGGGCGCATGGTTCGATCCGCTCATCGCCTCGATGGCGTTGACGATCAAGTTCAGGATCACCTGCTGCAGCTGCACCCGGTCGCATTCGATGAGCGGCACGCCGTCAGCGAATTGCGTCCGCACCGAGACGCGGTTCTTCGCCGCCTCTCCGTGGGTCAGGGCGACGACCTCGCGAATCGCGGCGTTGATCGACACGGCGTCCTTCCGCGGAGGCGCCTTCTTGACCAGCGCACGGATCCGGCCAACGACCTCGCCCGCTCGATTGCCGTTCTCCACAATACGGCGGAGCGCCTGTCTGACTTCCTCGACATCCGGGCGCTCAGCGCTCAGCCAGCGCAAAGCGGCGTTGGCGTTGGTGACCGCCGCGGCGATCGGCTGATTCACCTCATGGGCGATTGAGGCCGTAAGATGCCCCATCGTTGCGAGGCGGTTCGCGTGGGCCAGCTCCGCCTGCGTCTCGCGGTATCGGCGTTCGTTCTCGCGCGCCTCGGTTTCCGCCCGCTTTCGCTCGGTAATGTCCCGTGTCAGCGAAACACGCCTGCCCTCGAACTCTCGCACGCGCACCTCGACGGGAAACTCGGTTCCGTCCTTTCGACGGTGACGGCTCTCGAAGGTGAGGATTTCTCCGGCGCCGAGGCGCTCCCTCATGCCTTGGTGAAACACGGTTTTTGCGTCCGGGTCGAAGTCAGTGGGCGCCATTCCGATCAGTTCGTCCCGGCTATAGCCCAAGCTTTCGGAGGCGTGGCGATTCACGTCGAGAATCGTGCCGTCCTCGGCGTGGAGCATGAACGTGTCGGTCGCATGGTCCACGAATGTGCGGAAGCGGGCCTCGCTCGCCCGCAGTTCCTCCTCCGCCTGTTTGCGCTCAGTCAAATCGAGCACGAAGGCGACGCCTTGGTTGGCGCTTTCATCGAAGCTTGCCGCAGCGATCAGGACGGGCACGCGGCTGCCGTCTTTTCGGACGAATTCCCTCTCGTAGGGTTGGATGGTCCCGTTAATCTTCACATCAACCACGCGACGCGCGACGTAGTCTCGCCACTCGGGTGGGGTGAGGGTATCCCGGTCGACGCGACCTGCGATCAGATCATCGCGGTCGTATCCCACCATGCGTAGAAACGCGTCATTGGCCTCAAGAATCCGGCCGTCGTAATCCCAGAACTCGATCCCGATAATGTTGGCGTCGACCAGGCGCCGGATCTTAACCTCGCCCTCATGCAGAGCCTGCTCGGCCCGCTTGCGCTCGGTCAAGTCGAGCACGAAAGCGATGATATGGGTTTCGGTTCCCTCAATGCCCGCTATGCCGACCAGCACCGGCACGCGGCTCCCGTCTTTCCGGAAGTATTCTTTCTCGAACGGCTGGGCGGCGCCGGTCAGCGCAAACTCGGAGAGAGCCTTTTCGGAGCGATTGATCCATTCCGGCGGCGTCATGGCCATCCAGCTGATACGGCCGGAAAGGAGATCGTCCCGATCATACCCTACGATGCGAAGATAGGCATCATTGGCTTCGATCAATCGACCGTCGCGCTCCCCGACGCCGATCCCGATGATGTTGGCGTCGAACAGCCCCCGGATCTTGGCGTCGCGTTCACGGAGCGCCTGCTCGGCCCGCTTGTCGTCGGTCAGGAAGCTCTCATCCATAGGCGCTGAACCGCAAGGAGGGCATCATCTCCTGAACTCCGCCGTCACGCTGGCGGACCCCCATTTCAATCAAGTGGCGCGTAGGCCGCTCCGATCGCCGTCGCGAGCGGCGAGTTTGCGCGTACGCGGCTATAGACCCCGGCCAAGGATTAGAGAACTTACACCTTTGTATAGCTGTCGCCCTGGCGTCCCGGCGCTGCAGGCAAAGCCGTGGGTCACACGAGCGTGTGGAAATCGTGCGCGAACCGCGTGTAAGCTTTGCCCGTGATCGAGCGCTTGCGCCGGGCCGCCAGCGCCGGTATTCATTCTCCAGCCTGGGACTTGGAATCGAGGTTGGGTGTGGGGGCGGGGCGGCGAGCGGTCGTTCTTTCAGGTCTACTCTGGGCCGCGCTCTCGGGCGGGCCGGCCGGGGCGGCGGACATGTCGAGCCTCGGGATCGAGACCGCTCCGATGCCTGCGCCCGTCATAGAGCCGGGGCCGACCACCTATATCAACTTCCTCGATGAGGTGCGGGTCGGCGCCTACGCCCACAACTGGATTCACGACGAGGGTTCGCCTGTCGACGTATCGGGCGAAATCCTCACCTCCCCAATCGGCTATTCCAACAATTTTGGCGGCCAATGGTTCTCCTGGCTGTTCGATCCGCGGATCAATATCGGCGCGATGATCAACACCGGCGGCAAGACCAGCTACGGCTTCACCGGCCTCACCTGGCGCTTCCCGATCTACAAGGGGTTCTTCTTCGAGGGCGAGTTGGGCGGCGCCGTCAACACCTCGCCGCTGCGCGATGAGGGCGACCGCGTCAACACCGGCTGCCGCTTCGACTTCCGCGAGTCGGGAGGCTTCGGCTACCAGTTCAACGAGCACTGGGATCTCATCGCCAACATCGAGCACATCTCGCACGCGACCTTCTGCACCCACATCAACCCGGGGTTGACGCAGGTCGGCGCGAGGATCGGGTATAAGTTCTGAACTCTGGCGTTGGGGCCCGGCGCTCAAAAACCGTGCCGCGCGAGGCGCCGTGCGATTTTCTTCATGCGCTTGGCTTGGGTTTTGCGGCCGGTTTCCAGATAGACCTTGGCCATGGTCTCGTAAGTCGCTGCGCGCGCCGGGTCGTGCGCCAGCGCTCGTTGGAGGGCGGCTTCGGCGGCGATGAAGTCGCGCCGGGCCATCGCAACGACGGCGATGCCGATTTCGGCGCCGGCGTTGGCGGGATCCATCTCGAGGACGCGCTTGAAGACCCGTTCTGCCGCGCTCGGGTTCCGGATCATCAGCCAGCCGGCGGCGACCGTCAGCAGGGTTTCGACATCCGGATCGACCTCGGCCTTCGCGAGCCAGGACGCGGCCTGGTTCGGTTCCTTGCGAAGAATGTGATAGGCGCCGCGCGCCAACGCGCCCCAACCGCGATTCGGGGCCACGCGCTCAAGCCCGTCCGCCATTTCGGGCAATAATTCCGGACGCTCGAGCGCGAACAGGGCGGTGGCGCGCACGCGGAGCGCCAGCGCGTTGTCCCGATCGAGGCGCAGGGCCTCCGCGCTCGCCGCTTCAGCCGCGTCTGGCGCGCGCTTGAGCAGCATGGCGCCGAGCTCCGCCGGCCCTTGAGCATGCCAAGCCGGCGGGGCCGGGGGCGGCGGCGGGCAGCCGTCCTCCGCCGCGATCCGCAACAAGTCCTGATCCGGTTTGGCCCGTTCGGCGAGCGGCGGCGAGGGGGCAGGCTCGCAAGCCGCACGCGGCGGCGTGACCGCAAGCGGCCTGCCTGTCAGCGTCCGGTCTTCCAGGCCGAAGAAGCCGAGCACTGTCGGCGCAATATCAAGCAAATCGCCGCCGAGGAAATCGGGATCGCGCCGGACGGCCGGCCCTGCGCCGAGCACGACGCCGGCGCGTCCGCGCCAGCCGGGCGAAACAACGAGCACCAGCGCTTCGGGCCCCGCCACGTCCGACAGCCTGCCGATAAGGCTGTCCAGGAATCGCCAGGCGGCCTTGACCGCGTAGACATAGACCGGCTCCTTGCGACTCTCGGCGGCCCCGCGGACCTGACCAAGGATCCCCTGGAAGACGAACGTCGCCTGAGGCGCGCGCTCGCTCATCAGCCAGACCGCGCTGCCCTGGATGGTGGCGGCGCGCGCCATCGCCACCGCGAGCGCGGGCAATTGCGAGGGCTTGGTTTGATCGATCGCGACAAGGTCGGGCACAAATCCCTGGATCATGCTTGTCGTGATCTGGGTCGGATGGACGCGGCGCAACGCGATCGCTTCGCGCGCGCCGGTCGGCGCGCAGCGCAACGGAAGCGCCCAGTCCTCGGCCGTCTTACCGGTTGGCTCGACGAAGCCCTGGTCAAGATGGACGCCCGGCCAGTCCGCCCCCGGCGCGATCGCCGGCCAGCCGACGCTGCCGGTCGATACGTTGGCCGCTTCGAGCCGCGCCCAAATCGGGTTCGCGCGCCAGGAAAGGCGTCCGGTCGGCCGCAGGCCGCCGCCCCAGACCTCTTGATGGCGCCAGATCCCATGGGTTTCTGGCTGCACGCCAGTCGCAAGCGAGGCGAACGCCGCCAAGCTCTCGCCAACGGGCGATCCGGTCAGGGAGCCGGAAAAACCTCGTCCGCGCAGCGCGGCAAGCTTGGGCAAAGCGCCCGAACGCGTTGCGGCGTCGAATCCGCCCCAGTCCATTCCGGAGGCGGCGATGAGGAGCAATTTGGTCATTCCATGCCCGGGCTAAACACGAGGGGCGCGCGCGTTTCCGCACCGAGAGGGGCCGCAAGACGCGCCTTGCTCCACGGCTTCGCGGTTCCGCCTCGGCGCATCAAGTTCTATAAACGGAAATGGCCGCGGCCTTCATTGACCCGTGATGACCACAATTACAATCGCCCGCGCCCACGAGAGCGAGGCGCCGGCCTGCCTTGCGTTGTTGCCGAGATTCACCGGACAGGCGGAGCTCATGATTGCGCGAGTCGATGGCGAATTCGCCGGCGCTGCAGGCCTGAGCTGGATCAACGCGCTCGATCCGGCGGGATTTTTTGTTGAGGCCAGGGTTCTGAGCCGCTGGCGTCGAAAGGGCGTGGGGCGCGCGCTCATTGATGCGGCCGCCGATCTTGCGGACGGCGAAACGGATGGTCTGTGGTCGCTCGACGGCGCGCCGTCCGCGAGCCCCGCGGCGATGTTCCTTGAAGCCTGCGGCTTCAAACCGCTTCGGCGCGAGTATCATTACGAGATCGTCACTGAGAAGTTTCTCGCGGGCATGATCGATCTCTCGGAACGCCTGCGTCGAAAAGGGCGAGTCCCGGAGCGGGCGGAAATCCGCTGGCTTGCGGACCCCGAAGCTCCGCTCGATGAAATCGCCTGGCTGGTGTCCAGAGAATTGGGCGCCCACCCGATGGCGAGTCTGCAGAACCTGCGTCGGCGAAGGGACGACATCGCTGATCACTCCCTGTACGTGCGCGTCGAAGGCGAAGTCTGTGCGGCTATGCTCTTCCACACCGAGGGACACGCGGCGGTCGTCGACATTCGTGTGGTGGCGAGGCGCTGGCGGAACAATTGGCCGAACGCGGTCATGCTGGAAAAGGGGCTCAATTGGGCGATATCGAATGGTTTCGCGAAGGCGCGGTTCTTCGCTGACGAGCGCATCCGCGACACGATCAACCTCGCCCGCCGCGGCGACGGCGAGGAAACCGGAGTGAAGAACCGCTACTACCTTAACTTCGACGATACGTCCTGACGCCGCAGCGGGTCAGGCGGCGGCGAGCGCCCGGCGACGACGGCGGCGGTGAGCGACGCCAAGCGCGCCGGCCCCCGTGATCAGCAGCGCCCAGGTTGATGGCTCCGGAACCGCGTAGGTGATCGACTCCAGTTCCCCGTTGCTCGTATCGAAGGTCGCGTAGC
>PLUH01000388.1 GCA_003164825.1 Hyphomicrobiales bacterium
TTCTGGCGCTCGCCGCCGCGACCGGGGCGCGCGCCAGCTGCACGAATGTACCGGGAGATCATCTATTCGCCCTTGGTGGATCCTCCTGCCCCGACGCCTCCGGCGCTTATACCCCAACGACGCCGATTCCCGGCACTCCTCCCCAGCCTATTGTCGGCCTCTTCGCTAACGGCGGCAGCTCCATCAACGCCGCCGCCGAAGCCACCTCCATCACCGTAAACGCGAATGCGATCAGCACCCCCGAGTCCCCGACCACGAGCTATGCGTTTGGAGCGAGGGTCCGGGGTCGACAATCAATTTCTTCACGCCATCCGGTGTGGCCGTTCCGGTCACCATCAGCACGTCGAACGGAGGCACCTTCGGGTTCTACGCCAGCGGCGGCGGAACGATCGGCGGAACAATCATGACGCCAGAGGTCGCGGGCGTCACGACAGAAGCCATCCTGTCGCCTGCCGTCTACGCCTTTGGCGCGGGGTCAACGATCACCCTCACGCTCCTCCCGCCTACGTCCCCCGCGCTTGCTACGATTCTCACCACGGGGGATGACTCCGCGGGCGTTCTGGCCAGTTCCGGCGGCAGCGTCGTCCTCTCCGGCGGCAGTGTAATGACCAGCGGCGACGGCTCCGTGGGGCTGAACGCTTTCTCCGGCTCAATTTCGGCGACGGGGATAACGATTACGACCATGGGTGGCCTCGACCTCCTCAGCAATCCATCCTACGGGGTTGAGGTCTCCAACTCGGGCGCGACCGTTACGCTGACCGACGACACCATCGTGACTTCGGGCGATGGCGCCGTGGGAGTGTTTGCGCAGACCTCGGGCATGGCCACGCTAAGCGGCACGGCCACAGTCACGACCACCGGCGATTGCGAGTCCGGGTTTTGCGCGTACGGACTTAACGCGGCGAGCGGCGGGGTCATCGACGCGTCGACCGCGACGAGCGTCAGCGTCACCACCTCCGGAGCCGATGCGATCGGGGTCTACGCCTCGGGCGTGGCCCCGCCAGTGGAACCCGGCGGCCTGCCAACGCCGTCGACAATCACGATCGGGGGCGTCGCCACGATCACGACTTATGGCGCAACCGCGGCGGGAGTGCAGGCTGACAGCGGCGGGGTTGTGAATCTGAATGGCGGTTCGGCGGCGACGCCGAACACCATCACCACCACTACCGATGGCTCGATTGGAGTTTACGCCGCGAGCGCCGGGGTCATCAACATCAACGGGGCGACCACGATCTCGACCGGGACGTCGGGCGAGACCCCGACCGGCGCCAACGCCTATGGCGTCCAGGCCGACGGCCTCGGTTCGCAAGTGAACCTCAACGCCGCGACCACCATCACGACGCTGGGGACCGGCGCCTATGGACTCTACGCCACCACCGGCGGGGCGATCGGCGCAACCACGGACGCGCCGCCAGCCATCGGCGTCACCACTTCCGGAACCGGCGCGATCGGGGTCTACGCCTCGGGCGTGGATTCGGAATCGAGCACGCCGTCGACAATCACGATCGGGGGCGTCGCCACGATCACGACGAACGGCGCGACCGCCGCGGGCGTGCAGGCCGACGGCGGCGGCGCGGTGACCCTGGGCGCAGGTTCGGTGTCGACGAACGGGGCTGATTCGCCGGGCGTGGTCGCGACCGGGACAGGCTCGATGGTCACACTGAACGGGACGAGCCTGCTAACCGTCACCACCATCACTGATGATTCGATCGGACTTCTGGCCACGAGCGGGGGCGTCATCGACGCCACCGGGCCGGTGACGATTTCGACCGGGTCGACCGGGGAGACCCCGAGCGGGGCCAGCGCCTACGGCGCCAACGCCGACGGCTCAGGCTCGAAGATCACGTTCAGCGGCGCGACGACAGTGACAACGAATGGCGCCGGCGCGAATGGGCTGGACGCCTATGGGCTCTACGCCAGCAATGGCGGGACGATCGACGGGTCGCTTGCGCCGAGCGTCGCCGTCACCACTTCCGGAACCGGCGCCATCGGCGTCTATGCCTCAGGCGCGGCCCCGGAATCCGGCCCGGCGTCGTCGATCACGATCGGAGGCATCGCCACGATCACGACGAACGGCGGCTCAGCGGCGGGCGTGCAGGCGGACAGCGGTGGCCTCGTGACACTGGGCGCCGGTTCGGTCACGACGAACGGCGCGGATGCGCCGGGGGTGGTCGCGAGCGGCGCGGGCTCCATGATCACGCTGAACGGCGCGAGCCTCCTCTCCGTCACGACAACGACCGACGGCTCGACCGGGCTCTACGCCCTCGGGGGCGGCGTCATCAACGCGACCGGGCCGGTCTCGGTCTCAACCGGTTCGACCACGGGCTCGACCGGGCTCAACGCCTATGGCGTCAATGCCGACGGCTCTGGCTCAAAAGTCAATCTCGCTGCCGCGACGATCGCGACAACCGGCCAGGGCGCGGTTGGACTTTATGCGAGCAACGTCTCGGCGACGGGCGCCGGCGGCGCGATCACGGTCTCTGGGACGCTCGGCGTCACGACGGCGGGCGCTTCCGCCTATGGCGCCTGGGCGCAGAGCGCCGGGTCAACGATCGCACTCAATGGCGCGAGCACGTTCACGATCAACGGCGCCGCTTTCGCGCTCTTCGCCTCCGAGGGCGGCGTGATTACGACCGGCAGCACATTGGGCGCCACCATCAATGGCGGCGTCGGGGCCGGTGGGGTCGAGGCCAGCGGTTCCGGGAGCACGGTGACGCTCTCGGGCGCGACGACTATTGGGCTCAACGGCGCTTCAAACACCGGCCTGTTCGCCACGACGGGCGGCGCGATAACGACTGAAGCGCTCACGTCGATCACCGTTTCCGGCGCTTCTTCCACCGGGGTGCAAGCGACCGCAGGCACAGTAACGGCTACCGGGGCGCTCAACGTGACCACTTCGCAAGCGTCTTCCGTGGCCTTCGCGCTCGGCGGGACTGCGCCGTCGATCGTCGCCTCCGGCGGTGGAACCGTGTCCGCCGCGGGCAACGCGATCAATTTCATCGGCGCTACGAGCGCTGTGGCCACTTTCGACAATTTCCACATCACGAGCGCGTCGGGCGACCTGATTTTCGCCGATCCATCGACCGCGACCATCAATTTCACCGGCACGACCGCGACCGCCAACGGCGGCAATCTTCTCAACGCCACCAACGGCAGCACCATCGCGTTCAACGCCAGCGCGTCGACGCTGACCGGCGCCATCCAGACCGACGCGACCTCGACGACCAATGTCTCGTTGACGAATAACACGAACTGGACGATGACCGGTTCGTCGACGCTGACGAACCTGAACCTCACCAACAGCTCCGTCGTTTTCTCGCCGTCCGGCGGGTTCAAGACCCTGACCGTCGGCTCGCTCGTCGGCGGGACGGGGGCGAACGTCACGCTGAACACGCAATTGGCGGGGGCGCAGAACACCGATCAGATCATCATCAATGGCGGCACGGCGACCGGCACGACCGCGCTGACGATCAAGAATGCCAGCGCGAGCAACGCCGGCGCGGCGACGACAGGCTCCGGCATTCCGGTGGTCGTAGTGACCAATGGCGGGACGACGTCGACGACGGCTTTCAAACTCGCCACCCCGGTCACCGCCGGGGGGTTCCAATATGCCTTGGCGGAGAACCCGAGCAACGACGACTGGTATCTGATGTCGAGCCCGGTTCCGAGCCCCGAAAACGCGATCACGGCGGCCAGTATCCAAAACTCGGTCAATAGCCTCGCCCAGGCGCAATTCAACAATATGGTCACCACCCGGCTGCTCGGCTCGCTGCTGCTCGGCGCCAACGAACAGGTCAGCGGCTGCGATTGCGGCGGCGGCTCCGCGGGGGTCGGCTCGTTTTCGCTCGGGTCGCACGGGCGATGGGCGCTCACTGACAACCTGACTTTGCTCGCCGGGGCTTCCTGGGACAGCTTCTATCAGGACGGGACCAATGTCTCCGCCTCGCCGATCGTCGCGGCCTCGCTTCGGTACGATCCCTCGAACTGGGGGACGAGCCGTCCGTTCCTCGAGTTCGGCGCCGCCCTTTCGCCCTACATCAGCGCGAGCTACACCCGTTACTACAACAATGGGTTTCTCCCAGCGGAGGGCGTGGGATCTGCAATTGATCGGGGGCTCGCGATCTTCGGTCGCGCCGGCTGGGTGGCCCGGTTGACGCCGATCGACGAAGGAGCAGTGTTTGTCGATCTGGTCCGCGGCTGGCAAGAGCAGGGCGGCTATACCGAGGTGTCGACCGCGGTCAATCCTTTCCCCGCTACCGTGAGCAACGGCGTTAGCAGGGAAGACGTCGTGCGGGTCGGGGCGCAATATACCCATCTCTTCTTCGGCAACCTCGAGGCGAACGTCAATGGCGCCGTGGCCCATGGCTTCGACAGCAGCTTTGGGTCGCAAGTATCCGTCCTCAGTTTCGGATCGGTCGCCCCGTTTCCGATCCTCAACTCCACTTGGGTCGAGTATGGCGGCCGGTTGGGCTACCGCTTCTCGCGCAATCTGGTGGTAGACGCGTACGTGCTCGGCACGCAAGGCGGCGAAGTCGGCAGAACGCTCCATGTGGGCTTAGGCGCGCGCTACGCGTTCTGAGGGCCGCCCGCTATTTTTCGTCGAGGGCGATCAGCGGTCGCCAATCGGGATCCTGCGCGGTTTCGGCCAATTGGCTGAAGCGGCGCAGGTTGTACGAATAGAGGCCGCGAACGGCGTCGGGCGCGCGCGCCGCCGCCTCCTTCGCCATCGAAACGGCGCCCGCGAAGTCGCGGTTCCTGTAAGCGGCGAGCATCGCCGAGTGCAGGCGACCCAGCTCGGCGAATTCGTCGCTGGCGGCGACGGCGGCGTCTCCGGCAAGGGCATAGAGACCGACCGGCTGGGTCTTGTTCTTGAGCAGGACAGAATCGATTTCGAGCCAGGCAAAATCGGGCGCTTCGGCGCGTGTCGGCTCGCTGCCGATCACGTCAACTGAAAAAATCTTGCAGGCGCCCTCGAGCCGGGAGGCCACGTTGACCTCATCGCCGATGGCTGAATAGTCGAACCGGCGCAGCGAGCCCAGATTGCCGACGCAGCACTCGCCGGTATTGAGCCCGATGCCGACTCGCACCGGCTTGAACGAGCGTCCCTCCGCCTCGGCGCGCTTGCGCCAGCCTTCGTTCAGCGAGACTAGCGTCTGCCGCATCGCCAG
>PLUH01000172.1 GCA_003164825.1 Hyphomicrobiales bacterium
AGTCATCACCTGTCGCCGTAACAGTCGGGACGCCATCTCGAATCTCCATCGACCGGGTTCAAGGCCCGGGGGATGTTTGACATATAGCATCGCGCCGAGCGTTTTGACAGAGCCGCCAAGCTAGGCGGCCCGGGGATCGAACCCACCCCAGTTTGCGGCGAGCGGGCTTCGTGCTAGGCGGAAGCATGGCTTCCCGGCGCCCTGCCAAGACCACCAAGCCCCTCCTCACCATGCACGACTGGGAGGCGAAGCATTACGTACTGGCGGCCGTGATCATCCTCGTCGTCATGGGAATGTTCGCCTACAGCTGGTCGTAGCGGCGAAGCACCGTTACCGCCGCGCCTCGCGGAACGAAAAAAGCACAAGAAAAAAGGCCGCCCGACGACGGCGGCCTTTGCCCGGCTTGTGTCGGCCTTGACGTCGTCAGGTCGCCGCGAGGGTCGCGCGCTTGCGGTAGGCAAGAAAACCGAGGCCGGCGAAGCCGAGCAGCAGCATCGCCCAGGTCGAAGGCTCGGGAATCGCCGACCCGATCAGGGTGAAGCTCAAGTTGTCGTGGGTGCCGGTATAATCGGCAGTGGAGGTTACCACAGTCGTAACCCCATTACTATAGGTGAACGTTGGGGTCGAAAAACCGGCGCCCACCGAGACGTTGGTGTAATCGCCGGGCGAAGTCCCTTCGGTCGTCCAGTCTCCCGGCAGATAGGCGTAAACATAATAGTATATCCCGGAAATGTCCTCGCCGTCGTAGGCGGTAAACGTCAGTGTCGGCAAAGAGCCCAGCGTCCCAAGGGTCACCGGATCCGCGGTGTTATACGTGGCGCCCCAGGATCCGAGCGTCCCATCACTCGAAAAAACGACGGTTGTCGGGTTGGAATACGGCGGCGATGGGGTCAGCGACGGAAAATTAACGGTTATCCCGCCAGCGTTGTTGAGCGTCAAATTTGTGGCGTCTGAATAAAGGGACAAATTGAAGGCGCCGTCAGTGAAGGGAGTCGTGCCATACGCCTCCTCCACGGCGTAAACCGTACTCGCACTCCCGAAGGCCGACCCAGTCCAGCTCAGCGTGTAGTCGTTCGTCGAGCTGACTTGCTGCGCGTGCGCAGCCCCTGCGGACAGGGCCGCGGCCACAAGACCAACAACAACGAGTGGAACGGAATTGCGCGACATCAGATTTCCCCGCTCCCTCGCCTGAGCCGCGAGCGCNNCCGGGACACCCACACTAACGCCGTTACGTCAATCTCCGTCAAAGATTCGTTGGTGTCAATCCCTCTTGTGCAGCGCGAAAGCCGATCACGTCATCGTGTTTGAACCCATATCGAGACTGGAGCTTCGCTGGCCAGTGTGGCAAAGCGACCGCCAGCCTTCCAGCAGGATCCCGCGCGTTGCCGCCGCTCCAGAGCCAAGCCGACCTCCTCAGCCGCATCGCAGATGCACTTGAGCGCCTCGCGCCCCCTGCCCCGGCGAAGCCCGATTTCGACGCGGCGGAGGCGTTCATCTGGCGCGCCGACAGTGGCGCGCTGGCGCCCGTTTCGCGGGTCAACCGGATCGACATCTCGCTTTTGCGCGGCGTCGACCGGGTGCGCGACCTCCTGGTCGAAAACACCCGCCGGTTCGCGCGAGCCCTGCCCGCCAATAATGCGCTGCTATGGGGCGCGCGCGGCATGGGCAAGTCATCGCTGGTCAAGGCGGCGCACGCCGCGATCAACCGCGAGAAGGGCGTCGCCGGCCGCCTCAAGCTGGTCGAGATCCATCGCGAGGACATCGAGGGCCTGCCGGCGCTGATGAGCGCGCTGCGCGAGGCGCCTTACCGCTTTATCGTTTTCTGCGACGACCTTTCGTTCGACGCCGGCGATGCGTCCTATAAATCGCTCAAGGCCGCGCTCGAGGGCGGGGTCGAGGGGCGCCCCCCGAACGTCCTCTTCTATGCGACCTCGAACCGCCGGCACATGATGCCGCGCGACATGATGGAGAACGAGCGCGGAAGCGCCATCAATCCGGGCGAGGCGGTCGAGGAGAAGGTGTCGCTCTCCGACCGGTTCGGCCTCTGGCTCGGCTTCCACCATTGCAGCCAGGACGANNGAAGCCGAGGCGCTCGAATGGGCGACGACGCGCGGCTCCCGCTCCGGGCGCACGGCGTGGCAGTTCGTTCAGGATCTCGCCGGGCGGCTCGGCAAGCCGCTGGACTCTGCGAGCGACTGACCACGCGCCAGCCTCGACAAAGGCGAAGGGCGGCAGGCCTTTCCTTGGACCCGCCGCCCTCGTTGTCCCTCGAGGAATGAAGGTGGCTCGCGGAGATCCTCGAAGGTCAAGTTTTGCCAGGCAGGGGCCTGGATCCCATCCGGCGCGGTCAGAGGCCGGCGAGATAGTTGGTGGGATCGACCGGGGTCGATCCCTTGCGCAATTCGAAGTGGAGCTGCGGCGCGTTGACGTTGCCGGTGTCGCCGGACTTGGCGATCACCTGGCCGCGCTTGACCTGATCGCCGCGCTTGACGTCGAGTTCGCCGTTGTTGCCGTAAGCGCTAACGAAGCCGTTGGGGTGCTTGATGAGCACCAGGTTGCCGTAACCTTTCAGCCCGTCGCCCGAGTAGACGACGACGCCGCTCTCGGCCGCCCGGACCGAGGTCCCGGCCGGCACGGAGATGTTGATGCCGTCGTTGCCGCCGGCCTTGAACCCCTGGATGATGCGGCCGCGCGCCGGCCAGCGGAATTCGGGCTCGACGCCGGCGGCGTCGGCTTTTGCCCCGGTAAGCGGGACCTTGCTCTCCGAGGCGCCGGATTCGAGGTTGCCGGTCGGCGCCTTGTCGACCAATGGCGTCTTCGTCTCCGCTGGCTTGGCCGGTTCGGCATAGGCGACGGCGCCGCCCGCGTCGTTCTTCGACGCGGACTTCTGGTCCTCACCCAGCTTGTCGGCTTTGGCGAGGTCCTTTTCTTTTTCCTTATCCTTTGCCTTGGTGGACTTGGCCGCTTCGGCGTCGGCGACGTCCGCGGCGCGCTTTCGCGCTTTCCCCGATTCGGCGCTCGCCACGCCGTGGCCGTCGGCGTGATAGACGGGCACGACGATGCGCATCCCGCTCTTGACCTCGGAGCCCTTGGAAAGGCCGTTGGCGGCGAGGAGCGCGGCGGCGGGCACGCCGTAGCGGCCCGAAAGCGTGTCCAGGGTCTCGCCATCGGCGACCACGATCGGCGAGCCGCCGGCGGCGGTCCAGCCGACGGCCGAGCCGCCGACAGCCTGCGGCTTGTGGGCGGCCGAAGCGCTTTGCGTCGCCGGCGCTGCGGGCGTCCCTTGCGCCAGCGGCGCAGTGGTTACAGCCGTCGTCGGCGCGGCGTCCGCCGTCTTGCTCGCGAACGGATTGGAGAACGGATTTCCAGAGAACGGACTGGGGCTGGCGCTGAAGCGCGTCACGTCGGACGAACACCCCGAGAGCAATGCAAGGCCAAGCCCGGCCAGCGCGAGACGCGGCAACGCGCGTCCTCTTATCCACGCAACGCGATCACTCATCGGCTTCCACCCACGCCCACGCCACTAGCAGTGAAACCAGTTTGCGCCGATCGAGTTAAGGGAAGGTTTAAGATGAATCGGCGGTGACTATTATTGTCGGAGGAGGCGCGGCGGATTTGCGCGTGGCGCCTACAAAGCGCGCGCGAGGCCGCGCTCGAGAGGCCTCAAGGCCCGCGCCGGACCAATGTCTGCAGCCTCGAGCGTGGCCTTGGGGCCCCCGGCCAGCCTGACGATCCGCTGCTCGCCCCGTTCGGGCCCGGCCACGGCCGCGACCAGAACCCCGTCCGCCACGATGAGATCGCGAAACGCCTCGCCCGGCGGCTCGATCAGGCCATGCACGATCACCCGATCGAACCGTTCGCCCAAGCGGTGGAAGTCAAATCCGTCCTCCCACCGGATCGCGACATTGGCGAGCCCGAAGGTCTTGATCCGGGCGGAGGCCTCGACCGCCAGCGTCTCGAACCGCTCAAGCGAGACGACCGAGCTCGCAAGTTGGGCGAGCAACGCCGTGCAATAGCCTGTTCCGGTTCCAATTTCGCACACCCGGTGCGACGGCTTGAGTTCGAGCGCGGCGATCATCGCGGCGACGATCGACGGCGGTGGCGACGTCTGTCCGCAGCCGATCGGCAGCGCGATGTCGCGCCCCGAAATGTCGGCGAACCGCTGCGGCATGAAGAGCGCCCGGGGCGCGCGTTCGAGCGCCCGCAGGAGGCCGAGGTCGTTGATGCCTTTCGCCCGCATCGCCAGCGTGAACTGGGCGCGTTCTTCCTGCTCGGTCGCGCTCATCGGCGCCTCTCGCCCGCCCGGTGTCTCGCCTGCCTCATCGCCGCGCAAACACCTTTTCGAACCGCAGGCGCGAATCGTTGTCCGTCAGGTCGAGCCTGAGCGGCGTGATCGAGATTTTCTGCGCCGCCAAGGCCGCGAGATCGGTCCCCTCCTCATGCTCGTAGGCCCCGCGCTGGAACATCAGCCAGAAATAGGGGAAGCCGCGGCCGTCGCGCCGCTCCTCGACCCGCATCAATTCGGCGTTGCGCCGGCCCTGGCGGGTGAGCTCGATCCCCGCCACCTCGCTCGCCGCGCAGGCGGGGAAGTTGACGTTGATGAGGCCGCCCGCGGCGATGCCGGCGGCGAGAATCGTCCGGATGACCGGCGCAGCGTGCGCTTCCGTTGCGCCCCATTCGATCTGCGGCCGCCCGACCGCCCCGCCATAGGCCTGCGACAAGGCGATCGAGGGGATGCCGAGCATCGCCCCCTCCATCGCGCCGGCGATGGTGCCCGAATAGGTGACGTCCTCGGCGACGTTCTGGCCGCGGTTGACGCCGGAGAGCACGAGATCGGGCGGGCGATCGGCCAGGATTCTCCGCACCCCCATGATGACGCAATCGGTCGGCGTGCCTTTGAGGGCGAAATGGCGCGGGCCGATCTCTCGCAACCGCAACGGGTCGCTGAGCGAGAGCGAATGGGCGACCCCCGACTGGTCGCTCTCGGGCGCGACCACCGTCACGTCGTCCGAAAGCTCGGACGCGATCGATTCGAGCAGTTTCAAGCCCTGCGCGTGGATGCCGTCGTCGTTGGTGAGCAGGATTCGCATGGGCGGCCTTTTCGCATGGCCTGTGCGTCGAGGCGAGCGTGTTCTGGCCGCCCGCGCCGACGTTATTGCGGCAGCGGCCCGAGTTCCGGCCAGCCGTCCGCGGTCCATGAGATCGGCGAGAACTGGAGTGTCGACGCGCCGAACGCCTCGCCGTCGTAATAGTGATAGGCGAGCCAGTCGCCCTTGGAGGTCTTCACCGCCTCCTGCCCGCCCGGGCCGATGAAGCGGCCGGTCGTGGCGAGCACGAGCGCGCCGCCGCCGTCCATCATGTCTTTGCCGTCCTTGTCCCGGTACGGACCCTCGATCCGGTCGGCGCGGCCGACGCGAATGTTGTAGGTCGAGGCGACGCCCTTGCAGCATTGGTCGAAGCTGACGAAGAGATAGAACTTCCCGTCATGCTCGAGCAGCGAAGAGGCCTCGATCGCGCCTCCGCGGCGACTGGCGACGGCGATAGGGAGCCCATCCGCACTGATGAGCTTGCCGGTTTCCGGATTGAGCTCGCTGAGCTTGATCCCGGACCAGAACGAGCCGAAGGCGAGCCAGGCGCGCCCCTCCGACGCATCAATCCGGAACGGGTCGATGGCGTTGAAGTCGTCGCCGTGCTTCGACATCACGACCATGCCCCGATCCTGCCAGCCGTCGCCGGGCTTTAAGGGATCGAACGCCGTGTTGGTCATGAGCCCGATCGCGCTCGCGTTGTCGCCGAAGCTCGACAGGCAATAGTAAAGAAAAAACGTCCCGCCGCGCCGGCTGATCGAGGGCGCCCACACATTGAGCGGCTTGAACCCGAGCGCCGCTTGAGCCCATTCGGGCGGGCCTTTGCCGATCACGCCCGCGTCGGTCCAGGCGAGCCCGTCCGGCGAGGTCTTGACCCGGATCGCGCCATGCGTCGGCCCCTGCTGCCCGGTGCCGAAGGCGGCAAACCGGCCGTCGACCTCGATGACCGAAGGATCGTGGATGCGCGTATCGCCGGTGAGCTGCGGCTGCGGCGAGGCTGCGCTGAGAGGCGCGGTGAACAGAAGCAAACCGGCGATACCCACCGCGCCGATCCGTGCTAGAATTTCAAGCGATGTCGACGGGAGGCGAACCATGATGCGGGCGATCTCCATATTGGCTTCGGGCGCAGCGTTTCTCGGGTTTGCGAATGCGGTTCGAGAAGCAAGGGGTCGCCGGTGAGCGGACTCGATGGATCTTAACGATATCGCCAATGAGATTTTCGCGGTCCTTGAGAGCGGCCGCCAAATCGCGCCCTTCTCCACGGTCTATCCCGATTTCGGACTTAGTGAGGCCTACTGGGTCGCGGCGGCCGTACGCGCGGAAAGAGAAGTGCGGGGCGAGCGTCCGATCGGCCGCAAGATCGGCTTCACCAACCGGACCATCTGGGCGGAATACGGTGTCTATGCGCCGATCTGGGGCTATGTCTACGACCGCACGGTCCGTGACCTAACAAGCGAGCCGCTTGAGGTTTCGCTCAGCGGATTGGCCGAACCGCGCATCGAGCCGGAGATCGTCTTTGGCCTCGCGGCCCCGCCCGCGCCGGGCATGGACGAAGCGGCTCTTATTCGTTGCATCGATTGGATCGCTCACGGCTTCGAGATCGTGCAGTCGATCTTCCCGAACTGGTCGTTTCGGGCCCCCGACACCGTCGCCGCCTACGGCCTGCACGGAAGGCTTTTCATCGGACCCCGGCATTCGGCTCGCTTGCGGCGCGACGACTGGGCGCGCGAGCTCTCGCGCTTCGAGATCGATCTTTTCCGAAACGGAGCCCGGGTCGATCACGGCGTCGCCGCCAACGTTCTCGACGGGCCGCTTTTTGCTTTACGCCACCTCGCCGAAACGCTGGCGCAAGATCGCCTCAGTCCACCGCTCTCGGCAGGCGAAATCGTGACGACGGGAACGCTGACGCGCGCCTTCCCCGTAGCGGCGGGAGAAGAATGGACCACGAAGCTGAGTGGAGTTCCGCTTGAGGGCGCGCGCATTCGGTTCGTCTGAGCGAGCAGGCTCCGGCGGCGCCCTTAAATGACATGAATTTGATGGATCGATACGATCGGCCGGTAACGCGATTTCCTCTGCAATATCAGATGAATGTCCACCAAGCGCCGTTCGAACCCGTCCCCCACAGGAANNAGGAACTCTTTCGCTTTCGGAAACGTTGACTTCCCGAGATGGAAGGAGGTCAACAATGCGAAACACCATATCCAAGTCGGCGATCGCGGCCCTTGCCGCGCTATCCTTGACGGCGTCCGCGTTCGCGGTGACCGTCGAACCCGCTTCTGCGGCGGGGCCCGC
>PLUH01000194.1:0-704 GCA_003164825.1 Hyphomicrobiales bacterium
TAGCGGCGTCTGTCGTGACCGCAAACGCCGCTCTGGCTCAGGAGGGGAGTGATATGAAACTAAGTCACAGCAGCAACTCTGCAGAGAGACCTGCGCCGTTCTCATTGTCGGAGATCGCGATCGTCGACTGGTGGATTGACCATATTGCGACTTACGAGACTGCCGAGAGCATCAGCCAAAAGTCGCACGACTACACGTGGCAGATTGCCGCCATGGGAGAAGAACTGCCTATGGTGGCCACGTTCGCAAGACGCATCCGCGCGCCGTCGGAAGAGGAGACGCGCCTAGCCAAGGAAACCGCCGCCAAGCTTGGTCTACCGTAGGCCGTGCTGGACGTCCGGGAAGAACCGGCTGTCGGAAAGGCTGTCGACGCAGCCCATCTCCGTTGGCCTCGTGCTGATGAGGCGTGGGAGGCCGTCACATGGGCGGTCTCACACGATCCCTATGGCGCTGGTCCGCCCCTTACTGAGAGTGGGAAAACCCGACAATTGGTATTCGAGGGCGCGCGATCATTTGGGATGCCATCCCGCTGCGCGGTCCGGGTGAGAGCTACAGTGACGTCATCCTGCGGCTGGCAGAGGCGAGCGAAGGCGCGTGAGGGTGCTCGCCTTTAGGGCTTCGGGGCGCGGTCGCAGACCTATAGAGAGGCCGCCGCTATGAACCTCTTCGTCGACATGGATGGCGTTCTCGCCGACTTCGCCCAG
>PLUH01000194.1:773-3822 GCA_003164825.1 Hyphomicrobiales bacterium
AAGGTCCAGGTCCGCTGCTGTGAGGCGAGCGAAAAATGGAGGCATGCACAGCGCGGCGACATCCTGATTGACGACTCCGAGAAGTATCGCAATTCCTGGGTCAAAGCTGGCGGGATTTGGGTAACGCATCGCAGCGCCGAGGGGACGGTTGCGATACTCGACGGCATGGGGATGTGACAAGACACGGCCACGCACAGCGGTCTCGCAATAATCGCTTTGCTTATGACCTAGCCTACGGAAAATTCACTTAGCTCCAAAGGGAACGATGACCCATGCTCTGTGTTTTCTGAAGCGCAATGCATTCTTCGGAGACGCTCAAATGAACAAGGACAATTTCGAAGGCGGCGTCCGCTCTGCAGTTGGCCAGGGCGAAAGTTCTGTAGGCCCAGCAACTGACGACAAAGCGTCGGAGGTTAAAGGCGCATACGATCAGGTTGCGGGCAGTGCTCAGACGGCTTGGGGTAGCGCAAAGGATGCGGCGAAAGAAATGGCCGATTCCGGTTCAATTCCCGATCTGTCCGGGCTGCGCGACGACATCGCAAGGCTGACCCAAACGGTTTCCGATCTCGCTCAGAAACAGGTCGCCTCTTCGCGCGACCAGGTGGCCGGCGTAGTGGGCGCTGCCGGGGACAGCTTGTCGCAGTCGGCCGCGGTCGCGCAGGACAAGTTCGCCGCCGTGGAAGGCGATGTCGAGGCGCGGATTAAGAGGAACCCATGGGGCGCCGTTGCCGTTGCGGGCCTGATAGGGCTGCTGATCGGGAAGATGAGCTGAGCGAATGCGCCCTACGCTCGCGCGTGCACCAATCCCCGGCTAGCCACGCGGTTGCTCTAGGTGCGGATCGCTGAATTGTTCCGTTTTTAGATGTGAAGTCGTTGTTTGCGGCCGGCCGCCTCGACGAAACACCTGGAACAAAAGAAGGCCCGCCGGGTTTACATCTGCGCGTATTGCGGATTGACCACCGACCCTCGACGAGGACGGACCATGAAGATCGGAACAGTCAGATGGTTCAACCCAGAAAAGGGACGCGGATACATACATCCTGATGATGGCAGTCCCAATATTTTTGTTGATAGGTCCGCCGTCGAAGGCGCGGGTATGAGCGACCTAAAAATCGGTCAGCGGATCATTTTTGAAATTCAACAGAACGAGCGCACGGGCGATATATGCGCCGTGTCGTTGAAAGTGCTTGCGCCTGCAACGTCAGCGCCGTTCGATCGCTCCTTCGCTACGAATCCCTTCGACATCATCTCTGCTTTCATCTCGTCGGCAATGTCGCCGATCTTGCGGCCGTGAAAACGTGACCAGCCTGGAACGCGCGTTTCAATTGGCGAGGTCCGGGCAAGTTTCCCAACTCGAGGAAATCGTTAGCGCGCTTAGGAGAGAAGGATATTCCCCAGATCAGATACAAGGTCGAGCGCTGAGGCGACAGCTCGCGGATTTAATTAAAACCGCGCGCGAGAGAGATTTGAGCGTCCACCGGACCTAAACAGGCCGAAGCCGGCACGCGGCGGCCGCGGCTTAGATCAGACGTGGCACCACTGAGCAGTCGCGTGAGTGGTTTCCGATGATTGCCGCCGCTGCGCCTTGGGCCGATAGCGGTTTATGCAGTGGTGCTATTTCCTACGCGATGGATGCATTGCCGCCGTCCAGATGCTGCCACTCGGGTTGTCGGACGAAGACGCGATCACGAGGGCTCACACGCTGTCTTCAAAGCGCAAGGGCCCGTTCGATGGCTTTGAGCTCTGGGATCACGCCCGCTTCGTCTGGCTTCCCTCCGCGGCGACGCCAGCGCCAAGCCTGCGGTGCGCCTCCGAACTGGGCGCATAATTCGAAATCGGGGACATATCATCGTACATCCGGGCTAAGGTCTCCCACTCCCTTGCAAGCTTCGTCCAATCAATAGAATTCTTGCCCCGCTTCGCCCTCAATAGGCATGTCTGCGCGGATTTGCGATACTGGGAGGCAATTTGGCGTGATCCATGATCCGGCCCTCTGCATCGCGCAAAGCATAGCAGGGTTCGAAACGAACGCGAGCGCGCCAAGTCCCGCGCACCTCTCACAATCGCGTGCTCGACGCGGACAGACGCTGCAGGGAGAACATACGGTGCGCCCGCCTAGGCCGCGGATGATCCGCGAGCCCTGGGCGGCCTGCGCGGCCCGAAGAGCGCGCCCGATCGAGGGCGAGGATGAACTGTTCGGCTTCCTGACGACGGAGGCCGGCGCCATCGTGCTCAAGCCCGGCGCGCCCCACCTGTTCGCGCCGGCGCCCCCCGCTGGCTTTCGGAGGTGCTAGACCGTCATAATGCAGCGATCAGAGCTCGCGGTCGGCGCCGCCATGCCCGACCCGCCGTTTGAGCTGATGCTAGGCGGCAAGCCGGTGGGGTTCGACATCGAACTCACCCAGCTTATCGCCGCGCGGCTTGGACGGACCTGGCGCCTCGTGCGCTATGACGGATCGGACTTCAACGGCATCTTCGCTGGGCTCGAATCGGGCTCTTATGACTGCGTCGCTTCGGGAACCACCATCACGCCGGAGCGGCGAAGGCTCGCCGATTTCTGCGATCCCTATGTCGTCTCGGGACAATCTCTGGTCGTGGACGCTGGGCGCCATCCCGATGTGCGCTCGATCGCCAATCTTGGCGGGCTCACGATCGGCGTACAGCAAGGCAACACCAGTCAGCCGGTCGCCGACCGACTGGTCGCCGAGGGAAAAGCGGCCCGGGTGAAAGTCTACGCGTATGGCGAGATCGAGCGGGCGCTTGCCGATCTCACGACCGGTGGTTGCGACGCGTTCATGAAACTCGCGCCGGTGACCGCTTGGCTCGTCCGCGATCGGCCAAGGCTTAAAGTGGTCGAGACCGGCATCACCCGCGAGGTTCTGGGAATGTGCGTGCGGTGCGGCGACCACGCGCTCAGGGGCGCGATAAATGAGTCGCAGCGGTCGCTCCTCGAGGATGGGACGCTGCCTCGCCTCGTGACCAAGTGGCTCGGGCTGGGCGCCGCCTGGCGACCCCAGGATAGCCTGAGAGGCTGAGAACTGTCGCGGGC
>PLUH01000144.1:0-132 GCA_003164825.1 Hyphomicrobiales bacterium
GTCGTCGATATCGATGAAAACGACCCGATGCGCATTCTTGAGGAGATGGACATCGGGCGAATGGATCGCGTCGTAGAGATGGTCCTCCGTGGTGACGAGCGTACGAAGCGGTGCGAAATCCAGCGCCCTGAG
>PLUH01000144.1:199-11881 GCA_003164825.1 Hyphomicrobiales bacterium
GCTCCAGGAGGCGACGACGGGAAGAGGGATCGGCCTAGAGGTCCGTCGCGCGTCCGTACATCGAGGGGTCGTCGTCATTCGGACCCTTGGCGCTCCAAATGACGCGCAGCGGCATCGGCTCCTGCGGCTTGACCTTGCCGTCGGCGTCGATCAATTGCGCAGAGGCCCACTTGGCGCATTGCTGGTTGGTGACGTCGAGCACATGCTTGTTCATCTCTGCTGACGGCGCCAGGCCGGACTCGGTCGAGGTCATCGNNGAAGGATCTAGCGGTGCTACGCCGGCAGCGGAGGCCTCCGTCAACAATTGCTCCGCGCTCTCACGGACATCGCCGTTCACGAGATCCCCGTGGGTCTGATAGAGACGCTGCAGGAATAAGGTGGAACTGCGATTTGCCGCCAACAACTCCGAGGTCTCGAACAGCCGCGAATAGACGTTAAGCGCCGATTTGCTGATGATCGAATTGAGGTCGTTCATCGTCACGGCGCCGCGGTTGGTGCCGTCGAANNACCCCTGATCGAGGATCATCACGCGCAGACGCTCGGGTGACCAATTCTCGCCCAGAAACGTCTCGAACCTGAAGAGTTTGGCGTCGTGGATGGAAGTATTCAGCGCTTCGAGAATCGCATGCTCGGTGACGTCCCCCTCTTTGGTCGAGTGCTGGGCGCTCTGGGCTTCCTGGATGCGGCTGATCACCTCGTCGACCCGGCTGGTGTAGTCGCGATAGGCGTCGGCGTTGTAATCCTTGCCGATCTGATCGAGATCATCCGTCGCGCCAACGGCGCCGAGCGATTGGCCGGGCGTCACGGATTTGAGGATCACCTGCTCTTCCTGAGTGGTCGGCGGCGCGAGGGAGGCCAGCGCGCGGGACGACTCCTCCGGCGAAGGCGGTGCTCCGTTGCCCGCCGGGCGCGAATGACTGGACGCGGCGCCGCCCGAGTAAGGACGGGCGGGCGCCGGGCGATGGCCATAGCCGCCGCCCCCGCCATGAAAGCGTTGTTGCATGAGCATGTTGCCAACCATGCCACCCACCATGCCTCCGACAAACCCTCGCAGAAAAGCGTCGTTTGCATATGCCGGAGATTGGTCGAAAGTCGCGAGCGCAACAGCCGCGCTCGCCGCCAGAAGTATGCCAGAAGTCGCTGGGCGCTTGACCGACTTGACGCTCATGGGACTCTCCCGATGATACGGTTCAGTTCAATTCACACTATAGAGCCGCTTTCCGACGATTTCAACGGCGGGGCTGACGGGTCTGCTGCGCGTTTGCTTCTGTCTGCGCCGCGAGAATTTGCTGAGTGATCAAGTCGGCGAAAGGGACTTTGTCCTTGCGCGCGGCTTGGAACGTGGCGGATAGGGTTCGACGCAGAACATCGTTGTTGTAGCAACGGGTTTCGCGCTCCAAGCTGCGGAACTGGGGCTCGCTCGGCGCTTCAGCGCGGCCCCAGTCCCACACCCATACCACTTTGTCGGAGGTGTAGCCGCCGCAGTCGAGCGGGACGTTGAGCGGGCGCGTCTTCACCTTGCGCGTCTCCGGATCGACGGTCCCGTAATAGCGCTGCAGGCGGTCGACTTCGTCGGGGGTCAGCAAGGCGCGATCGTTGACGTCGACGGCTTGGCCGTTCACGGCCATTTCCGCCAGCAGAATGCCTGCATCGATCTCGTAGAACGGATTGCCGTCGGGCCCGGTTGGATCAGCCTGAACGGAAAGCTTCATCGCGAGAAAGGCATATTTCATAGCCATCAGCGGGTCTTTGGCCTGATCGAGCTCGCCATTGCGGTAGATCTCTGCGAGCATGTTCGCCGCCCGGGCCGAACCGTGGCTCAGCGCGCGCGTGAGCAGGTCGATTGCTTCGTTCGACCCGTTTTCCGGCTTGACCAGCACCCGGCCGGCCAGGAGCCGCCGGGCCAGTTCGATCTCGGCGTTCTCGTTGCCGCCGCTTGCCGCCAACCGATAGTAGCGCTCCGCGATCTCTGGCTGAGGAGCGGGCAGGCCATACCCATGCTCCATCATTTGCGCCATGGTGTACTGCGCGGCCGGGTTGTTGTCGGACGCCGCGCGCCCCCACCAGAGCAGGGCTTGGGTGTCGTCGGGCAGTACGGAGCTGGGAGCTGCCTGGTCGCCGGCGCCGTTTATCTTGTAACCTTGATAATAATACCAACCGAGATTGAATTTCGCAGCGTCGGACCCAGAGTAGGCCGCCTGTTCCGCCATTTCGACCGCGCGGCGCGGATTCGGCGCGACGCCGTACCCCCAGAAAAGCGCGTCGGCCGTCTCCACCTTCGCGGGGATCGACCCGGCCTCCGCAGCCTTGGCCATCCAGCGATATGCCTCGGTGAGATCGCGCTGCAGGCCAAATGAGCCTTTGCTGTAGCGCCGGCCCAATTCGTACATTGCCGGCGCAAACTCCTGGTTGGCCGCCTTCAACAGGAGGTTGTTGTCGCGAGCCTCCTCCTCGTCGCTGGCATCGGTGTAGGCGGAGAGCGTCGCCAGACTGAAGAGCGCGGCCACGTAGCCCCGGTTGGCGGCGTCGTTGTAGGCGGCGCGCGCGTCGATAATGAGGGGCTTGCGGGCGGGATCGTCCAGCCGCAGCGCGTTGGCCGCGGCGAATTTCGCGCGGCCCATATTAAAGAGATATCTGACAATGCGCGGACTGTGCTCAATCGATGTCTTGCAGGCGGCGATCGCCTTGTCGAAATCTATCTGATCGAGCGCGACCCCGGGGACCTCGGGCGGGCGGGAAGGGTCGCTCTCCGAAGCCGCCTGCTGGTCGCATTCGTCGACCACCTTGGAGGTGGCGGACACGATCGGGGCCACGACCTCGGAAGAGCCGATCAGGCTGACGAGCGCGCGGCGCGCGAGTTCGGCGGTCGCACAGTCGTGGAACCGTCGGCGATGCCTCTCCAGGGCCTCACGCTCGGGTTGCTGGCTGATCTCCGCCCAATCCACCTCGGCGCCTGCGCATTCCTGCTGTGTCAGCTGGAAGCGTTCGGCCCCGACCCCATCGACGAGCGCGAAATTGTCGCTGATGCCGAGATTCTCGAAATATTCCGGCTCCTGCTGCCGCCCGCCCTTGAGAGCGAACGCCTGGACCATGCGGGTGATCCGCTGGCCGAGTTCGATCAAGGTTTGCCCCGGCCGTTGCAGTTCCGACCGGACGACTTCGGTGAAGAGGGAATTGCGTCGATGATCTCCGAACCCGAAGCTCTCGATCGCCGTTTCGCCGAAGGAAGCCGAGAAGACAACGATCGAGCCCGCCGGCACATCCTTCGGCTGCAGCAGACGGCTGCCGGAAGTGAGGCCGCGTTTGATTTCCCGCTCGTCCGTTGTCGCTCGGATGATCGAACGGCAAGCGTCGAGAAGGAGGATGGCGACCTTGGGCTTCTTGTCCGCGATCGCGTTCATCACATCGTTGACGGAAACGCCGTTCTTGGCGATTTCGTCGGTCTCGTAAGCCCCTTCGAACGACGCCATCTTGAGCGAGATAATGTCGTCCCGGCGCTTGTCTGCCTCGATCACCTGATCGCGCGTATAGGTCCGCAGGCTTTTGATGTCGCCGAGCAAAAGATAGTCGGTGTTATTCGCTTCGACCCCAAGGCCGTGGCCGGAATAGAAGAAAAGGACGACGTCGCCTTCCTTCACGGTGGCGAGGAACGCCTGGAATCGCTTGTCGAAATCGCTCTTGCCGCGCAATTCGTTCGCCAGCGTGATGTTCTTCTTGTCGAAGCCCACCTGCTCGAGGTCGGATGCGAGATCGCTCGCGTCATTGTCGGATCGCGTCAGGCTCGGGATATCCTGGTCGGAGTAGCGCTGTTCGCCGACCAGAAAAGCGCGCCGCGTTTGCGCGCTCGCAGAATCGACGCCGAGGCAACCCAGCGCGGCAAGCGCAACCGCGAACACGACCGCCCGCGCGAATCCCTTGTCAACCAATGCTCGTTTCTCCATGCGGCGCCTCGTCACTCTTTATGTCTCGCTTCGTGTCTTCAGGTTTCGTTCAGGGGCCCAGGTCCCTCGCGACGCGGAACCCGATCCTCTCTGATCCCTCATCGACGCTCTCATAATCGCGCGAGGCCGCGCGCAGCTTTGACGGTTCGTCGGCCCATGAGCCGCCGCGCGTCGCGCGCGCCGAGCAATCGCCGGAAAGAACGGGCGCGCCATTCGAGGCGACGGCGGACGGAGCCGGGTTCCAGCAGTCCTGGGTCCATTGCCGCACGTTGCCGAGCATATTGTAGAGCCCGAACGGATTCGCCGGTCCGCTGTCGACAGGCTCGGTCTTCAGCCGAGGATCGGCCTTCGGGCTGCCGTCGTAGGAGCGCCGTGAATCATAGACGGCGAGCTCGGGCTTGATCGCCCCGAACCAGAACGGCGCATAGGCGCATTTGAGGTTCCTGCAACCGCGCGCGGCATACTCCCATTCCGCTTCGCTAAGCAAGCGATAGGGCTGACCGGTCTGACGCTTGAGCCATTGCACGTAAAGCTGCGCTTCGGCCCAGGTCGCGAAGATCGCCGGACGCTTGCCGCGGCCGAAGTCGAGGTCGCCGAGCCGGCGATGTCCGCAGGCGCCCTCGGCGTAGCACGCGTCCCATTGGGCGAAAGTCACCGCGTACCGGCCCACGGCGAAGGGCTTGGCGATCTCGACCAGATGCGGCGCGGATTCGAAAGTCTGGCGCCCGCTTTCGCCGGGAGGCGAGCCGAGCATCGACTTGCCAGCGGGCACGACGACCATCTCCGGACATTCGTCGCATTCCTTGAAGAGTTCGCCGCCGGCGTCATTCGCTGCGATCTTCGGCGGCGGGCCGACAGAAACCGCCGCGGCGGGCGGTTCGGCTGCTGGGACAGGCGCGGGCGTCTGCGGAACGGCGGAAGGCGAGTCCGCTGGGGGCGGCGCCTCAAGCGAGGCGACCGCCGGCGGCGGCGATCCTCCCCCCATCAGCACCACGCCCCCTTCCGGCAGATCGCTGCGAACGACGTCGGGATCCTGCGCGTCTGAGGTTTCCTCCCGCACCTTTTTGCGGATGCGTGCTGCTGCGTCTTCGATCCGCAACCCAGCCGTCGGCAGTGTTGCGGCGACCGCGCGGGCGAACGGACTGCCTTGGCCCGCCTCGCCGTCCTCGGCCGTCTTGCCCTGACGTGTCGACAAAACGACGTAAGCCCCCTCGGCTGACGACGGGTCGATCGGCGCGAAGCCGCGCGAGCCGATGCCGCGGTGGGCAAGCACCGGAACATTGCGGCAGGCGTCGATGAAGATCAGCGTCGCGCGCGCGCGGCCAATGACCGTCTCCTCGACGTGGTCGAGCGGCTCGCCGCCCTGCCTCAAGGCGATCTCCGACTTCGCCTGAAAATTGGAGGACGTCGTCATCAGGAGATTCTGCTGGATCCCGTCCGCGGCGACGGAGAAGCCGTGACCGGCGAAATAGAAGAGCGCGACGTCGGCGCCCTTGCTCGCCGCGGCAAAATCGGACAACGCCTGTTCGAAGCCGTCGAGGTCGACGTTGGTCTTCACGGTGACCGCAAAGCCGATGCGTTTGAGACTCTCGCCGACGAGTCCGGCGTCGACGACGGGGTTCTGAAGCGGGGCGTCGGGATAGGCGCCGTTGGCGATGACGAGTGCGACCAGGCGGCCGGGGGCGGGCGGCGCGGCTGATGGCAAGAAGGAACTCGCGCCGGCCGCGCTGATGGCGTCGGCCACATTCCACAGTTTGACGGACCCGCCTTCGCTCGACGACGCGAACGTAGGGCCGTCCGCGGAAGAAGGCGCCGGATTCGCCATGACGGATTCTGTCGGCGTCCGCAACTCATGCGCCGCGGCGAGACCGGATAACCCCAGCGCAAGCGCGATCAGCGCGAGTCGCCCCGCCGGATGTCTTCCGCCCGACAAACGCCCGACGCCAGGCAGGCCTCGCGCCTCGCGCCCGCGTCGGCTTGCGCCACGCGGGTCAGGGCAAAAGGCCCAAGTCCACCGAGCTACCTCTCGGATGAATTTGAGCGCCGGAATTTTGGGCGAGGTCACACTCACCTCTTCAACTCTCGCTTCCCGTCACCCCGCCCGAGTGAGTCATTCAAGACCAGAGGGAAGCCGTAGTCTACTGAAAAACATGTGTCATAGCGACTAAAGTTGGCGCCGAGATTTGGCCCCCGCCTGGAGTGTTCTGCTTTTCGGTCGATGCCCGATCGGACAGAACCTTTGACGCATTTATCCCAAGGCCAACAATAATTGTCCAAACAATTGGGTGCAGAAAATCAGAATTCCGTGGTAAGTAACATCACTCTCAGCGTCGATCACGCGAAATCCGGTTGATCAGTCTCTGCGGCGGTTGCGCCAACCGGCTTGGCGTTTCTGCTTTCCGCGCCAGGCATTCAGTGTGCCGGGAAGGACAGTCGCGCCGCAGCGTTCGCCTACACCCCGAGCGCTGCGTTCTTCAGCGGCAGCGAGCGGATGCGTTTTCCCGTGACGGCGAAGATGGCGTTGGCGATTGCGGGCGCGATCGGGGGCGTGCCGGGTTCGCCGAGGCCGCCCCATTTGTCGCCGCCGGAGAGGACGAAATGGGTTTCGATCACCGGCGCGTCGGCCATGCGGGCGATCGGATAGGAGTCGAAGTTGCCCTGTTCGACGCGGCCCTCTTTGATCGTGATCTCGCCAAAGAGCGCCGCCGTCAGCCCGTAAAGCACCGCGCTTTCGATCTGCATCGCGGCGGTGAGCGGATTGACGAGGTGGCCGCAGTCGACGCAAGCGACGACCCGCTCGACCTTGACCTCGCCGCGGTCGTTGACGGCGACCTCGGCGATCTCGCCGACGATGGTGCCGAAGGCCTCGTGGATGGCGACCCCGCGCCCGACGCCCTTGCGCAACGGCTTGCCCCAGTCGCCCTTGTCGGCGAGCGCGTCGAGGACGGCGAGGAAATCGGGGTGGCCATCGAGCAGCCCGCGCCGGTATTCGAGCGGATCGCGCTTGGCCGCATGGGCGCACTCGTCGATGAAGCTTTCGACCGCGAAGGCGTTCTGCGACGAGCCGACCGAGCGCCAGAACATGACCGGCACATGNNGCCCCAGCCGAGCGAGCGGGTGATCGAGCCGACCGCGGTGCGGAAGTCGAATCCGTCCGGGGAGCCGTCTTCGCGCAGGGCGGCGCGCATCTTCAGCGCCGCCTGCGGCCGGTAACGATCCGAGCGGATATCCTGCTCGCGCGTCCAGATGACTTTGATCGGCCGCTTGAGGGCCTTGGAGACCTGGACCGCCTGGATCAGCTCGTCATTGATCGCGCGCCGGCCGAACCCGCCGCCGAGGAAACAATTGTGGACGTAGACCGCGCTCGGGTCGACCCCGCCCGCCTTGGCCGCAAACGCCAGCGCCGACTCGGGCGCTTGGGTGCCCATCCAGACGTCAATGCGGTCGGGGCGCCAATGCGCGGTCGCGTTGAGCGGCTCCATCGGCGCATGCGCGAGATAGGGAACCTCGTAGACGGCTTCGACCACTTTCGCCGGGTTGGCGAAGGCCGGGGCGATGTCGCCATGGCCGCCGCCGTCAGCGAGCGGGCGATCGAGCGCGGCGCGATATTCGGCGGCGAACCCGGCGCTGTCGGTCGAAGCGGCCGGGCCGAAGTCCCATTCGATCGGCATCGCGTTCAGCGCTTCCTTGGCGCGCCAGAAATTGTCGGCGACCACCGCGACGCCGTTGGTCACCGGAACGGCGGCGATGATCCCGCGCCGCCCGGAGATGGCGGAGAAATCATAGGATTTGAGCTTGCCCCCGAACACCGGACAATTGGCGGCCGCGGCGTAGGCGATGCCCGGCAGACGGGTATCGATGCCGAAGCGCGCCGCGCCGGTCACTTTGAGCGGCGTATCGATGCGCCTCAAGCCCTCGCCGATGAGCTTGAACTGATCGGGCGTCTTGATCGCCGGCTCGGCGGCGAGCGCGACTTTGGCGGCGTCGGCCGCGAGCTCGCCGAAGGTCGCCGAACGCGCGGAGACCTGATGCCGAACGAAGCCGCCGTCGGCGACGCAGGCTGCGGGGTCGACGCCCCATTTCGCCGCCGCGGCGGCGATGAGTCGCGCCCGGGCCGAGGCCCCCGCCTGCTGCAGGAACACCCGCGAACGGCGCACCGAAGAGGAGCCTCCCGTCCCCATCGACCGGTAGACGTTGTTGTCGGCGAGGTTGCGATTGGCGGAAGCATACTCGACCTTCACTTTGGCGAAGTCGCATTCCAGCTCCTCGGCGACGATCATCGCCATCGAAGTCAGGACGCCCTGGCCCATGTCGGACTTGGCGACCCTGAGCGTGACGGAGTTGTCCGGGTCGATGACCACGAAGGCGTTGACCTCGTGGGGCGACTTGCCGGTCTCGGGGCTCCACGGTTCGCCGGCGATGGTGGTGGCGCCCGCGAACTCGGGCGACAACGCCGCGATCATCAGCCCGCCGGCGGCGGAGAGGCCGGCCTGGATCAACGAGCGGCGGGAGAGCATGATGGTCATTGTGGCTCTCCCCTCAGATCTTGATCAATTCGGCGGCGCGATGAACCGCGGCGCGGATGCGCGGGTAGGTCCCGCAGCGGCAGATATTGGTCATCCCGTCGTCGATGTCGGCGTCGCTCGGGTGGGGATTGTGCGAGAGGAGCGCAACCGCGGCCATGATCTGCCCCGACTGGCAATAGCCGCATTGCGGCGCGTCGGCCTCGATCCACGCCTTCTGCACCGCGTGCAGCTCTTTCTCGCCGAGGCCCTCGATGGTCAGGATCGTCCTGCCGGCGGCGACGCTTACCGGGGTGATGCACGACCGCGTCGCCTCGCCGTCGATGACGACGGTGCAGGCGCCGCACAATCCCGCGCCGCAGCCGAATTTTGTCCCGACCATGCCGAGTTCGTCGCGCAGCGCCCAAAGGAGGGGCATGTCCGGCTCGACGTCGATCGCGAACTTCCGCCCGTTGATGGCAAGACTGACCATGGTCCGCACCGCCTCCGATCGCGCATGCTGCAGCGCGACACTGCGTCGATAGGAGCGCGCGAAGTGAGGCAGATTGTCGCCGGGGCGCGCTCAAATCGGCGCGAGCGGCGAACAAATTAGCGTGAATGGGCCCGACGCAAGATCTTGAGTCGGGAGGGGCGGCCTCGCATGATCAGCATCCTACCCGCAGATCGGGATGACCATGTCCTCGCGCCTGTCTCTTCTCCGCGTCCGCCCGCTCGCCGGAAACCGGGCGCGCGGCTGGCTGACGGCAGGGCCGTTCCGCGTTCCTTGCGCGCTTGGCCCAGCCGGAATCGTCCGCATCAAGCGCGAGGGCGACAAGGGCACTCCGGCAGGGCGGTTCAGGCTTCTGTGGGGCTATTGCCGACCCGATCGCGTGCAGCTGAGGAGCGCCGGCGCGCCGCTCAAGCTGATGCGCCGCGACCAGGGCTGGTGCGAGGACCCGTCGAGTCCGCGCTACAATCGCCCGGTTCGGCTGCCCGCCGCCGATTGCACGGACCGGATGTGGCGCGACGATCATCTTTATGATCTGACCTTCGTCCTCGACCAGAATTTCTCCCGGCGCTCAAACGGGCGCGGCAGTGCGATCTTCTTCCACATCGCGCGGCTGGGCCTTACTCCCACCGCCGGCTGCGTCGCAATTTCCGCCGCCGACATGCTGAAGCTCGCCCCCCGCTTAGCTCGCGGCGCGATCATGGCGATCGGGTAGCCTCCTTGTCATTCCAGGTCGGACCTGCGGTCCGCCGAGAATGACAGAATCGACGCCGGGCGGTCTGCCTTCCTATGATGGCGTCTGTCGCATCCCAGGGACCACGCTTTGAGACCGCTTCCAGTCGCCGCCCTTGCCTTCCTCTGTTTCACCCTCACCGTTTTCGCCGATCCGGCGCCGATCATCTCCCCGTTCGCCACCGCGCGTCCGGTAATAGCCACACATGGCATGGTGGTGACCCAGGAGGCCGAGGCGTCGCGGGTCGGGCTCGACGTGCTGAAGCGCGGCGGCAACGCCGTCGATGCGGCGGTCGCGGTCGGTTTTGCGCTCGCCGTCACCCTGCCGCGCGCCGGCAATATCGGCGGCGGCGGCTTCATGCTGATCCATCGCGCCGATCGCAATCAAACGATTGCGATCGACTACCGCGAGGCCGCGCCGGCGGCGACGACCAAGGAGGTGTTCCTCGACGCCAATGGCGAGGCCGATCCGTTCAAGTCGCGCTATTCGGGCCTTGCGATCGGCGTGCCGGGCACGGTCGCCGGCCTCGAGCTCGCATGGCGCAAATACGGTTCGGGCAAGTTCTCGTTCGCCGACCTCGTCGCCCCGGCGATAGCGCTTGCGCATCAGGGCCTCACCGTCGACGACGACGTCGCCGATTCGCTGCCCCTTGCCGCCCGGCCGCTCGCGAGCCATCCTTCGTCGGCGCGCATCTATCTCAGGGCCGACGGAAGCGTGAAGCAGGCCGGCGATCACATCGCGCTCGACGACCTCGCGGCGACGCTCGAGGCCATCGCCGCCGGCGGCGCGGCCGGCTTCTACGGCGGGCCGGTGGCGCAGAAGATCGTCGATACGGTGCAGGCGGCGGGCGGGCGGATGACGATGGCGGACCTTGCCGGCTATCGCGCCGTCGAGCGCCAGCCGGTCAGCGGGACCTATCGCGGCTATACCGTCGTTTCGATGCCACCGCCCTCGTCCGGCGGCGCGCACATCATCGAAATCCTCAACATCCTCGAAGGCTTCCCCATAGCCGAGCAGGGCCTCAATTCCGCCGCCTCGCTGCATGAGATGGCGGAGGCGGAAAAGCTCGCCTATGCCGATCGCGCCGCCTGGCTCGGCGATCCCGACTTCGTCAAGATCCCCCTCGCAGGATTGACCTCCAAGGCTTACGCCGAGCATTTGCGCGCGCTCATCTCGCCCGACCGCGCCCGTCCCGCGACCGACATCCGCCCAGGCGAGCCGCAGCGCTACGAGAGCGACCAGACGACCCATTTCTCGATCGTCGACAGCGACGGCGATGCGGTCGCCAACACCTATACGCTCAACCTTCCTTACGGCAGCGGACTCGTCGCCGACGGCACGGGCGTACTGCTCAACAACGAGCTCGACGACTTCGCCGCCAAGCCCGGCGCCGCCAACGTCTACGGGCTCCTCGGCGGCGACGCCAACGCGCCGGGACCGATGAAGCGCCCGCTGTCGTCGATGAGCCCGACGCTGGTGTTCAAGGACGGCAAGCTGATGATGGCGACCGGCAGCCCGGGCGGATCGCGCATCATCACGGTCGTGCTGCAGGTCATCGTCAACGTGATCGACTATGGGCTCAACGTGGCCGAGGCGCAAAATGCGCCGCGCGCCCATGACCAGCTATTCCCCGACGAGCTCAGGATCGAGCGCGGCATATCGCCGGACACCATCCGCCTGCTCGAGGCGATGGGCCACAAGGTCGTCTTGAGCCCGTCGATGGGCTCGGCCAACACAATCGTGCGCGCGCCGGACGGCGAGCTCACCGGGGCGTCGGATTTGCGCCAGCGGGGAACGCTGGCGGTCGGATATTGATCGGCTATCGTAAAGTGGGGGCGAAAGAGAGCCATGACGGTGAACGTCGGCGTCATCGGCGTCGGAATGATCGGCCAGGAGCACATTCGCCGGCTCATGACCACAGTCCCCGGCGCGAAGGTGGTCGCAGTCAGCGACGTTGACGAAGCTCGCGCGCGCGAGGCCGCTTCGTTCCTCAGCGGC
>PLUH01000419.1 GCA_003164825.1 Hyphomicrobiales bacterium
CCAGGTGACCGAAGCGCGGTCGGTCTTCTTACGGCCGCCTGCAGCATGATCCCTTGAGTGGTCACGATCGCGTTACGGTCGCAGGCGACGATTGCCTGCCGAGGCGGAATGAGACAGCTTATCGAGATCCGGCCGGCGGCCAGCTCAGGCCTCCATTCACAGGAACGAAGCGATGGCTTTCAGGACCGTTCTTTTGACCGGATGTCTGTTGGGCTTCAGTCCAGTCCTCGCGGCGGAGCCGGTTCGCATCGGCGTCACCACAATACTCAGCGGACAGTACGCCGACCGCGGACAGAGCGAACAATATGGCGTGGAGCTCGCGCTTCAGCGTATCAATGAGGCCGGCGGAGCGCTGGGAAGGCCGGTGGAGGCATTTTACGGCGACAACGCTGCGGATCCTCAAATCGGGATCGCGGCCACGAAAAGACTCATTGAGGAGCAGCATGTCCCGGTGCTACTGGGCGCGCTGGCGACCCCGGTCACGCACGCGATCATGCCGATCGTGGCGGAGGCGAAGGTGCCTCTCGTCATCGACATTTCAGCGGGTCAGGACTTCGTTGACGCTTCCGGCGTCGGCGGCAACGACTATGCCTTCAAGACGATCCCGTCCGACCGCGACATCGCCATCGCCCTCATGGGCTGGCTAAAGGCTCAGGGCGTCCACAGTGTGGCGATCGTCAGCGACGACAATCCGTTCAACCACGTCAACGCGGTCAGCATGGAGAAGGCCGCGAGCGCGGATGACATCAAAGTTGTCGGCAACGAGACGATCGCCAAGGATACCAAGGACCTTGCCCCGTTGCTCGCGCGGCTCAAGGCGCTCGCGCCGGACCGCGTCGTGACGTTGTTGAGCACTTCAACCGCGTCCTTTTTTCGCGCCTATGAGCAGTCCGGTTGGAGCGTTCCGATCACCGGACGCATCGATTATGCCGCGGCGACAGCGGCGGTGTCGCCGCAATTTCTCACTTCCGGCGGCCTGGACGGCGCCACCAGCATCACGGTGTTCAACCCCGTGATGGAAAACAACGGGGTGCAGGACTTCGTTCAGGCTTACCGCGCCAAATACGGGGTCATGCCGACCCAGCGCTCATTCTTCGCCTACGAAGCGACCAATCTCGTTGTCGACGCCATCCGTCGGGCGAATTCGGACAAGCCCGAAGACATCGAGCGCGCGCTCAAAACCACCAAGATGCCGTCGCTGCTCGGCGGAACCTATGCGATGGACGACCACAATCATCCCCATACCCCAATGCAGATCGTCGGCGTGCGAGATGGGAAGATGAGTGTCATCGCGCAGGTCGGCGGCTGAAACGGGACTTCTCTTTTGCACTTCGGCGCGCAAGCCCCGGAGATGTCGCCAGGCTAAATATCGGAGCGCGTTGCTCGCGCCCCGACCCACCACGGCGAGAGCCGGCGCGAAAAATTGCTCTGACAATGCCCTATGTCGAGCTGAACCTTTCGGATATTGGGCGGCTGTTCGGACGGAGGCGGGGGGCGGGGGACGCCGTCTCCGGCGACGAAGTCTCCCGCACGTAGGTCATCGCCGCGAGCACTCCGCTGGCCTCACAAATGACGCCAGCGAGGCGTAGACTCATTTCCACCCCGGCGAGCGCGCCGAGCAGCGTCAATTCGTTGGTGTCGCCCAGGTGTCCGATCCGGAACGCCTTGCCGGCGAGCCGGCCGAGACCCGCGCCGAGCGATATGTCGAAGCGGTCGAGCGCAATCGTGCGGAAACGGTCGGCGTCGCATCCCTTCGGCAACATCACCCCGGTCAATACCGGGGAATGCAAGCGCGGATCGAGGCAGATGGTCTCCAGGCCCCATGCCGCCACGGCGCGCCTGGTCGCCTCGCCATAACGTTGGTGTCGCGCGAAAACGTGCTCAAGGCCTTCCTCGTTGAGCATGTCGATGGCGACATCGAGGCCGTAGAGCAGGTTCGTCGCGGGGGTCGAGGGGAAGAAGCCGTGGGCGTTGGGGGCAATCATCTCCTCCCACGCCCAGAACTGCTTGGCCGTCTCGGCCTTGCGCGCAAACGCAAGCGCTTTTTCGCTGACGGCGTTGAAGCCGAGGCCGGGCGGCAGCATCAGTCCCTTCTGCGAGCCGGAAACGCTGACGTCGACGCCCCATTCATCGTGACGGTAGTCCGCGCAGGCGAGCCCAGAAACAGTGTCGACCAGGAGCAAAGCGGGATGGCCCGCTGCGTCGATCGCCTTGCGGACTTCGTCGATCCTCGAAGTCGCCCCTGTTGAAGTCTCGTTGTGCACGACGCAGACCGCTTTGATCGAATGGCCCGCATCCTCGCGCAGCCGGCTCTCGATACGCTGCGGGTCGACGCCACCGCGCCAATCGGAGCCGATGAATTCGGGCCGCAAGCGCAGTCTTGCCGCCATATTCTTCCACAGGGTGGCGAAATGTCCCGTCTCGTACATGAGAACGAAGTCGCCCGGTGAAAATAGATTGGCGAGCGCGGCCTCCCAGGCGCCCGTCCCCGACGTCGGGTAGATGAAGACATGGCTGTCGGTCTTGAAGACGCCCTTGATCTTTGCGAGGACGCGCTGGCCCAATTTCTGAAACTGCGGTCCGCGATGATCGATCACGGGCATGTCCATCGCCCGCAGAATCCGCTCGGGGATCGGGCTCGGCCCGGGAATCTGCAGGAAATGCCGGCCAGCACGCCGCCCTTCGTTGCCGCTCATCTGCGCTTCCTTTGAAGCCTGTTCGGGAGACGACCCTCATCAGGCGCGCGCCGCTCGCCCCTTCTCCCGCGAAGAGCGGCAGAGCGGCCGAGCATCGCATTTTGACTTATTCAGCCCATTGGAGACATTCAATACCGAGCGAAGGGTTAGCCAGATGGCCGGTTCGATTGCCGGGTTGGAGCGCGCGTTGCGCGGGGAAGGCGTCGGCGAAGTCCTGTTCGACGCCTTCGCGCGGGGCCGTTACGCGACCGACGCCTCGTCCTATCAGATAACGCCACTCGGGGTCGTCATTCCGGGCTCGATCGAAGAGGCGACGCGAGCCCTGAGCGTCGCACGGTCGCGCAACGTTCCCGTTCTGCCGCGAGGAGGAGGAACCTCGCAGAGCGGGCAGACGGTGAATGCGGCGCTGGTCGTTGATTGTTCGAAACGGCTTAGCAAGATCCTGTCGCTCGATACGCAAGCGCGGCGCTGTCGGGTCGAGCCCGGCATCGTACTGGACGAACTCAATCGCCGGCTGAGGCCGAAGGGACTGTGGTTCCCGGTCGACATCTCGACGGCGTCGCGCGCGACGATCGGCGGCATGGCGGGCAACAACTCCTGCGGCGGCCGATCGCTTCGCTATGGCACGATGCGGGACAACGTGCTCTCGATCGACGCCGTTCTCGCCGACGGTTCGCCCGCCCATTTCGGCGAGGTTCAGGCCGACCTCTCCGACCTTGCTGCCGACGACCGGCGGCGGCCGCTATTCCAGGACATATTACGGATCGGCGCGCGAGAGGCCGATGAAGTCGCGGCTCGGTTTCCCACCGTGCAGAGGCGGGTCGGCGGCTACAATCTCGACGCGCTGACGCCGCGGGGCAGCCAGTCTGCCGGCAACGTCAATCTCGCTCATCTTCTCGTCGGCTCCGAAGGGACGCTCGCCTTCTCGACGGCGATCGAATTGAAGCTTTCGCCGCTGCTGGGGCGACGCGCGGTCGGGGTCTGCCATTTCGGATCGTTCTTCGAGGCGATGGACGCCGCGCAGGACATCGTTGCGCTCAAGCCGATCGCGGTCGAACTCGTCGATCAAACCATGATCGGGCTCGCGGCCCAAATTCCGATCTTCAAGCCGACACTCTCCGCGTTTCTGCGCGGTGATCCCGAGGCGCTGCTCGTGGTGGAATTCGCCGAGAGCGACGACGAGAACCGCAGGCGGCTCTCCAGTCTGACGCACCTGCTCGGCGATCTCGGCTTCGGGTGGGACCGTCAGGGGAGAAAATGGGGCGGCGTGGTCGAAGTGCTCGATCCGGCGCTGCAGACGTCGATCGCCGAAATGCGCGCGGCGGGCCTGAACATCATGATGTCGATGAAGGACGCACGCAAACCGGTCTCGTTCGTCGAGGATTGCGCGGTCCCGCTGCCGCATTTGGCCGAGTATACGGCCCGGCTGACGGAAGTCTTCGAAAAGCACGGCACGCGCGGCACATGGTACGCGCACGCCTCGGAAGGGTGCTTGCACGTCCGGCCGGTGCTCAATCTGAAATTGGATAAGGACGTCAAGGCGATGCGCGCGATCGCCGAAGAGGCCTTCGCGCTGGTGCGCGCCTACAAGGGCTCGCATTCGGGCGAGCACGGCGATGGCATCGTACGCTCCGAATTTCACGAGAGCATGTTCGGCTCGCGGCTGGTGCGCGCGTTCGAGGAGGTGAAAGACCGCTTCGACCCGAAAGGGCTCTACAATCCTGGCAAAATTGTCCGGGCGCCGCGTTTCGACGACCGGACTAATTTTCGCTTTCATCCGGATTATCGCGTCGTCGAGTTCGAGCCCGCGCTCGACTGGTCCGCCTTTCCCGGCGCCGCCGGCGGAATTTCAGGCGCCGTCGAGATGTGCAACAACAACGGCGAATGCCGGAAGCTTGCCGGCGGCGCGATGTGTCCCTCCTATCGCGTGACCCGCGATGAGCGCGACGTGACGCGAGGCCGCGCGAATACGTTGCGTCTGGCGATATCGGGTCAGCTCGGCCCCGATGCGCTGGCGTCCGACGAAATGGCCGAAACGCTGAAGCTCTGCGTTTCCTGCAAAGCGTGCCGCCGTGAATGCCCGACCGGCGTGGACATGGCGCGCATGAAGATCGAGGTTCTTGCGGCGCGCGCCCGCGGCGGTCGCCTTGGCGCGCGTGAGCGCGTGATCGCCTATTTGCCGCGCTACGCGGGGCTGGCGTCTCGCCTGCATGCTCTCATGAATTTGCGCGATCAGGTTCCCCTTTTTGCGAAATTGTCCGAGCGGCTGCTAGGGTTCGCCGCCGGGCGGAGCTTGCCCTCGTGGCGACCGGATTGCTTCCGTTCCGATGGCGAAGCCCATGGTCCCAAGGCGGGCCCAGAAGTCGCGCTGTTCGCCGATACGTTCAACGCGACATTCGAACCCGAGACGATCGACGCTGCGTTGCGGGTTCTCGTCGCGGCGGGCTATCGGGTTTATGTCCCGAAAGCCGCCGATGGGCCGATCTGTTGCGGCCGCACTTTCCTCGCGGCCGGATTGGTTGAGCAAGCGCGCTTCGAGGCCTCGCGATCCCTCGCCGTTCTCGCGCCGTTCGTGGAGCGAAACATTCCGATCGTGGGTCTCGAGCCGAGCTGCCTCCTCACGTTCCGCGACGAGGCGATCGTGATGCGGCTGGGCGAGAGCGCCGACAAAGTCGCAGGCTGCGCACTGCTGTTTGAGGAGTTCGTCGCGCGCGAGCGAGATGCAGGGCGCTTTAAAATCGAACTCGCGCCGATAGCGGCGAAGGCGCTGTTGCACGGCCATTGCCATCAGAAGAGTTTCGGCGCCATGGCGGCGACGGAAGAAGCGCTTCGCCTGATTCCCGGGCTGGAGGTGCAGACGATCGAGTCCAGTTGCTGCGGCATGGCCGGCGCCTTCGGCTATCAGGCGGAAACCTATGAGATGTCCCTCGCGATGGGCGAGTTGTCCCTGCTTCCCCGCGTGCGCGCGGCGGAGGAGGCGACGCTCATCGTCGCCGATGGTTTTTCCTGCCGCCACCAAATTCGCGATGCAACGAAGCGCGCGGCGATCCACGTCGCAGAGGCGCTCGACCGCGCGCTGGCGGCCGGGAGCTGAGAAGCGGACGATCATTTCCCCTTACGGGGGAGAAGGGGTTCCGTGGACCCGTGACCGATGTTCGTATCCGCTGCGTCAACAAGACCGGTCGAACGAGCGCGGATGACCGTATTCATCACCTCGGCGGGATCAATGCCGACGGGTCGCGATGGAAATTTGACCCACGAGGAGGCGATTGCCGGGATCGAAGACGGCAGATGGAGGTTCTGGACGTTTCGACGCGATTAGGCGATGAGGCCGGTTTGATGCCCTTTCTTTTTTCATACGGCACGCTTCAGCAAGAAGATGTGCAATTGGCGACCTTCGGCAGGAGACTGGCTGGTCGGCCGGACCAATTGGAGAATTTCGAGCAGTCGCTTGTGCTGATCGAAGACGAAGACGTCATCGCCAAAAGCGGCAAGACTCAGCATCCGATCGTCAAATTTACGGGCCTGAGGAGCGACCGGATCGACGGGACCGTGTTCGAGATTGCGGATGTCGAGCTTGCTGCCGCGGACGAATATGAGGTCGCCGCGTACAAGCGGATCGCCGTCGTTCTCGCCTCCGGTCTTGATGCCTGGGTTTACGTGGACGCGCGATACGCGCCGGACCGCTGAAAAATGTCAGACGATTGGAATTGCGGGAGCCGGCGGAGAGACCATCCGCAACCGGTCGACTGGCCGCGTACGATCTGGAAGTGTAGCGGCATCAGAATTCCAAGACCGAAGAATGCTGTGGCGAACAGAAAGGTCGTGAGCGCCGACACCCCTACGATTCGCTTGGCGAACAGCCGGACGTCAATCAGGGCGTCTTCGCGTTTTGGTCACGGCCGTCTCCTTCTTCTTCAATGAACGGGATTGTGGATCGCGCCGATCAGGAAGCCGGGCCAGTCGCGCTCGAAGAACGGCAGGTAGTCTCGATCGCGACGACGCACGAGCCGAGTAGCGCAAGTGAAAGTCTCACCGTTCAGGCGAACGCGTATCTGTTCAGCGCGGCCTTCTGGTCGCTCGGACGCAAACCGGAAGTCCTCAAGAGGACCTGTGCGAGCCATAGGCGTGCGATCCCCGTCTGGAGCGCAAAGGGCCCGGGCCCCACGGCTGCCTCCGCCATGCTCGACAAAGAACGCGAGCGCCGCGAGGACGGCTTCGGAGAGGAGCGCCGTCTGCTGCCACTGCAGTGCGCGCAAGGCGCCGGAGGCCCCGTCGTACGCGACGCCCTGCTGCCGGATCGACTTGTTCAGCGCCCGAGCCGAATCGAGAGCCGAACGCACGTCGATCGCATTGCAAAGAATGCCGGCATGATCGCTCATACGGGCCTGAACGTCCTTTCGGATCGCGCTGACGGTCAGAACGCTATCGATCTTCAGGACATCGAGAACGCGTTCGACGGCTTCGTCGACCAGGGCGAAGTCCGTGCGAACCTCCGAACCGGACGCACGCCTCAGGGCGATGTGCTCGGCGCAGCGTGTGGCAAAGACCTGTCCCGCATTCAGCGCGGCGCCGCCCGGCCTCGTCACCCCGTGCGTCCCCGCGGCCTCGCCGACTGCGTAGCAGCCACGGAGACTCGTCTCCCCCCATGTGTCGACGGCCAGACCGCCGTTCATATGCTGGTTATTGATCGCAAACTGGAGAGGATCGCGGGTGATGTCGTACCTGTACCGCTTGTAGAGCTCGATCGACAGAGGGTTCATCTGGCGCAGACGGTCCAACGGCATTTCGAGCAGTGCGCCGCTCTTGCCGAGGTACGCGCGGACGTCGTCATCCAGTTTGTCGAGACTGAATTCCGCCTCTCCGGGCACGGCTAGCGGGTTCCGATTGAAGTCCATGAAGACCTTCCGTCCCGCTTGGGTTTCCCGGAAGACTGCAAGGTCGAGAAGGCTCGAGCCGAAGTCGAGCATGCGGGTCGCGTGGAACGGCCACTGATAGCCCTTGCGGAAGATGTTCGACGCCAGCTCGCACGTAGTCCGGTAATAATCGGCGAGGAAATTCCGCTCGTTCCCTCGCGAGTCGCGCGAGTAGATGTAGGGCATGCACTGGACGTAGGTTCCGGAAAGATTCCAAGGAAATTGATCCCGCGGCGTGCTGATTCCAAATTGGCTTTCCGTTAGGTTGACCGCATCGATCCCGGCCTCCAGCGCCAGGCCGAGCGAGCCGAAGCAATGCCGAGGATAGACGCTGTCGCGATAGAGCTCGCCTGGTCCGCCGGTGGCGACGACTAGCGCGCCGCTCAGGAATACGATGAGCCCGAGCGGATTGTCCCTCGTGCGGCGCTTGGGCGAGATCGCCAGCGCGCCGACGCAACCTCGCCCCGCGTTCGATTCGACGAGCACCCGGACGCCGGTCGTCTGATTGAAAATCGGGATGTTGAGCCGGATCGCCTCGTTTGCCAGCACTTGCACCATAAGGCGTGAGGTTCGGGGACCACAGCTCGTCGCGCGCCCAACCTCGTCATGGTCGGTCTGATAACGCAACACCCCGCCGAGTCGGTCTTGGGGTACTGGCAGCCCCATAAACTGTAGCGAGGAGAGCGCCCGTGACGACCCCACTGCTTCCACATAGGCCGTGTCTTCGTCCATCGCGCCGCCTGCGCCCAATGCGTCCGCCATGGCGCGGTAGTCGTCGCCTCGTCCGGCCCCGTTGGCTGTGTGAAGGGTCTGCTTGTCGGAGCCCGAGCAGGCCGACGTTCCCCCGTAGGCGCTTTGGGTGGCGATGATAACGTCGACCCCGCGACGTTTAAGCTCCACGGCGGCGCGCAGCCCCGCCGCGCCGCTTCCGAGGACCACGGCTTCGCATCGGTGCACCGGTAGGGAGAAGCCACGAGCGGCCACGAACTCTTTCGGCGGCCTCTCGATTGCGAGCCGCGGCATGGCGACGTCGGTCAGTCGGTCTAGTATCTCCTGCGGAACGGTCGTGCTCAAGCGCGTTATCCGGGTTGGGATTGACGAGGCGATCAAAACCGGGTAGGCGTCATTAGCACGTTCCAATTTTCTTGACAATGCCCCTGGTATTGCTCCACTTTATGAGAGATAACCGGCTAGCAGAATTGGAACGATCCAAATCGGACGCTCATGACTGACGGCGCGCAAGGGGAGGTGGAGGTTCGCGAGGGTCGCGCGACCATCGTCGATGTCGCGCGTCGTGCCGGTGTCTCCAAATCGACAGTCTCGTTGGTGCTCGGCGGAAGCTCGCTCGTCGCAGACTCGACACGTGAGCGCGTCGCCGACGCGATGACGAAACTCGGCTACATCTATCACCGAGGCGCGGCGACCTTGCGCGGCGCGAAGTCCGGAGTAATCGGCATGGTCATTAACGATCTGTCGAACCCCTTTTATGTCGAGCTAGCGATCGGCATCGAACAGGCTTGCCAGGGCGGGGCCTATATCCCGTTCCTTGCCAACACAGCGGAGAATCCGGTCCGCCAGCAGCAGGTCATCCGGTCGATGCGCGAGCACGGCGCCGCTGGGCTGGTGCTTGCGCCAGCGATTGGCACGTCAGCCAGTGAGCTGAAGCCTCTGCTTGCCGGTCTGCCGGTCGTCCAGGTGATGCGTCGGCTGCCTGGCCTGAAGGCGTCTCTGGTCGCTCCTCAGAACAAGGAAGGCGCGCGCAAGGCGACAGTTCATCTGATCGCGAATGGACACAAGCGCATTGCCTTCGTCGGTGGAATGTCGTCGTTGCTGGTCCGCGACGAGCGCCTGGCCGGCTATCGGATTGCCTTGGAAGAGGCTGGAATTCCGCTCGACTTGTCGCTGGTCATCGAAACCACGACCAACTACTCGGGCGGCGGAGGGGCGGCTCCGCAGTTGCTCAACCTCCCCGAACCCGCGACCGCCGCCCTTTGTTTCAACGATGTCGTCGCGATCGGACTTGTTCGCGGGCTTACGGAAGCCGGCGTTTCGGTCGGCGCGGACTTCGCGGTTATCGGCTTCGACGACATCGAGGAAGCCAAGCACACGCTTCCCGCCCTGACCAGCGTGGTCGTCAACGGCCGCGATCTCGGCTCCCGCGCCGCCCAACTCTTGATGCGACATCTTGCGAGCGGCGACTTCGAGCCCGAAGCCGTCCTCTGTCCAACGACCTTGGCGATTCGCAAATCCAGCGGCGCCCCGAAACCGAACCCGTTGGGGGGAAATTGATGGCGAAGCTCCGTTGGGGGTTGATCGGCGCGAGCACGATAGCCGCGGAACACATGATCAGCGCCTTTCGCGCAAATGGCGGCGAGGCGGTCGCAGTCATGAGCGCCAACGCCGACCGCGGAGCGAGTTATGCAAAGAAGCAAGGGATCGCGCGTGCGACGACGAGCCTGAAGGAGCTGGTCGAGTCGAAGGAGGTCGATGCGGTCTACATCTCGACGACCAACGAGCTCCATCGCGGCCAGCTGTTCGCGGCCGCCGCGGCAGGAAAACATGTGCTGTGCGAAAAGCCGCTTGCGCTGACGCTCGCTGATGCGCGCGCAATGGTCGCGGAATGTCGCAAGCACGGCGTCGTCATGGGAACCAATCACCACCTCCGCAACGCGGCGACGCACCGCGCCATGCGGGAGGCGATCAAGGAGGGCCGGATCGGGAAGCCGCTTTTCGCCCGCGTCTTCCACTCCGTCTATCTGCCTCCTCATTTGCAGGGGTGGCGACTGGACCGGCCGGAGGCGGGAGGAGGCGTCATGTTGGATATTACCGTGCATGACGCAGACACTCTTCGCTTCGTGCTCGACGACGAACCGACGTCGGTGATCGCGATGGGGTCGCATGGAGGGATGGGCCGGGCGGGCCTGGAGGACGGCGCCATGGGCGTCATTCGCTTCTCCCAAGGCTTGCTGGCGCAGTTTCACGACGGATTCACAACCAAATACGCAACCACCGGATTCGAAGTGCACGGAGAGTCGGGTTCATTGATCGGGCGAGATTGCATGACCCAGGAGCCCAAGGGCGAGGTTCTGCTTCGGACCTCCTCTGGCGACGAAGCGCTGAAACTGGATCACGAAAAGCTTTACGTCCGTTCAATTCGCCTGTTCCAGGAGGCTATCCAAGGACGCGGCGCGCCGTCTGCGACGGGCGAAGATGGGGTCAAGTCATTAAGCGTCGCCATCTCGGCCCGTCAGGCGGCACGATCCGGCGCCGAGACCGCGATTGATGTAACCGTCTGAGGTGAGCCATGACCAGGCAAAAGGTAATTTCTGCGTCAGACGCCGCTCGCCTCATTCCCGATGGCGCGATCGTCACGATTTCCTCGTCGTCAGCGCTCGGTTGCCCCGACGACATGTTGGCTGCGATCGGAGAACGGTTCGAGGCGGAAGGTCATCCGCGGAACTTGACGACCCTTCACCCGATCGCGGCGGGCGACATGTGGGGTGTCAAGGGCGTGGACCATCTCGCGAAGGCGGGATGTCTCGCCCGCGTTTTGGCTGGTTCCTATCCGTCGGGCCCGTCTTCGGCCGAGCCGCCTGCAATCTGGAAGATGATCACTGGCGACGCGATCCCAGCCTACAACGTGCCGTCTGGAATCCTGTTTGACATTCATCGCGAGGCGGCGGCAAAGCGTCCAGGCGTACTGACCAAAGTAGGAATGGATACGTTCGTCGATCCTGTCCACGAAGGCTGCGCCATGAACGCCAAAGCGGCGTCGGAACCGATCGTAGAGCGCGTCACCTTCGCCGGCGATGACTGGCTCTTCTTCCCGACCATCACTCCGCGGGTAGCGATCATTCGCGCAACGACGGCTGACGAAAGAGGAAATCTTTCCTACGAGCATGAAGGGGGCATTCTTGGGCCGCTCGATCAGGCTTTAGCGGTACATAACAATGGTGGGGTTGTGATTGCGCAGGTCAAGCGGCTCGCCGCTTCCGGTACGCTGCGCCCCCATGACGTCGTCGTGCCGGGCATCCTCGTCGACTACATCGTGATCGCGCCGGATCAATTGCAGACGACGCACACGGCTTACGAACCCGCCATTTCTGGCGAGATCTTTCGGCCGTTGTCGTCCTTCGAGACGCCGAAGTTCAGCATAGCCAAGGTCATTGCGCGGCGGGTAGCCCAGGAGCTGCGCGATGGCGATGCGGTCAACATTGGCTTCGGCATTTCCGCGAACGTGCCCCGAATCCTGATCGAGGAGGGCAGGCACGGCGCCGTGACCTGGGTCATCGAACAGGGCGCCGTGGGGGGCGTGCCGTTGCTCGATTTCCAGTTCGGCTGCGCCTCCAACGCCGAGGCGATCGTGCCGTCGCCCGCTCAGTTCACTTACTTCCAAGGCGGTGGCTTCGACGTATCGCTGCTCTCATTCCTGCAGATTGATCGCTTCGGCTCCGTCAACGTGTCCAAGCTCGGCGTGCGGCCCCACGTCACGGCGGGAGCGGGCGGCTTCGTGGACATCACGGCGCGCGCGCGGAAGATTGTCTTTTCCGGCTATTTTACTGCTGGCGCCAAGCTCGAGGTCAGCGACGGCGCAGTGACGATTCCGAAAGAAGGCAAGGTCAAGAAGCTCGTTCAGTCTGTGGAGCAAATCTCTTTTTCGGGCCCTCGGGCGATCGCTCAGAACCAGGAAATTCTCTACATCACCGAGCGCTGCGTCCTCCGCTTGGAGCCGGAGGGCGTGACGGTTGTCGAGTTGGCCCCGGGCGTCGACCTTAAGCGCGACGTCCTTGCTGAGGCTGAGTTCCCGCTGAGGGTCGCTCCGGAACTGCGGAAAATGGACTCGGCGCTGTTTCATCCCGCGCCGATCAATCTCAAACTCCGCCCAGCCCTGGAACCGGTTCGATGAGCCCTTTCGTCGAGCTGACATTTGAAGGCCCCCTCGCGCGTCTGACAATGAAGCGGGCCAACAAGCTGAACGCGCTCGACCGCGCGATGGTCGACGCACTGGCTGACGCCGCGCGGTCGATCGAAGCCTCGCGAGATGCGCGAGTCGCCATTCTCTCGGGTGAGGGCAAGGCCTTTTGCGCGGGCGGCGACATTGCCGCCTGGGGTGGGCTCCCCGCGTTGGAGATGTGGCGCGACTGGACGCGCGCAGGACACCGCGCTTTCGAAGCGCTCGCGCGCCTGCGCGTCCCCCTGATCGCGGCGCTGACCGGTCACGCGTTCGGCGGCGGCTTGGAGCTCGCGGCGGTAGCGGACATTCGCGTTGCCGAAAGCGGGATCAAGCTCGGTCTTCCGGAGTCAGGGCTCGGCATGGCCCCCGGTTGGTCCGGCACCCAACGCCTCGTACGCCGATTTGGACCATCGGTCGTGCGGCGCATGGCGTTGGCGGGCGCAATGTTTACGGCGGAAGAGGGGCTCGCACTCAGATTGGTCGACGAGGTGGCTGCGAAGGGCGATGGAGTTGCACGTGCTGAAGTCATTGCCGCGGAGATCGCCAGGCGAGGTCCCGTGGCGGTGCAGATGATCAAAGCCATGATCAATTTCGCAGAAGGCGAGGATAGGGACGCACCTATTGAAGGGCTGGCCGGCGCGCTGACCGCGACGACTGAGGATCTGGCCGAGGGCGTCGCCGCATTTCGCGAAAAACGGACGCCGAGCTTTCTCGGTCGATAGGATAAGCTTGATGAACGCTGTATACCGAGGGAAAGACTATCCACGCTCATAACGGCTCGCGCACGAGCTGGCGGCTCCGCCGGAGCGACGCGCTGAACGAAGGATCGGAAGTGTGAATCGCTTCTGGAAACGGCGCCGGACCGCATCCGGTGGGAGAGTACGTTTAGGAAGGGTCTGAAATGAAAGTTCGTTCGATTCTCATGGCGAGCGCGATGGCCGTTGGGGCCGTGGGCTTCGCCAATGGCGCTTCTGCTGCCGACAATAAAGAAGTCCAGATGCTGCATTGGTGGACGTCCGGCGGCGAAGCGGCCGCGCTGAACGTCCTCAAGCAGGATCTCGCAAAAGAAGGTTACGCCTGGAAGGACGTTCCTGTCGCCGGCGGCGGCGGCGAAGGCGCGATGACGGCGCTGAAGGCGATGGTCGCGGCCGGCAACCCGCCGACCGCCTCGCAGATCCTGGGCTACTACGCCGTCGACTACGCGGAAGCGGGCAAACTCGGCGACATCACTTCGCTCGCCGACAAAGAGGGCTGGGCAAAGGTCGTTCCCACGGCGCTGCAGAAGTTCACCACCACCGACGGAAAGTGGGACGCCGTTCCCGTCAATATCCATTCCGTCAACTGGATTTGGCTCAACAAGGCGGCGATGGATAAGATCGGCGGTACGCAGCCGAAGACTTTCGACGAATTCGTCGCTCTGCTCGACAAGGCCAAGACGGCTGGAATCATTCCCCTCGCGCTGGGCGGCCAGCCCTGGCAGGAAGCCACCTTGTTCGATTCTGTCGTCGCCTCGACCGGAGGAATCGACTTCTACAAGAAGGCGTTCATCGACCTCGACGAAAGCGCCCTGAAGTCGGACACGATGAAGAAGGCGTTCGACAATCTCGCCAAGCTTCGCGCTTACACCGACCCGAACTACGCCGGTCGCGACTGGAACCTCGCCACGGCGATGGTGATCAAGGGCGACGCGCTGGTGCAGGTGATGGGCGACTGGGCCAAGGGCGAGTTCGTCAACGCCAATCAAAAAGCGGACAAGGACTTTCTTTGCTATCGCTTCCCCGGCACCGACGGTTCGGTGATCTACAACACCGACATGTTCGCGATGTTCAATGTCCCCGCGGATCGTAAGGCGGCGCAGCTCGCGCTGGCCGACGCCACGATGAGCATCAGTTTCCAGTCGGCGTTCAACGTCGTCAAGGGCTCCGTCCCGGCGCGAATGGATGTTCCCGACACTGCGTTCGACAGCTGCGGCAAGAAGGGCATCGCCGATGTGAAGGCCGCCAACGCGGATGGCAAGTTTGTCGGCTCGATGGCGCAGAATTACGCGCAGCCTCCGGCGATCGCGGGCGCCTATCATGACGTCGTGACCAAGTTTTTTCATGGCGAGATCAAGAGTTCGGACGCCGCCGTGACGGAGCTCGACAAGGCGATCAACGCCGCGAAGTAGAGCCAACACGTCTCCCTCTTCCGCCTCGATGTGGGAGAGGGAGATTGGTAACCTCGTTTGAAGCAACGAGGTCCGAGGGACCGATCATGACCATCTCTGTCGCGCCGATCGCCGTCGCGGAACCACAGGACAGCACGATCCGAGACAAGCTTCAGCACTATTTGCCGCGCCTCGTGCTTGCCCCGTCCTTCCTGCTCGTGCTGGTCTTCGTCTACGGCTTCAATTTGTGGACGTTGTTCCTGTCGTTCACCAATTCCAAGGCCTTCGCCTCGAGCACGCTGGTCGGCCTCGCCAACTACCAGAAGCTGTGGACCTGGACCTTCGAGACGGACCCGCCGTCGAGCTGGTACACGGCGCTGGTCAACATGGGCATCTTCGGCGGACTCTACGTCTCTATCTGTCTCGTCCTCGGGCTGATGTTGGCGATCCTGCTGGACCAGAAGATTCGGGGCGAGGGGATTCTTCGCCCGATCTACCTCTATCCCCTCGCGCTCTCTTTCATCGTCACCGGGACGGCTTGGAAGCTGTTCCTTGATCCTCGCATCGGACTGGAAAAGGCGGTCCACGATTGGGGCTGGACCAGTTTTCATTTCGACTGGGTCGTCAACCCGCGCATGATGATCTACTGCGTCGCCATCGCCGCCATCTGGCAGACTTCCGGCTTCGTGATGGCCATGTTCCTTGCCGGGCTTCGCGGCGTCGACGGCGAGATCCTTAAAGCCGCGCAGATCGACGGCGCCTCGGCCTTCGCGACCTACTGGCGCATCGTCATTCCGATCATGCGCCCCGTCTTCCTCTCCGCCTTGATCATCCTGACGCATATGGCGATCAAGTCCTACGACCTGGTGATTTCCGTCACCGGCAAGAACCCCGGGGGCGCGGCGGAGCTCCCATCGACATTCATGTATTCCTACACCTTCACCCGCAATCAGATGGCGGTCGGATCGACCAGCGCGGTCATCATGCTGATGACCATCGCGGCGATTATGGTCCCCTACCTTTATTCGGAGCTCAGGGAGAAGAATCGATGAGCGCGGCTGACGCGATCCTCGCGGCTCCGAGCCGCGAACCCACCCGTCATTCGCTGACGACCCGGATCGTGATCTACGGACTCCTGATCCTTTTCGCCGCGGTCTATCTGGTGCCGCTCATCGTAATGGTGATGACGTCGCTGAAGCCTCTCGACGAGGTGACCGGCGGCAATATGTTCGCCCTCCCGCACACGCTCACCTTCGACCCATGGGTGAAAGCCTGGGGCGAGGCGCGCATCGGCGTCTCCGACACAGCTGGTATCAAGGGCTACTTCTGGAACTCGATCAAAATGGTCGTGCCGGCGGTGCTGATCTCGACTTTGCTCGGCGCGCTGAACGGCTATGTTCTGACGAAGTGGCGATTTCCCGGCCATAAGCTCGTGTTCGGCATGATGCTGTTCGCCTGCTTCATCCCATTCCAATCCGTCATCATCCCGATGGCCGTCATTCTCGGCACGCTTGGCAGCTTTGGCAATCGGCTGATCGATCTCACCGGCTACTCGTTCGGCTTCGGAAATCCGACGGTCAACCTGGTGATCGTTCACGTTATCTACGGCCTCGGTTTCACCACGCTGTTCTTCCGCAACTACTACGAGGCGTTCCCGACAGAACTGGTCAAGGCGGCCATGATCGATGGCGCCAGCTTCTTCCAGATTTTCCGGCGCATCCTGCTGCCGAATTCGACCCCCATTTTCATCGTCACTGTCATCTATCAGTTCACCAACATCTGGAACGACTTCCTGTTCGGCTCGACTTTTGCCGCCGGCGACCAGTCGCCGATGACAGTTGCGCTCAACAATCTCGTCAACACCTCCACCGGCATCGTCGAATACAACGTCAACATGGCGGCTGCGATCATCGCCGCTGCTCCCACCTTGTTCGTCTACATCGTCGCCGGACGCTTTTTCGTACGCGGCCTCATGGCCGGCGCAGTCAAGGGCTGAGACAATGGCGTTTCTGGAGATCAATTCGCTGCGCAAGCGCTTCGGCTCATTGGAAATCCTCAAGGGCATAGACCTCACGCTCGACAAGGGCGGGTTCCTGGTCCTGGTCGGGCCTTCGGGCTGTGGGAAATCGACCCTGCTCAACACCATTGCCGGCCTTGAGGCGATCAGTTCGGGCGAGATCCGCATCGAAGGCCAACTGATCAACGATCTCCATCCCTCGAAGCGGGATATCGCGATGGTGTTCCAGTCCTATGCGCTCTATCCAAATATGTCGGTCGGGCAGAACATGGCGTTCGGCATGGAGATGCGTGGCGTCGCGAAGCCGGAGCGCGACAAGGCGGTGGCCGCGGTAGCCAAGACGCTGCAGATCGGGCACCTGCTTGAACGACGCCCAAGCCAACTTTCGGGCGGCCAGCGTCAGCGCGTCGCCATGGGCCGAGCTTTGGTGCGCCAGCCTCGCGTCTTCCTGTTCGACGAGCCATTGTCCAATCTCGACGCCAAGCTGCGTGTCGACATGCGCGTTGAAATCAAGCGTCTGCATCAGCAGACCGGTGCGACGATCGTTTACGTCACCCACGATCAGATCGAGGCGATGACGCTGGCGACCCGCATCGCCGTGCTGAAAGATGGCGAACTGCAGCAGGTGGGGAGCCCATCCGAAATCTACAACACGCCGGCCAATCTGTTCGTTGCGGACTTTATGGGATCGCCGGCGATGAACCTGCTCGAAGGTAAGGTCGCTCGCGACGGCGGAACGCCCAAGATCGTGCTTCAACGCAAGGATCATCCGCCGATCTTTCTACCCGCTCCAATGAGTGCGGACGCCGGAAGGCTTCCCGACGGAGCCACGGTGATCTTCGGGATTCGGCCGGAAGCGGTGAATGACCCTGAAAGCGTGGACCGCAACGCCAAGTCGGTGGCCACATTCGAGTCTGACGTCGAGATTGTCGAGCCGGCGGGCTCCGACACGTTTGTGGTCATCCATGTGGCCGGCAAGGAACTGACGGCGCGCATGCGCGCCGACACAATGGTCGGCGTCGGACAGAAGCACACATTCGCATTCAATCTCGACAAGGCGGTCCTATTCGATCCGTCGACCACGCGGCGCATCTGAACGGGCGGACGCGATCCTGCGCCCATAGAGGACATTATGCCAAGCGAGGAGCGAGTTGACGTCGCCGTCGTAGGATCGGGAATGGGGGGTGGAACGTTCGCTGCGGGACTGGCTGCTTCGGGAGCGAAAATCCTCATTCTCGAGCGTGGCGAGAGGCTCGCAGACACCAACGCGGTTCGGGATGCGCGCGCGATTTTTCAGCAAGGGGTGTTCAGACCCCAGGAATCCTGGCTGGACGGCGCCGGACAGGCATTTAATCCGGGCAACTACTACTACGTCGGCGGCAACACAAAACTATACGGGGCGGTGCTCATCCGCTATCGGGCTCAGGACTTCGAGCCGATCGTTCATCGTGATGGAACCACGCCCGGTTGGCCGTTCCCCTACGAGGAGCTGGAGCCCTGGTACACCGTTGCCGAGAGGCAATATCGGGTGCGCGGCGCGTTGGGCTTTGACCGCACTGAGCCGCGGCATTCGAAACCCTATCCATTCGGCCCGGTGCCGGACGAATCGGCGATCGCAAAAGCGCGCGAACGCCTCAAAGGCGTGGGCCTGAACCCGTTTCCGTTGCCGCTCGGCATCGACGTCGACAGATGGATGCAACGCGCGAAAACGCCATGGGATGCATTTCCCGACGCCGGGCATGGCAAGATGGACGCAGAGAGCTGCGGCGTCAAAGAAGCATTGGCGCACCCCAACGTCGAGCTACGCACCAACGCTCGCGTCGATCGGCTGCTGGTGGAGCCTGACGGCAAGAGCATCGCCGGAGTCGAGGTCTTGCGGGACGGCGCGCGTAGCACGATCACCGCGAAAGTCGTCGTGCTCGCTGCGGGCGCCGTCAATTCAGCCGCGTTGCTGCTCCGATCCGGGAAGAGCGGCCTCGCGAATCGTTCAGACACGGTCGGTCGGCATTTCATGAACCACAACGCTTCGGCGGTGGTGGCGATTGATCCGCGTGTCATTAACGACTCGGTCTATCAGAAGACCCTCGGGATCAATGACTTCTACCTCGACGACGGCCGCGGCGGGCCGCCGCTGGGCAACCTTCAGCTCCTCGGCCGTGTCACCGCTCCCATCCTCAAGGCCAACATCCGCCTGGCGCCGGAATGGGCGCTCGGCCCGATAAGCAAGCGCTCGGTGGATTGGTACGCGATTAGCGAGGACCTCCCGAATCCGGAGAGCCGGGTCACGGTCGACGGCGGGCAGATCCGCCTCGATTGGAAGCGCAGCAATTGGACGACCCACGAGATGCTCGTCAAGGCTTTCAAGGAGCGCTTGCGCTCAGCGGGTTATCCGATCGTCCTTTCGCGAGCTTTCGACCGACGGACGCCGTCGCACCAGTGCGGGACCGTTCGGATCGGGGTCGACCCAGCGAAGTCTCCCCTCGATCCCTTCTGCCGCGCCTGGGACCATCCGAACCTTTTCGTGATCGACGCTTCCTTCTTGCCGACATCGGCTGCGGTCAATCCGTCTCTGACGATCGCCGCTCAGGCGCTTCGCGTCGCAGACCACATTGCGAAGAACGATCTTCAGCGAATCTAGGAAAGGGACGATGACCTACGACTACATCATCGTCGGCGGAGGTCCCGCCGGGTGCGTTCTGGCAAATCGCTTGAGCGCCGACCCATCCACCAAAGTCCTGCTGCTTGAAGCAGGCGGCGGGGACTGGAATCCGCTTTTCGCCATGCCGGCGGGTTTCGCGAAGATGACCAAGGGTGTGGCGAGCTGGGGCTGGAGCACGGTCCCGCAAAAGCAACTCAACGGTCGCGTCATCTGGTACACGCAAGCCAAGGTAATCGGCGGCGGTTCCTCGATCAATGCGCAGCTCTATACGCGCGGCAACGCCAAGGATTACGACGCCTGGGTAAGCGAGGCTGGCTGCAAAGGCTGGAGCTATCGTGAAGTGCTGCCCTATTTCGTTCGCAGTGAGGACAACCAACGCCTCGTCAACGCATACCATGGCTATGGCGGTCCGCTGGGGGTCTCGTATCCGATCAATCCCTTGCCGATCAGTTTCGCGTTCGTGCGCGCGGCGCAGGAGGCGGGCATCCCGTTCAACGACGACTTCAACGGCGCAGTGCAGGACGGTATTGGCCACTACCAGCTTTCAACGAGGAACGCCCAGCGATCCTCCGCCTCGAGCGCGTTCCTGAAGCCGATCAAAGCCCGAAAGAACCTGACTGTCCGCCTCAATGCAGAGACGTTGAAGATCGACGTCGAAAAAGGCCGCGCCGTCGGGGTCACGATCGCCCGGGGAAGCGGAACTGAGTCGCTGCTTGCAGATCGCGAAGTGATTGTCAGTTGCGGCGCCATCGGATCGCCACGCTTGCTTCAACTTTCGGGGATTGGTCCCGCAGATGCGCTGAAAGCGGCAGGCGTGGCGGTCGTCCATGATCTTCCGGGCGTCGGAAGCAACATGCAGGACCATCTCGACCTCTACGCGATTTCGGAATGCACCGGCGATCACACCTATGACCGCGTCGCGCGTCCGCATCGCACGCTATGGGCGGGGATCGAGTATCTCCTGTTCAAGACCGGCCCCGTGACTTCCACGTTATTCGAAACCGGCGGCTTCTGGTACGCGGACAAGGGAGCAAGATCCCCTGACATTCAGTTCCATCTTGGGCTCGGATCGGGAATCGAGGCGGGCGTCGCGCAGATGAAAAATCCGGGCGTCACGCTGAATTCTGCTTTCTTGCGACCGCGTTCACGCGGAACGGTGCGGCTCGCGAGCGCCGATCCGAAGGCCGCGCCGCTGGTTGACCCCAACTATTGGGCCGACCCCTACGATCGCGCCTGCGCTTTGAAGGGACTCAGGCTTGCACGCGAAATCCTGCGTCAGCCAGCGCTGAAGCCGTATGTGCTAGCCGAGCGATTGCCGGGCGACGACCTGAGCTCCGACGGGGAACTCGCCGAGTACGCATACCGATCATGCAAGACGGACCACCATCCGGCCGGCACCTGCGCCATGGGAATGGGGCGGCAAGCCGTCGTGACCCCGGACCTGAAACTTCGTGGGATCGAAGGCCTCAGAGTTGTCGACGCCTCCGTGATGCCCTTTGTCCCCTCCTGCAACACCAATGCGCCAACGATCATGGTGGCGGAGAAGGCTTCGGACATCATTCTGGGCAATGAGCCACTTCCAGCCGCCCTCCTGTAGCAGCGGCTCGAGGAGGAAGGGACGGTCGCTCGATTTCGGTTTTCCCGCCCAAAAACACAACTTTTTCAAAGGCGAAGGCTCGGGCAGTCGATTCGAACGAGCCATAGGTCGCGAAGCCATCGGTCGAGGCAAGAAAAAAGCGACAAAAGCTTTGTGATAATCAGAATGGCGTGCTACGGTCGCTGCTGTCGCCGGCTCCGGTTCACCGTCCGGGCCGACGAGGACGCCCCGGCGACTCATGCTGTTTGACTTCAGGATTGTGTTGAAAGATCCGGCGAGATCGCGACCGGCGGCCGGTCGCTGGATTCCTCGTCTCAGCTGTTGAATAATATGGACTTGAGGTCGGAATATCAATTTGGATTTCGTTGTGCCCGGCTTGGTTCTTGTTGTCTTGGGTTCGGATTTCGTTGCGCTGGATTTGGTTTTTATTGTGCTGGCTTTGGTTTTCGTTGTCCGCCCGGGGCAAGGCCTCAGTGCAATCAGGACGCTTGCGGAACAACTTTCTCTCGATCAGTAAATGCTTCTCCGTACCGTCGGATGGATAGAGTCCCTCACCGGATTCGAACTTCAATTCTATACACAATGCGTGATTATTGTCGGTTTGAATTACCAAATCTGGCTTAATTCTGAATGATCATTTCAGTTTGCAAGCAGCAACCATGTCGTCGTCATTGTTTAGATTCGAGTTTAATGCCGATAGCCGCCAATTTGCTGGCGACTGAATTTTAGTTAGTTTCCTATTCTGGTCGTTACCGTCCGCACCCTTGGGTTACGAATAAAAAATTCGTTGAATTCGTGATCTGTAAAGCTCTCAAGACGTTTTAGAAATGCCTGTGTGCCGCCACTCTGCTCAAGCATCTGTATAATAGCGTCCCGTTTACGGGAATTGCTCTCCTTTCTCATGACGTGCCACAGATCGCGTATATAGCTGAACTCAAAATAGACTTCGTAGTCGTCAGGGTTAAACTGCCAATGGCAAAGGGCGTAATCCAAGANNCCGCTTCACGTTGTCGGGACGAGTGAGCAGATGAAACAGGACGGCTGCATAGTGCCGCTCCTCACGGTTAATTCCAGAGTAGCGCTCATTTTTGACAAAGCGTCGGAAATCGAAATCATCGATCTGTTGCGGGTGAGTCATGTGGTTGCCTCCCCTGGCCCAAATTCGCTCAACATCTTTTTATTACGATTTTCGGAGTCTGCGATGCACATGCATCAGCGCCAGCGTGTCCCGGCNNAAGTCGCAGGCGCGCCTCAAGATTGCCCCGCGCTCGAGCCCTCCCCGACTCGCGCGGGGCTTTTTTTGTGGGGCGTTCCCGGGCCTCAGACGCTCGCTGCGCTCGCGAGTTTCCGTCGCTGGCGANNGCGAAGCCGAGCAGCATCATTGCCCAGGTGGAGGGTTCGGGGATGCCGGTGCTCACGATGACTTCGCCACCGTCGGGAAAAGCACCCTGCCAGTTCACGGCCGCCTCACCTCCGCCGAGGATGGACCCTGTAATGCCGACCCCATCAAAGGTGACTACCCAGCCGTTAAACGCGCTGCCATTGCTGAGATCAAAGACAGCGGGCCCGTTCCAACTCGAAGGGTTCTGTTGGCAGCCAGTGGAGCACCCCGTATCCTGAAACGCAATCTCACTGTTGCTAAGCACGACGGCCGTAAAGCCGAATTGGGTGGATATCGTCTGGCCAGGGCCAGTATAGGTAAAGTCGCCTGAGTCCTGAATGATGCTTCCCAGATCAGGGAAGAGATACTGAACGTCGAGCGTGTCGCCGACAGTCAGAAGCGTCGTTGCGCTGGCGGGCCCCGCGGCTACGGTGATCGCTACGGAAAGCCCTATGCTCGACAGAAACTTAAGCATGCGAAATCCCCCGGTATTTTGAAGTAACGAGGTAAAGGCACATAGTTCAGCTATCCTGTAAACCGGCTACAGGTTGTAAGAAATGCTCGGATTCGCGCAGCGGGGTTGTGGGAGCCCCGGTCATCGCGCACTTTCGTCGAGACCCGGCGCGATCCGCGAACCGGCGAGCCGGTCGATGTCGACAAGAGCTTCGCCGACGTCCTGGAGCAGGTCGAGCTCGCCGACCGGGTCGGCCTCGACGTCTTCGGCCTCGGCGAGCATCATCGGCCGGACTATGCGGTCTCGGCGCCGGCCGTGGCGCTTGCCGCGGCCGCCGCCCGCACCAAACGCATCTGGCTCGGGGCCCTTCATGCTCCCAATAGAAAGGCCTAGGCCGCGTGGGACATGGTCATTGGCCGCGGCATCAGTCGTCGACCAACTTTGGTCTCGGTCTTGGACAGTCGCTTTCGCCGACGAGCCGCCGAGTCCAAAGGCGCGCCCTTGCGGACAATACCAGCCCGCCTAACAGGCTTCACCGTGGAGGATAAAATGAAAACCGGCCGATCGCGGCTAGAGGCCGACGTGCGCCCTGCTACCGGCGACCTGCGGGCCGGTCTTTGCCTTCCGATAGCCCGCAAAGCCAAGCCCGGCGAAGCCGATGAGCATCATGGCCCAGGTTGAGGACTCGGGAACTGGCAAGGTCAGGCCGACGAGACCGACGTAGTTATCGGATAGCGTCAGGCTTCCTATCGGGCCGACGTCAGCAAATCCGACGAACTGCCCCGAGTTTGTCGCATTTCCGGTCAGAAAAGTCAGTGTCGTCGATTCGAGCAATACATGCGTGGGACTGTACACCGAGACAACGGTCGCGGGCGCCGAGTCGTCTATCAGATAGAACGGGGCATAGTTGACGAAGCCTCCCACAGCAGAAACTGGCGTCGTGAATGTGAAAGTCATGGTATCCGTCACGCCGCTCGTGTAAAAGCTGGAGCTCAGTCCTGCCATTGGTCCTAGCGCGCCATCCCATTCACCGTTCACGTAAAAACCGTAAGTGGACGTATACCCGAACGTGGAGTTGGCGGTCGTCGAACTCCATGTAACCTCGCCGCCGTCGAATACCTGGGGCCCGGTCCCAACGTAGTTGACCGCCGGCATCGGAACCACGACGCCGTTCAACGAGGAGACAACCGTGGCCTCTGCATCAGGACTCGCCAAAAATGAGCCGATGACGGCGACCGCAGCAGCAGACGCCATACGGAAAAATGTGCTCGTATGTCCCATAGTCGTCCCCCGTGTTCCCAATCGCGCCCAAGGAAAATTAGGCTATCGGAGGGCCGGGGCAATACCCCAAATTGGGGATGCTATCAGACGGAGCCGGCAGCGCATTTCTCGGGAGTCCTGATGCAATTCGGCGCTTACACTTTCGTCGAGACCCGGCGCGATCCGCGAACCGGCGAGCCGGTCGATGTCGACAAGAGCTTCGCCGACGTCCTGGAGCAGATCGAGCTCGCCGACCGCGTCGGCCTCGACGTGTTCGGCCTCGGCGAACATCATCGGCCGGACTATGCGG
>PLUH01000360.1 GCA_003164825.1 Hyphomicrobiales bacterium
ACATCCTCCTCTCGAAGGAAGCCGCGGCGATGATCCGCTCGCTGTTCCTGTCGATGGGCGAGCTCAACAAGGGCGCGCGCCGTCCGGCCAACGTCCCGCCGACGAATTTGCGCAAGATCGGCGTGCTCGGCGCAGGCCTGATGGGCGCTGGCATCGGTTATGTCTCGGCCAGCGCTGGGCTCGAGGTGGTGCTGATCGACCGCGACCAGGAATCGGCCGACAAGGGCAAAGCCTATTCGGACAAGATCGTCAGTTCCCAGATCGCCAAGGGGCGCGCCAAGACCGCCGACAAGGAGGCGCTGCTGGCGCGCATCAGGGCGACCGCCGACTATTCCGAGCTCAAGGGCTGCGATCTCATCATCGAGGCGGTGTTCGAGGATCGCGCGGTCAAGGCCGAGGCGACCAGGAAGGCGCAGGCGGTCGTCGGGCCGGACGTCGTCTTCGCCAGCAACACCTCGACCCTCCCGATCTCCTCCCTCGCCGCATCATCGCTGAACCCCGAGCGTTTCATCGGCGTGCATTTCTTCTCGCCGGTCGAGAAGATGATGCTCACCGAGATCATCATGGGGGAAAAGACCGACGCGAAGGCCCTGGCGACGGCGATGGACTACGTGCGCGCGATCAAGAAGACGCCGATCGTCGTCAACGACTGCCGCGGCTTCTATGTCAACCGCTGCGTCGGCAATTACATGGTGGAAGCCCATGCGATGGTCATGGAGGGCGTGCCGCCGCCGATGATCGAGAATGCCGCCAAGATGGCCGGCATGCCGGTCGGGCCGCTGGCGCTCAACGATGAGGTCGGCATCGACCTGTCGTGGAAGATCCTCCAGGCGGCCAAGAACGATCTCGGCGCCAACGCCGTCGATCCGGCCCAGGAGAAGCTCATCGAAGCGATGGTTGTCGGGCACGGCCGGCTCGGCCGCAAGAACGGCAAGGGCTTTTACGACTACCCGGCGAACGGGCCGAAGAGCCTATGGCCTGGACTGGCCTCGATCGTCGGCAAGCAGCTCGACCCCGACACGCTCAGCGTCAAGGACCTCAAGGACCGATACCTATTCACGGTGGCGATCGAAGCCGCGCGCTGCCTGTTCGAAGGCATCGTCACCGATCCGCGCGAGGCAGACGTCGGCTCGATCCTGGGCTTCGGCTACGCGCCCTATACGGGCGGCGCCATTTCGTTCATCGACGGCATGGGGCTCAAGGCCTTCGTCGCCAGGGCCAAGGCGCTGGCGGCAAAATATGGGCCCCGATTCGAGCCCGGCGACAAGCTGACCGCGATGGCCGAGCGCGGCGAGACGTTCTACGGAATCTACGGCGAGAAACAGAAGGCGGCTTGAGGCGAACTGGGTGCGACAGTCCAGCGTCTTTGTTGGGCGGCAGCACTCGATCATATCTGCTGCTAACAGATTGATTTGGCACGACTTTTGCGGAACGAACGATTGCCAGGAAGCGTTGGAGATGACACCATCGCTCACGGAATCAGGAGAACCCGCATGGTCAGCGCCGACTTCCGCCGCCAACTCGAAGGCTACGGCCTCACCACCGCCAACATCCTTTACCACATGCCCGACCATCCGGGGATCCTGCAAAATTACATCTGGCAGCAGCACGACCTACATCCGCATTTTCCCGAGCTGAGGAGATTTCTGGATTTCTGGTCGCGCGAACTCGAGGGCCTGCTGCACTCCGTTACCGTCGCCCACGCGCGCCTCATCAGGCCGGCGGAATTCAAGGCGATCGGCGCGGAATTCAGGCTGCACTGAGGCCAACAAGCCACGCGATGCGTCCGGCCATCGGGCGCTACGTCGACTCGGCGGCCAGTNNACGGCTTCCTGGTCGCCGATCGCCTCAAGGAATGAGCGTCGGAACGCTGCGCGGGAAAAATGGGCGCGCGCATATTCGAGTTGGAGACGCGACGCGTTGCGCCAAGAGGCGTCGTCCAGGAGCAATTTCACCGCTGCGTCGGCCAGACCGCGCGCGTCGTCGGCGATGGCGACGCACTCTTCGATGCCGGGCAGGCCCTGGGCGCCGACGTGCGTGGTGACGAGGGGCAACCCCTCTCGCAGCGCTTCGACCACCTTTGATTTGACGCCCGCGCCCATTCGAAGCGGCACCATCGCGATCCGAGCCCGACCATAGCGCGCCCTGAGCTCNNGCACAACCTGGGTGGGATTGGCGCCGACCAAAGACAGCGTCGCGTCGGGGACCTCCTCCCAAACCAGTTTCATGATTTCGCTTGCCAGCCAGACGGCCGCATCGACATTTGGAGGGTGGCCAAATCCCGCCACAAAGAGAATTTCATGATTGCCTGCCGGCTCGCGGCCGTAGCCGAATTCCTCATAGGCATATGGGATGATGGTCTCCGCCCGCACGGACATGGGTAGCGCCACCGCGGTCTCTTCCGGCGACGGATAGAGAACGACGTCGACCCGCGGCCAGACCGATTTTTCGATTCCCTCCATCATCGCCGCGTCGATGGCCAACTGGGCGTCGCCCGTCCTTTGGGCCTCCATGCCCATCCGCTGGAAATGGAGGTCATGCCCGTAATAGACGACCGTCGCCTTCGAATGCCTTCTCAATGGGCCGATGTATCGCGTCGCGAACGCGGGTCGGCTGAGTACGGCGAGCGAAATCGCGTGGCCATTTTGCTTGATCCAGTCGTCGAAATAAAAGCCAAATCCATAGAAGACCTCGACGCCCAAGCTCTGAAGAGATGCTGTATATTCGGGGTCATAGGCGAGATTATCGGGCCAGAATTTGACGATGTATCCTGCGTACTGCAGGCTTTCTATGATCGCGAGCATTGTCCGAGAGCCGGCGTCCTGATCCGGTTGCGGAATATAATGGTCGACAACCAATGCAGTCTTACGATTGAGGCTTCGGTCGCGCGCACGCATGACCTCGTCGCCCGGACTGAAATTCTCCTTAAATAAGGTCTCACGCCATCGTTCGTAGAGCTTGTTCGTATTTTCGATCTGATAGGCCTTGACCCCCGATGTCACGTCCTTGCCCAGGCTTGCTCCTTCTAAATGCACGATCACTGAGAACGGACAATAATAGACCTTTCTGCCCGCCGCTCTTATACGAAAAGCCAGATCGCTGTCCTCGCAATACGCTGGCGCGAAATCTTCATCGAATCCGCCAAGCTTTTCCCACAGCGCGCGAGGGGTCAGAATCGCACAGCCGGAGATGTAATCGGTCTCCCTGACATAATTATACTCGGATTTGTCAGGGTCATCGGACCTGCCGTAATTCCAGGCCGAACCGTCGTCCCAAATGATGCCGCCCGCCTCCTGAAGAGTCCCGTCGGGAAACAGCAATTTCGAGCCGGCCAGGCCCGCTTCCGGGAATCGATCGAAGACCGCCAGCAAGGGTTCCAGCCAGGCTCCGTAAACCAGCGTATCATTGTTCAAGAAGAATAAGTAATCTCCCTTCGCCACCTGAGCAATTCGGTTGCATGACTTGGTAAAACCGAGATTGGTCGGATTGACCTCCAGCCGTAGCCCCGCCACATTTCTCAGGAGTTCAACGCCTGCGTCGCCTGAAGCATCGTCCGCCACGATGACCTCGAATGGCGCCGCCGGTGGAAATCTGGCGATGGATTTCAGACATTGCAAAGTCAACCACGGCTTTGCGAAACAGGGGATGATCACCGACACAAGCGGACGATCGCTGGTGGGCAGGCGTACGCCCGCGACATCCGAGCTGCGCAGCGGCCGCTTAGGCTCCGACGTAAGGATCGGTCCGAACGGCATTCGCCGGGGCGCCGGCGCGCCCGGCGGCGCAAAGTACTTATCGAAACGCCTCGGGCTGCGGCTTTCGGCGGAGCTTGCGAACCGGGCCGACATTCGCTGGGAGATCGGCGCTGTCGTCGAGCTGAGCAACTTCAGCAAACGATAATTGAAGGCAAACTTGATCGGCCTCCACGGCCGTTCGTAGGTCCGCTTGAGCTGACCCGCCAGATGCGCGCGCTCGCTGGTCAAATGCGCCACCACGGCTCGGAGCGACTCGCGCGCCGCAAATGCTGAATCCCGTTCCGTCTCATATTGCGAGGCGCGGGCTTCCGCCTTCGCCTGCGCCACGCGGGCGGCATCCCGCTCAGCAACGAAGTCGGCGGCGACGCGGCCGACGTTTCTTGCGCGTTCTCTCTCGGCCCAGGCGACGGCGCTGCGCACCGCCTCGCCGATAGTCAACGCCCCGGGCGACGCATTGTCGTCGTCGGCTGGCCCGAGCATCGCCTCCGATCGCTCGCCACCCAAGATCAGCGCGCCCAGCCAGACGCCTGCTTCGGCGGCCTTTCGATAGCCGAGCTCCAAGTCTGAATTCTGGGGGCCAACCGAAATCCAGATAGGACGTTCGGACGCCTGCAACGTGCGACGGCCTGCCGGCGTTCCAAGCTTGACGAGCGCATCGCTGTCCAAGGTCGAATTGTTCACGCTTTCAATCCAATTGCCCTGGGCGCCGGGCCCCCTACCACCGGGATCATTTGCCTGTCCAGTTTGTCTTGCGATCGTCGGACGCGACGGCGATCTTGTTTCCCGATCTCAATGTGATTATGACGCGGCCGGGCGCCGTATGCCAATTGCGGCCTGTTCCTTCGAGATCGTTTGACGAACGCGTCGCGCCAGCTAGGGGGTTCGGCTAATGAACCAATCGGCCGCGCCGAGGCGGGTTGCGCTCATCGATCGCGACGGAACGATCATCGTCGACAAGGTCCACTTGCGGGATCCGGACGGAATCGAGTTTGCGCCGGGTGCGATTGAGGGGCTGCGATTGCTGCGGGACGCCGGATTTGCGCTGGTCTTGATCACCAATCAGTCGGGAATCGCGCGCGGATATTTCGACGCGGCGCGGCTCGAACAAATTCACGGCCGGCTCCAGTCCATGCTGGCGGCCGAGGGACTGAGACTGGAAGCAATCTACGTCTGTCCGCACGGCCCCCACGATGGCTGCGATTGCCGCAAGCCGGCGCCGGGAATGGTGAAAAGCGCGATGCGGGACTTGGGGTTTGGGCCGGATGAGGCCGTCCTTATCGGCGACAGCGACGCCGATATGGGCGCGGCGGCGGCGGCCGGCGTCGTCGGACTGCGGGTGACGAGCGCCGGCAAGTCCGCCGGCGCCCCAGCCGATTTCCTGGAAGCCGCACGGCGCGCCCGTGTCCTGCTGGCCGAGCGGGAGGGCGGACAGGCGGGGCGCAATTGACGCAGGCGGCAGGGGCCTCGCGATCCTTCACCGCGGGCCCGGCGTCACCTCGTACCCGTCGCTGTCGGCAAGCGTAAAGCCGGCGACGACCGCCGAGGTTGTGAACAGGCGCTCGGTCGCATGCTCGAGGCCGCCGTCCAGGAGTCCTTGCTCCTCGGGAAAGGCGCGGGCCAGTTTGAGCTCGCGGAGGGGCCGCAGCGCTTCAGGGCGGGCCCAGAACATGGTCCCGCCGTAGAAGTCGAGACGAAACTCCTGGGGGGCTACGCCCATTTTTGCCGCCAGCTCCAGCACCTTCGGGCGAGTCTTGCCCCAGGACGGCTCCAAAGGGGAGGTTTCGCTGGGGAGACGAAAGGCGCGCGGACCGATGATCCCGACGCTCGGGTCGGCCTCGAACGCCTGAACGATCGCCTCGGCGATCCCAGGGCCGGCGAGGAGATCGAACAGCGACCGCCGCCGCCACAGCGCGCCGAGATACGAGATGCGCCCGCCATCATTCGATTTCTTGCCGTGGATCTTGCAGACGTAGCGATAGCGATCGAGCCGGCCGGCCTCCAGGAGCTCAAGGAACGGCCGCACATCACGACCGCGATTTTCGGTCACGATGACCTCGGCGTCCGGAAAGTCGCGGGCGACCGCGCCGACCAGCTGATCGCGTCCGGGCACGGTGGTGACGATCAGGTCGAAGGGAATGCTTAGGCGCTTCAGGACGCCGGCGATATCGGGCCAAGTGTCGTCGTAGTAGACATGCGCAATCNNAGGAGGCGTGGCGTGCTCGATCGGCGCCCAGCCCTGGAGGAGTTCGGGATGGCTTGTGACCAGTCGGCCGTCGAGCGCGACCCCGGTGTTGAACATGTGCTGATTGAAGGTGGTGAAGCGCTTTCGCTCGGGCTTGACGCCATAGCAAAACAGCGAGAATTCATCGAACTCGAGGTATTTCTTCTTCTTGAACATGAGCATGAGCCGCAGCCGGACCCACAGCGTGAGCCATAGGCCAAGCCTCTCCGGCTGGAAGTCGTCGCCTCCGATCGAGCGCATCAGTCCGCCGGTCGGGACGATGAAGTAGCCGAGCCCTTCGGAATACGGCAGGAGCACGATCTGGCTAGTGCTCGCCCCGCCAATGCGCACCTGCGAGACGTGGTTGTCGAGCGCGCCGCGGTTCGGCGTCAAGCGGGTGGCGCGCTCAAGGCTTATTCGAAATCTGCTCATCGGGGTCAGCGCCACATGCTGTAGCGAGGACGCAGGCGCCCGGCAATCTGTACGGCCCGAGCGTCGCGGTCCGCATGACCGGATGTTGGCTGGGCGAGCCTAAAAGGAATGGGCGCGCGCGACCGAGGCGCGATAGACAGAGCGAAGCGAGGTTCCCCGCCGATGACCGCCAAAGCGCCCAATGTCCTTATCGTCATGGCCGATCAGATGGCGCCGGCGTTCCTGCCGGTCTACGGCCATGCCATGACCCGCGCGCCCAACATGCTGGCGCTGGCGCGCAGCGGCGTCGTCTTCGACAGCGCCTACTGCAACAGTCCCTTATGCTCGCCGTCGCGAGCCTCCTTTATGTCCGGCCTGCTGCCCTCGCGCACCCGCGTCTACGACAATGCGGCGGAGTTCGGAGCCGATCTCCCGACCTTCGCGCATTGCCTGAGGCTCCGCGGCTATCAAACTATTCTATCAGGAAAAATGCATTTCTGTGGGCCGGATCAATTGCACGGGTTCGAAGAGCGGCTGACGACCGATATCTATCCCGCCGATTTTGGCTGGACCCCGGACTGGGACCGTCCCGAGCATCGTCCGAGCTGGTATCACAACATGAGCTCGGTCCGGCAAGCCGGGGTCTGCGTGCGCACAAACCAGGTCGACTTCGACGACGAAGCCGCCTTCATGGCCGAGCGCGCGATCTTCGACATTGCCCGCTCCAGAGATCGGCGGCCGTTTCTGCTCGTGGCCTCGTTCTCGCATCCGCACGATCCCTTCGCCGTGCCGCAGCGCTACTGGGACCTCTATCGCGATTCCGACATCGACATGCCGGCGCCGGCAATCGCGCCCGAGGCGCTCGACGCCCATTCGCGACGCCTGCGCCGCGTTTGCGCCATGGACGCCGAACCGGTGACGGAGGCGCAAGTGCGCGACGCGCGCCACGCCTATTATGGTGCAATCGCCTATATCGACGACCTGCTGGGCCGCCTGATGGCGGCGCTGCGCTCCGCCGGCCTGGCGGAGGATACGATCGTCGTCCTGACCAGCGATCATGGCGAAATGCTCGGCGAACGCGGCCTCTGGTACAAGATGAGCTTCTTTGACGGGGCCAGCCGCGTCCCGCTCGTCATCGCCAATCCGGGCCGCTTTGCGCCGCGCCGCGTCGCCGCCAGCGTCTCGCTCGTCGATCTCATGCCGACGCTCATCGACATCTCCGGCGGGAATCGGCAATCGCTCGGTATCGCCATCGACGGACGCAGTCTCACGCCCCATCTTGACGGCGGCGCCGGCCACGACGAAGCGATCGGCGAATATCTCGCGGAGGGCGCGATCGCGCCCATAGTGATGATCCGCCGCGGCGAATTCAAATTCATCCACTCGCCCGCGGATCCTGACCAACTCTACGACCTTAGCCATGATCCTGGCGAGCGCGACAACCTCGCGCAAAATCCGACATGCGCGGCGGTAGTCGCCGATTTTCGCGCCGAGGTCGGGAAGCGTTGGGACCTGGCCGCGTTGGACGCCCGCGTGCTCGAGAGCCAGCGCCGGCGCCGGCTTGTCGACGCCGCGCTCAACAAGGGCGAACACCGCTCCTGGGATTTCCAGCCTCTCCGCGACGCGTCGAAGCAATACATGCGCAACAACATGGACCTCGACGACCTCGAGGCGATGGCGCGATTTCCCAGCATAGGCCGCCCGCCGAATTAGACCGCAGGAATCGGGCAGGCGTGGCGAATACGCGATGCTAGACGCGTCTTCAAACGCCAGCTTTCGGAGATCGGCGATGACCGTTGCTGCACAGCGCGCGATGACGGCGCGCGAATGGGGACTTCTGGCTCTGCTTTCGCTGCTATGGGGCGGATCGTTCTTTTTCGTCGCCGTGGCCGTCAGGGAGCTCCCGCCGCTGACGCTTGTCACCCTTCGGGTCGGCCTCGCGGCGGCGCGGCTATGGGCGTGCGCTCCGCTGATCGGCGTTTCGCCGCCAAGGAGCGGCAGGGCGGTCGCGTCGATCGCGGTGCTCGGCTTCGGCAACAACGCCCTGCCGTTCGCGCTGATTGCTTGGGGGCAGACGCATTTGCCGAGCGGACTCGCCTCAATCCTCAACGCGGCGACGCCGCTCTTCACCGTCCTGGCCGCGCATGTGCGCACGGCGGAAGAGAAACTCAGCGGGCCCAAACTGTTCGGAACACTCGCCGGAATGGCGGGCGTCGCCTGGCTCATCGGCCCGGACATGCTGTTTGGCGCCACAAACAATGCGTGGGCGGAACTCGCAGTTCTCGCGGCGGCGCTGTGCTATGCCCTGTCCGCCATTTACGCCCGGCGCATGCGTTCTCTTGGCCTCAAGCCGATCGACGTCGCCGCCGGACAGGCGACAGCGGCGACGCTGTTTCTCGCGCCGTTCGCGCTCATCATCGACAGGCCATGGACCCTTCCCAGGCCGAGCGGCCCGGCCGTCGCCTCGGTGCTAGCGATCGCGGCGTTCTCCACGGCGCTCGCCTTCATCGTCTATTTCCGCATCCTGGCCGGGGCCGGCGCGACCAATGTGCTGCTCGTGACGCTCCTGGTCCCCGCGACCTCGGTCCTCCTTGGGGCGTTGTTTCTCAACGAGCGACTGCTGACCCGCCAGCTTCTCGGCTTCGCGCTTATCGCGATCGGTCTCGCGTTCATCGACGGCCGCCTGCCCCGCGCCCTGTTCGGCGGGCGCAATAACCCTAACCCGGCGTCAGGCGATTCGCGGCTCCCCATCGGCCAGAAATCGCGCTAACCTCTCCCCGAAGAGGGCCGCGATGGCGATTGACAGCAAGAAACCGATCGACCTTGCCGCACGCGTTGCCGGTCGGCGCAGCGGGCGCCGAAGCTCGGGCGTGACCGACGGCGCCTGGCGGCGGGAGACTTTTTGCCTGCCGCGCGGCGAAGCGCGCGAGAAAGCGCGCGAATGGTTCGAGCGCTTCCCCAAGGCGGCCTATATGACCGAGATCGAATCCTGGAGCGAGCTCGCCGACGATAAGATCGAGTTCGTCATGCGCCGGCTGCCGTCCGCCGATTGAGTATCGTTACCGGACATAATTCGCGATACTGAATCTTCTTCTGACGATAACACTCGGATGGGGGCGAACGTTACGGAAGTTCCCTACTTCGTTCGGTTCTGCCTGATCCCCGCAATTGTAAGTGTTCCTTTCGTAGTTATGGCATTTGACGCTTCATGATGTTCCTGTCCCGAACTGCGAAGGTAGGGACGCCTCCAGCGAGGCTGGCGCGAGGCGCCGGCCGCCCGGCCTTGCGCAAATCGGCGATCCGTGCGAATTCCCCAGCGGTCGGCAACAGAACGTTGAGGCAGCCGGCGCCGAAGACGTCGTACCGACTCTCCGAGCGTTTCCTGAGGCCCAAGAGCGTAGGCTTCAAGGGCGACGTTGATTTGGCCGTTCTAAAAGCAGAACTGGCCGCAATGCGCGTCCACGGCAATCACTGCCCCCAGCAAAAGGGAGATTGATCGTGGTGCAAGGATAGCCTATAGTACAAATGGGTCTTATCCCTCGAAATGTTTGGCGAGATGGGGTTGCACGGTGGGTATCGTTTCGACCGTTCGATCAAAATGGACCGATGAATTTCGGATTGCGGCCAATCGAGCCCCGCTGAGGTCTGTTTCATTCTTGCGCCAGTCCGAAAATCGCGAGGCTGTTCTTACCGCGTTGCGAATTAGAGCCGTCGAAAGCGCCCTCTATGACGCTTTCGGCAAGGGACAGTTGCACGGCACGATCCATACCTGCATCGGCCAGGAGTTTTCAGGCGTCGCAATTTGCCAGAAACTTCAGAGCGACGACTTCGTCACCTCAAACCATCGATGCCACGGGCATTTCATCGCAACAACAAATCAATGGCGTGGCCTGATCGATGAACTGGTTGGCAACGTAGACGGCGTTTGCGCAGGAATTGGCAGTAGCCAGCATCTTTGCGACGAGCGTTTCATTTCCAACGGTCAACAGGGCGGTCTATTGCCGGTCGCGGCTGGAATGGCGCTCGATCGCAAACTCGCGGGAAAAAAGGCGGTGGTCGTTTCCTTCATTGGCGAAGGCACGCTTGGCGAAGGCGTCCTGTACGAAACAGCAAACATTACCAACTTGTGGAATCTTCCGCATCTGATCGTTTGCGAGAACAACGGCTACAGCCAATCGACGCCGCAATCCATGTCTGTCGCCGGCGACATTGGCGCGCGCGCTGAAGCATTTGGCGCGCGTGTCTTCAAGGCCGACACGTGGGACCTCGAGACCTTGGACGAAACGGCGGCGCAGGCGGTCGAATTCGTTCGCAACAACAGTCGACCGGCGCTGATGATCGTCCAGACCTATCGTCTCAACCCTCATTCAAAGGGCGATGATCAGCGCGCCTTGGAAGAGATCAAGTGGTTTTCTGACCGCGATCCCATCAATGTCGCGATCCAGGAGATCGAAGACTTCGCCGAGGCCTATGCCGGGATAGCAGCGGAGGTCTCGTCCCATCTGGCGACCGCAATGCGGAAACCGAAGCTGTCGCTCAGCGATTATCGGGTCGACCAGCTGCCGCGAGCAGAGGGTTCGATCGAATGGAATCGATGCGAGCCCTCGAGCGGCGGACGCGGCGCACAACAGCTCAACGAATTCTACGGAGATTGGCTCGAGACCGACGCCCGCGCGATCTTCCTCGGCGAGGACATTGCCGACCCCTATGGCGGCGCGTTCAAGGTCAGCAAGGGATTTACCACGCGATTCCCCGAGCGGGCCCTGACCACACCGATCAGCGAGGCCGCGATCACAGGCGTTGGGATCGGCTTGGCTCTGACAGGACGCCGCGCCTTCGTCGAGATCATGTTTGGCGATTTCATCACCCTCGCTTTCGACCAGATCGTCAACAACGCGTCAAAATTTTTTCACATGTACCACCGGAAGCTCAGCTGCCCGGTCATCGTGCGAGCGCCGATGGGGGGGCGTCGCGGCTATGGTCCGACTCATTCCCAATCGCTGGAGCGCTTTCTCTTGGGCATCGACAATTGCTGTCTGATCAGCCCGAACTCGTTGATTCCGCTCAGTTTGCAACTTGATGGGCTGAAGTCCTTGAGCTGTCCGGCAATCGTCGCGGAGAATAAGATCGACTATACATTGCGCGATTTTGTTCCAGATCCTGCTTATGTGATCGATGTGGACAACGCATTGTTTCCGACGGTCCGGATCGCTCCGGCGAACGCCCAAGCCAATGTGACGATCGTCAGCTATGGCGCGATGGCGCGATTTGTCGCCGATCTCCTGCCGCGGATCTTTGAAGAGGGAGACGCCATCTGCGAATTGATCGTCCCAACCGCTCTTAATCCTTTCGATCCCCGACCGGCGCTCGAATCGGCGGGCCGGACCGGCCATCTTGTCGTCGTCGAGGAAGGGTCCAGTTCGGCTGGCTTCGGCGCCGAGGTGGTCGCGAGGATCGAGGAGTTGGCCGGCGATCGCGTCGTCTCAGCCCGACTGGGCAGCTATCCGGTCCCGCCCCCGTCAGTTCCGGCCCTCGAAGCTGAGGTGTTGCCGACCTTGGCTCGCCTCGTAGAGGTTATCGCCAAGGTTCTTGGGAAATAGCCTTATGGCGGTGGTCGGCGAAATATTCCTCGAGCGCGAAACGGCGAACGACGAGGA
>PLUH01000099.1 GCA_003164825.1 Hyphomicrobiales bacterium
TTTCCAAGCCGGAGGCAACAAAATCAAAGCTCAGCGCAACGAAATCCAAATCCGCTGCAACAGAATCCAAATTCCCCGCAACAGAATCCAAATGCCTTTTCCTTCCACGAATGCGTGTTTCTCAATAGGTTATCCCGGTTTCCGGCAAGCCCCGACGCCATGCGGTCCGGTCGCCGGCCGTCCCGGCGCTGACGTTCAACCCGGATCGACTTTTGCGGCCGACGGCGGCGTCACTTTCCGAAAAACTAAATACCTTTTTGGGGTTTGGCAAGAGAATGTCGATTTTTCAACAAAGGTAGATTTTACGCACCCGGCCAGTGGGCGACGCATTCGATTTCGACTTCGCCGCCGGCTACACCGCCTGCTTTGGCGGTGCGCTCGACCATATCGCCAAATAGCACAAGAAGACGCGTCGAAAGCAACGGTGAAATGCGCCGTCTCGATCGGCCCGCGCGAGAAGGGCGGCTTCGGCCTTGCGGTCGTGTTGGACGTGACCGATCTGAGTTTGCCAGCGGCGAGCTCCAGTTCCTGGCCTAAGAAGCGCGCGAAAAGATCTGCCCGTACAGCCACGCGACCCGCGGCAACGTTGACGTCAAGGTCGGCCGAAATGATCGAGGCCGTCCATTGATTCCGGTTGCTTCAATAGCGGCTTTGGCTTACATCTTCCGCTTGGGATTCAACCGATCTTCTGGTCTTAGGGGAAACTCGCATTATTGGGGGGCCGGGGTCATGAAGAAACTTCTCATAGGGTCCGTTGCTCTGGCGATATCGATCGCTGCTTCCGCGCCGGTTCTGGCGTCGGTCATTAACTGGACATTGGAAGGCGTCACGTTCGATGACGGCGGGAACGCGAACGGAACGTTCTCGACCGATTCATCGACTGGGGACATCGTCTCGTACGACATCACGACGACTACGGGCACGGCTGTGCTCGGCGCCGTATATGACCCGAGTAATGCCCCCTTTGTCGCGAACAACGTATCCGGGCCGAATTCATTCCGCTTGATCTTGGGGACGGGCCTCCAGTATCTCAACCTGACATTCCAAAACCCCCTGACTAGCGGCGGAATCGACCCGATTGTCATCGGTAATTACCTTGGCAGTGATACTGCCCAGTCCTGGGAATGCAACAATTGCTTCCCGATCCGTCTCGTCAGCGCCGGCGAGGCCAGCAGCTTGGCAACGCCGGAACCGTCGACCTGGGCGATGATGCTCGTCGGGTTCGCTGCGCTTGCGTTCGCCGGATACCGTTTCTCCCGGAGAGAGGGCGTCGCAGCCTGATCGGACGCAATCTCGCGATGCAATGAAGGGCGGCCTCAGGCCGCCCTTCTTCGTTGCCGGCGCCATCGTTCGCTGATCCACTTTCGCTCTGCGCGCACGGGCGCTTCGATCGACGTCTGATCCTGGTGGTGAGCGTCAAGCTGCGGCGACCGCCGGCCAGTAGGCGATGCATTCGATCTCGACTTCGCCCCCGAGCGCGAGCCCGCTCGGGCCGAAGGCCGAACGCGCAGGAAGCCGGTCGGGGTCGAAGTAGCCGAGATAGACGGCGTTGAACTCGGCCCACCGCCGCATGTCGGCGAGCATGATCGTGAACTTGACCGTATCGGCGAATCCGAGGCCGCAGGCGCCGAGGACCTCGCCGATGTTCTCCATCGCCTGGCGCGCCTGCGCCTGCAACCCGCCCTCAACCAGGTTCATGGTCCCCGGCCGGTTGCCGATCGCGCCCGAGAGGAAGAGGAAATCGCCGGCCCGCACCGCCGAGCAGAACGGCAGGTGAAGCGCCTTCGCCGAAGGCAATGTGATGTGCTGCATGGTCGTCTCCCTTCGAGTTTTGGCTGGATTTGCATTTCTCACCGAAGGTCGAAACGACGCAACGGGCATTCGCCCCGCCGCCAATTTCGCAAGGCCTATCTTGGGGCTCGGGTCCTCAAATTTGCTGACGCCCGCGAAAGCAATAATGGACCGCGAGCAGGCCTGAGAACCGCCCGAGGCCTTGCGCGGTGGCGCGGAAACGACGGGCTTGTCGAAATCGTAAATAAGTGCACATTCCCTTTGAGATCGGCGTTATGCAGCGCCGAGCGCGAGCCAGACAATGATCTCGAAAATCCTCGTCGTTGAGAGGCGTTGCCTGAATAGGGCTGGACTCGCGATTCTTCCGCCGGCCTCTGGAGGGCGCTTGCCGGCCCCTCGCGCGCGAGGCGCGGTGTTAGCCTTTTGCGCAGCAGCCACGGTTGCGGAACTGAGCGCAGTCTCACTCGCCCACGCCGACTGCCCGGCTATCGGGGCGTCCGCCAGCACCAGCACCGATTTTGACGGCACGATTCAAACTCAGAGCGCTTGCGGCACGTTCTCCGCGATTCCCAACGTTAGCTTTGTCGACGATCCGGACAACGGCGGATCCGCGACGAGCAGAGCCCAGGCGTCGGGAGACCCCGGGATTTCCCTTTCGCTCGGGGCGTATGCGTTCTCGAGCGGCGTCGCGCTGAGCGCCTCCGCTGGCGCCAGTTTTAGCGACACGATCGCTCTCGATGTCGGGCAAACCGCTGCCCTGGAGGATTACGGCAAGGCGGTGGAGAACCAGGACGGCATCAAGCTGAATTTCGCCCCGATCGGGTCCATTACGCCTTTGGCCAACCTCCTCTCCACCAGAACCTATAGCGTCACCGTAGACGTCGATGTGGACGGCTACGCGGTGGGGATGACGGGCTCGACCTTGGATCTGTCGTTTGACGGCGTCACCGACTTCGCATCGTTTTCCAACGGCAAATGGTCCGCCGTCGCGGGGAACATCAGTGTTCCGGACGGGGCGGCGGGACTTTTTTCCTTCACCTTCGACTACGTCAGTCCGCCAACGCCCTCGGATCCGGCGGACTTCACTCTGAGCATAAATGTAACAGCGGGATCTGACGGGGACACCGTGGGAAAGATAGACTTTTTCGATCCCGTCACGATCGGGGGCATCACGGTCGAGGACGATCTTGGCAATATCGTGCCGAGCGTGGAGGTCGTGTCCGGCTCCGGGCTGTATTACCCCGTGACGGACGGGTTGATAGCTCCCTCCGCCCCGGAACCTTCAACTTGGGTGATGGTGCTGCTCGGACTTGCGGGGCTCGGCTATGCCGGCTCTCGGACGCGCAGGGCAGCGGCGGCATGACCAGAGGCGCCGCGCGCTGAAGCATCCACTGAGACGCGGCGCCTTGCGCCGCCCTTTGGTTAGGCCGGCTTCGGAAACCCTTTGCTAAGCCTGTCCGGCGGTCGGGCTTGCTCATGACCGATCGTCATTGGGTACGATTGCGGGCAGGCTCGGCGCGCGGCGAGCCCCGCGCCGAACGTCTTTTTGCGCCCAGGAGCGGCGCGCGAGAAAGGTGTGAAGCGTCGATGATGGAGACTGCGCCACCGGTGAGCGAGGCGACGCCGCTGGACGCGGGCCTGCGCGCCTTGTGCGGGATCGCGGCCTATTACCGCATCGGCGCCGACCCGGTGCAGCTCGCGCGC
>PLUH01000278.1 GCA_003164825.1 Hyphomicrobiales bacterium
ATCAATCGGATATCAGGCCCGCTTCGCCGACGTTGGCGGCGGACACGCCTTTCGATTTCGCTCAGCTTGTCCGAGAGCCTAGCAAGGGATCGGCCGCCTCGGAGCTCGAGAACGACCGCGATGGTTCCCTTTGACGCGACGGGTGCGTCGTCGCTTGGCTCAAGGACCGCCGCGGTCGCATAGGCGGCCTCCCTTGCCCGGCTTTTGCCCGACTGCTTGCCCCGCCGGTCGCGGCCCGCTTCGCCATCGCGCTCCACCTGCACGCCGGTGACGGCAAAGTCCTGCTGGGTGCAGACGGTCAGAATGTCGCGCAGAATGCCCCGTCCGTCCTGATAGGACACTTGAAGCGACGTCGGCGACCAGCGCGACTTCGGAAGGTGACGTTCAAGCGACAGGAATCCAAAGATTATGATAAAATGGGCGCCGGTCACGGCGATCGCCAGCAACGGCAGGCCGGCGCCGCAGGCCATGCCGACCGCCGAAGTCACCCATATCGTGGTCGCGGTCGTGAGGCCTCGGACGAGATCCTTGCGAACGAAGATGACGACGCCGCCGATGAATCCGATGCCCGAGACAATCTGCGCGGCCATTCGCGAGGGGTCGAGAACGAGCCGGCCATCCGCCAGGATATCGGTGAACCCGTATTTCGAAATCAGGATGATCAGGGCGGAGGCGAGGCCGACGAGGGTGTAAGTGCTAAGCCCCGCGCTCTTTTGCCTGATTTCGCGCTCGAGGCCGATAAGGGCCGACAGAACCAATGCGAGGCCCAGTTCAGCGAACTGAAGCCAACTTTGGTCGATCGGTTCAGGAAAAAGCATACTCTGCATGGGTCTGCTCGGTTGCACCCGATGATCTCGAGCCGGCGCGCGCCGCCGCCCCGACTTTGCCATTAAAGCGAGCGAGCACCCCGCTTTATGACGCCGAATCCGGCGCCGCAGATGCTACACAAGATGGCCATGGTCACGATTTCGATTTCCGCTGAGGCCTATCGGGCAATCACGGGAGGCTCGCCGGAACCTTCACTGCGCGACGACCGCGGCGGCTATCGGTTTATCGTCGACCACAAGACGCTTGATCGGCTTACGGCCACGCGTAGCCCGGGCGAAAGCTACAGCGACGTCATCGTCCGTCTGGCGAAGGGCGACGGCGGGGAGGAATGATCGTGCGGCCAGGCGTCATCCTCAAAGCCTCGCTCGAGCCCAGCCCCGCCGCCGATCTGGCCAACCCCGCGGCGCTATACGGTCGGGTCGCCTTGCTTGCCTAATGGTAAATGAAAACGTCGATCCGCGTCATTGCGCGGCGGCGTTCTTGCGAGATTATTGCGCATGTTTCGGGAGAATTTGCGCGCCCTCACCCTCACTTCGGTTGGCATAGCGTGCCGCGGCCTTGTCCGGGGCCGCGCCTCGCGCGGTCAGGCCAGGCCGAACCGTGCGAGGCGCCGCAGCAGGGAGGCATGGGCTGGGGCGGCGCCCTGCGGGGCGAGGCGGGCGAAGGAGGATTAAAATGTTACGGTCGCGTCTCGCATTGCTGATGATGCTACTCGCCGCACCCGCCTACGCGGGAAGCCGCTTCGGCGGCGGCTTTCACGGCGGAGGCTTTCATGGCGGCGGCGTGTCCGCTTTCCACCGCGGCGGTGTTGGGGCCCGCGGCTTCTTTGGCGGTTACGGCTACGGTTACAACTGCGGCTTCGGTTTCGACTGCGGGGTTTACGATTATGGCTATGGCTATGGCGGCGGTGCGGGAAATGCCGTCAGCAGCGACGACGGTTTTAGCGGCGGCTATGTCCCCGATCCCGTCGGCGCAGAAATTCCGCCCGTGATCTTTCCCACTAACTGCTGGGTCCGCCGCGCCGCTTACGATCCATCCGGCGCTTATGTGGGGCAAGTCCTAATCGACCTCTGCCGCCCCTCGGATAGCGTAACCATGACCGGTTTGAAAGCTGGGACTAAAACGCCCAATTCTGGGACAGGGACCGGCCAGCTTCCTCCCCCTTACCGGTCAGGCGCGCCCCAATCACCCCCATAAGGCTAACGATCTCCGGGCAGCATGGGCGCAAAAAGGCCCCGTCCGAGCAGGGCCCGAACGGGGCAAGGAAGAGCGCGCCTGTGCTGGGGGGCAACGAAAAAGCGCGCCAAACCTGCGTAACGCAAGAATTGTTCCCAACGAGGAGGGCGCGCGAAGGCCCTTGTCCTCGCCTCGATCGCGCCGCCCCCGCCAATCTCGTCGTCGCGACGACGGTTAGCCAAGTGTCCGGTTGCCTCGGACGACGCGCAAGTGGGCTAGCGCCTGCGGCCGGCGGGCGCCGCATGATCACAACGCCGTCGCGTTCGAGGCGGACGATGAGGCGTTCCGCGACGATCGACGCCATCAACTCGGCCGGCTGCGTTTTCGCTGGACGGACGTCGCTCGTCAGGGCGAAGGCGCCGCCAGCTTCAAACCTTCCCGAAGGTTTCGTCGAAGGCGTAGCCGGCGCCGCGAACGGTGCGGATCGGATCGCGTTCCCTGCCGCGCGAGAGCGCCTTGCGCAGCCGCCCGACGTGGACGTCGACGGTGCGCTCGTCGATCTCCGCCGCCTGCCCCCAAACCGCATCGAGCAGCTGGGCGCGCGAGAACACCCGGCCGGGCTTTTCGAGCAGATATTCGAGCAGCCGGAACTCGGTCGGGCCGAGGTGAATGTCGCGCACGCCGCGGCGAACGCGCCGGGTCTCCCGATCGAGGTCGAGGTCGCCGGCATAAAGGCGTTCGGCGATCCGCTCCGGCCGGCTGCGCCTGAGCAGCGCCCGCACCCGTGCCATAAGCTCGGGCACCGAGAACGGCTTGACCACATAGTCGTCGGCGCCGACCGATAGGCCCCGCACCCGCTCGGCTTCCTCGCCGCGCGCAGTCACCATGATGACCGGAAGCGTGCGGGTGGCCTCCCGCGCCCGCAACCGGCGGCAGATTTCGAGCCCCGAGACGCCGGGCAGCATCCAGTCGAGGATGACGAGGTCGGGCGCGTTTTCCGCGAGCCGCAGCTCGGCCTCGTCGCCGCGCGCCACGTTCTCGACGACGTAGCCTTCGGACTCGAGGTTATAGCCCAAGAGCAACGCCAGATCGGATTCGTCCTCGACGATGAGAATGCGTGGCGCGGACGCAGCCCCGGGACGGACGCTCTCCTTGCGCGCCTGGTTCATCACGACTCCCCTCTGGCGTCCGCTTCGATGTCCGACTCCTGGCGGCCCCGCGGCCGGTCGGTCGGCAGGGTCGAACCGGTCACGAGATAGAACACGGTTTCGGCAATGTTTGTGGCGTGGTCGCCGATCCGCTCGATATTCTTGGAGCAGAACAGAAGATGGGCGCAGAAGGTGATGTTGCGCGGATCCTCCATCATGTGGGTCAGGAGATCGCGGAAGACTGAATCCTCGAGGGCGTCGAGATCGGCGTCCCGCTCCCAGACGGCAAGCGCCCGCTCGATGTCGCGCTGGGCGTAGGCGTCGAGCACATCCTTCATCAGTTCGAGCGCGAAGTCGTTCATGTGCTTGATGCCGACGATGGCGCGCGGAACCCGGGACTCGAGGCCGATCTTGACCGAGCGCTTGGCGATGTTCTTGGCCAGATCTCCGACCCGCTCGAGATCCCCGGCGACGCGAATGGCGCCGATGATCTCGCGCAAGTCGATCGCCACCGGCTGGCGGCGCGCAATCGTCAGGACCGCCTGCTCCTCGACCTCGCGCTGCAGCATGTCCAGCCGCGGATCGGTCGAAACGACCTGATGGGCGAGCGCGGTGTCGGCGGCGGCGAGCGCATCCATGGCGTCGATCACCATTTTCTCGGCGAGGCCGCCCATCTCGGCGATGCGCCGCTCGAGCAGGTCGAGGTCCTTGTCGTAGGCTCTGACGGTATGCTGGTCCACCACGGCGTTGCCTCCCGTTAGCCGAAGCGGCCGGTGACGTAATCCTGGGTGCGCTTGTCGCGCGGCGAGGTGAAGACGGCGTTCGTCTCCGCGAATTCGACCATCTCGCCCAGATACATGAAGGCGGTATAGTGTGAGACGCGCGCGGCCTGCTGCATGTTGTGGGTGACGATCGCGATCGTGTAGTCGCCGGACAATTCGTCGATCAGCTCCTCGATCTTCGCCGTCGAGATCGGATCGAGGGCGGACGCCGGTTCGTCGAACAGGATCACTTCGGGGCTGATCGCCACGGTGCGGGCGATGCACAAGCGCTGCTGCTGGCCGCCGGA
>PLUH01000153.1:0-6006 GCA_003164825.1 Hyphomicrobiales bacterium
GCAATGACGGCGGCGGTTCGACTTGCGCGCATCACGCCCTAGCGAGAGCGCAGTTCTCTTTTTGCCGGCGGTGGCGGCCTGTGCGCCGCCATCGACTCATGCGCCTTTTTCATTCGAGTGCGCAGAGCGGCGATGAAGAACTCGGCGACGCCCGATAGCGTTGCGTCGTTGCGGAACGCGACAAAGGTGCGCAGCGTCGTATCTTCCTCGATCGGAATGATTCTGAGGCCGAAGCTGTTCTGCTCGGCGAGCGTAAATTCGTCGATCACCCCGATGCCTAGATTCTGCCGAACGAGCGCACAGACCGTCACCCCGACCCGCGCCTTGATCGGAACCTGATAGTCAAGCCGCGCGCGGGCGAAGATGTTCGCCAGGATGCGGCCATACGGGTCGCGCGGATCGATCCCGATCAAGGGATGTGTGGCGATCTCCCCCGCCGATATTTGAGTCTTTGACGCCAATGGATGCGCTTCAGCGACGATGCAAAAGAGCTGACCCTGGGCCAACGGCTCGAATGTGATCGCCGGATGCTCGAGACGCGAGCTCACCGCCGCCACTTCGCCGCGCCCCAACAGAAGAAAGTCGATCGCGTCCTCGAGCTTGAGGATGTCGAGATCGATCAGAAGATCGGGATAGCGCCGCCGCAGGTCGGCGACCGCCAGCGGCGCCATGGCGTGGCCGATGCTCGGCGTCGCCCCGAATTTGAACTCCGCGCCTTCGCCCCGCTTGAGCGCCCCGATCGCGAATTGAAGGTTTTCGAGGTTGCGATGAAGCTCATTGATCTGAGCGAAAATGGACCGCGCCTCGGGCGCCGGAACGAAGCGGCCGCCGCGCCGTGAGAAGAGCTTCGCGCCGAGCGAATCCTCGGTGTGTTTCATGAGGCGGCTGAGCCCAGGCGCCGCGACGTTGAGGAGCCGCGCGGCTCCAGCGATCGTTCCCGTCAGCATGACCGCGCGGATAACTTCGATCTGACGCAGGGTGAGGATGGCGAACTCGATTGGCCGGTGGCGAACCACAATAACATCGTGTTACGTCAGACGCCACTCTTGGTATTTGACGGTCCGGTTTGACGGAGTCAGTAGTGTGAGACGAGACTGGCGTCTCGCGGGGCAGGAAACGCGGCGGGGAGCTTTTCGAGTGCTCAGATGGTCGATCGCCTCGGTCTGTATGGGCGGCGCGCTGGAGGAAAAACTCGCCGCCGCGGCCAAGGCCGGCTTTCGCGCCGTCGAGATCTTCGAGAACGATCTGACCTTCTTCCGCGGCAAGCCGCGCGATGCGCGGCTCATGGCCGCCGATCTCGGGCTTGAGCTCGTCGCTCTCCAGCCGCTGCGCGACTTCGAGGCGATGCCCGACCCCGCTCGGGCGAAGAATTTCGACCGGGCGGCGAGAAAGCTCGACCTCATGCACGAGCTTGGCGCGCGCCTGCTCTGCCTATGCTCAAATGTCTCGCCCGACGCGATCGACGATCGCGAGCGCGCCGCCCGCGACCTCGCCGAACTGGCCGATCTCGCCCGCCAGCACGGCATGCGGATCGGCTATGAGGCGCTCGCCTGGGCGCGGTGGGTGAAGGACTGGACCGCGGCCTGGGACATCGTGCGCGCCGCCGATCGCGACAACCTCGGGATTGTGCTCGACAGCTTTCACATCTGCGTCCGCGGCAATCCGATCGAGCCGATCGCCGCCCTGCCGGCCGAGAAGATCGCCCTCGTGCAGGTGGCCGATGCGCCGGCGCTCACCATGGACCCGCTGTCGCTGAGCCGGCACTATCGCTGCTATCCCGGCCAGGGCGACTATCCGATCGTCGACTATCTCGACGCCGTGACCCGCTCCGGCTATCGCGGCCCGCTGTCGCTCGAAATCTTCAACGACCAGTTTCGCGGCGCCTCGGCCGCCGCGATCGCGATCGACGGCATGCGCTCGCTGCGCGCCGCCGGCGAAGCGCTGGCGGCGAAGCGCGCCGCGCGGGGGGACCCGCCGCTCGCCGATCTGCCGCCCCTTCCGCCGCCGCCGGTGGTCGAGCGGGCCGAATTCATCGAGTTTGCGGCGGGCGACACGGCGGCGAGCGAATTGACCGCGCTGCTCGAGGGCCTTGGATTCCGCCGCGCTGGGCGGCACCGCTCGAAGGACGTCGACCTCTATTCGCAGGGCGGGATCAACTTCATCGTCAACCGCGAACGCGAGGGCTTCGCCCACTCGTTCTCGCTGCTGCATGGGCCCTCGGTGTGCGCGATCGCGCTCGGCGTCGATTCGGTCGACAAGGCGCTCGAGCGGGCGAGCGCGTTCGAGTGCCAAAGTTACGCCGGCAAGATCGGACCCGGCGAAGCGACCGTGCCGGCGGTCGCCGGGGTCGAGGGCAGTCTCATCTACTTCATCGGCGCGGGCGATCCCGCGTGGCGCGACGATTTCGCCCTCGCCGAGCCGCTTGGCCCCGAGGGCAGTCTCCGCAAGGTCGATCATCTCTCCAACGTCGTGCGCCGCGGCGAATTCCTGAGCTGGTCGCTGTTCTATGGCGCCGTGCTCGGGCTGAAGCCCCAGCCGCAGGTCGAGATCGCCGATCCGCACGGCGCGTTCTTCAGCCGTTTGCTGCGCAGCCCGAACGGCGAATTGCGGATCGCGCTCAACGTCGGCGAGGGCGGCGCGACCGGCGTCTCGCGCTTTCTCGACGCCTTCGGCGGCGCCGGCTTCCAGCAGATCGCGCTCTCGAGCGACGATATCTTCGTCGCCGTCGAAGCGGCGAAGGCGAGCGGCGTCGCCTTCCTGCCCATTCCCGACAATTACTACGACGATCTCGCGACCCGCTTCGACATTGCTCCCGATCTCCTCGCCCGGATGCGCGCGCTCGGCATGCTGTACGACCGGGTCAAGGATGGGGAGTTTTTCCACATCTACACCCGCACCTTTCAGGACCGCTTTTTCTTCGAGATCGTCGAGCGGCGCAACTACGACCTGTTCGGCGCCGCCAACACCCCCGTCCGGCTCGCCGCCCAGGCCAGTCTTACCGACGCCGATGAGCGCGCGGAGATCGAATTCGAATGAGGACGCTCAAACCAGACGCTCGCAACGTGTGGCGTGTTGAACGCCGTCTCACGGGAACCTGATCGGCATGCTGAACGGCGACACCAGGATCATCGCGCATGTCGGCTATCCGACGACGACGTTCAAATCGCCGATGATTTACAATCCGTGGTTCGAGAAGCGCGGAATCAACGCCGCCGTCGTGCCGCTCGGCGTCAGAAGCGAGGATTTCGCCCGCGCCTTTCCGGAGATTTGCCGCTTCACCAATTTCCACGGCGCATTGATCACCATGCCGCACAAGATTGCGGTTATCGGCCGCATCGACGAGGTGTCGACCGCGGTCAAGGTCGCGGGCTCATGCAACGCGGTCCGCCGCAACGCCGAGGGCCGGCTGGTCGGCGACATGTTCGACGGCGAGGGGTTCGTGCGCGGAATGGCGCGACATGGGCGCTCGCTCAAGGGCGGGAAGGTTCTCGTCGTGGGCTCGGGCGGGGTAGGCTCGGCGATCGCCGCCTCGTGCGCGGCCGCGGGCGCGGCCGAGATTGGGCTTTATGATGTGAGCGACGCCGCGATGGCGGCGCTCGGGGGGCGGCTCAGGCAGAGCTATCCGCAGCTGAAAGTTGCGACCGGAGGCAACGATCCGACCGGTTTCGACGTCGTCGTCAACGCGACGCCTTTGGGCATGAAGGCCGGCGATCCGATGCCCGTCGACGTCTCGCGCCTTTCGCCCTCGACCTATGTCGGCGAAGTGGTGATGAAGCAGGAGACGACCGCGTTTCTCGCCGCGGCGCGGGCGCGCGGCTGCGAAACCCAGATCGGGATCGACATGCTGTTCGAGCAGATCCCCGCCTATCTCGAATTCTTCGGCTTTCCGTCGGCCACTCCGACGGAACTGAGAGCGGTCGCCAAAGTCGACTACTAGAGCCGGCAACGGCCAACACGAGGGAGGAACGCAATGACAACAGCAACCATGCACGAGCCGCAGGGCCGGCATCAGACCAGGATCGCCGCCGCCAGCGGCTGGATCGGCTCGGCGCTTGAGTACTACGACTTTTTTATCTACGCGACCGCCGCCTCGCTCGTCTTTCCGCAGATCTTCTTCCCGTCGGCCAACCCCACGGTCGCCATCGTCGCGTCGCTGGCGACCTACGGGGTCGGCTATGTCGCGAGACCCATCGGCGCCTTCGTGCTCGGCCATTGGGGCGATACGCATGGCCGCAAGAACGTCCTCCTTCTCTGCCTGGTCCTCATGGGCCTCTCGACAATGGCCGTCGGGTTGCTTCCCACTCACCAGCAGGCGGGAATCTGGGCGCCCGTCCTGCTCGTGGTCCTGCGCTTGATCCAGGGTTTTGCTGTCGCGGGCGAGATCTCGGGGGCGAGCTCGATGATTCTCGAACATGCGCCGTTCGGGCGGCGCGGGTATTTCGCCAGCTTTACACTGCAGGGCGTTCAAGCAGGACAGATCCTGGCCGCGGCAGTGTATCTGCCGTTAAGCTATTGGCTTTCGAACGAGGCCTTCCTCGCCTGGGGCTGGCGTATCCCGTTCCTGCTCAGCGTCGTTGTGCTGATCGCGGGCTATATCATCCGGCGCGAGGTCGACGAGACGCCAGCCTTCACCGAAGAGCGCGGGCAGGGCGACGTTCCGAGGGCGCCGGTGATCGACGCCTTGACCAATCATTGGCCGGACATGCTGCGGGTCGTGTGCATGTCGTTGATGAACGTGATTCCGGTGGTGGCGACGATTTTCGGCGCCGCTTACGCGGTGCAGCCGGCCTATGGGGTCGGCATGGATAGAACCATCTACCTATGGATCCCGGTCATCGGCAACATCGTCGCCATCATTGTGATTCCGTTCGTCGGCGACCTTTCGGATCGGATCGGCCGGCGCACGCCGATCATCGCCGGTTCGCTTGCCGCCGGCCTGTTGACCTTCGCCTACCTCTACGCCATCAGCATCAAAAGCATTCCACTCGCCTTCGTCCTGTCGATCCTGATGTGGGGCGTCGTCTATCAGGGATATAACGCGATCTTTCCGAGCTTTTATCCCGAGCTCTTCCCGACCCGCGCCCGCGTTTCCGGCATGGCCATCGCGCAGAACATCGGCACTATGTTGACGGCGCTTTTGCCGGCTCTGTTTGCGACGGTCGCCCCGCCGGGCTCCGCCAACGTGCCGCTGACGGTCGGCGCCTTGGCCTTTGGCGTCACCGCCATTGCCTCGATCGCCTGCTGGAGCGCGCGCGAAACCTACCGCATCCATCTCAACGATCTCGGCGAACCCGGCGCGCCGTCGGTCGACAAGATCGAGTACGATCGCCTGCGCCAGCAGAGCATTGCCTCTCCGGCGTGACAGGGTTTATGAAGACGATGCGCAGCGCACTTTTCCGCATCATTGCAGGCCGCTGCGCGCGGGAGGCCGGCAGGAGGGAGCGATGACCGAACTCGGCGTCGTCAGACGCAAAGTCGAGCGCGCCGAACGCGCCGCCGTCGAGGCGCTCGGACGATACGGCGTCGCGACCGTGCATGAGGCGATGGGGCGCGTCGGGCTGATGAAGCCCTACATGCGGCCGATCTATCCCGGCGCTCTGATCTCCGGAACGGCGGTGACGGTGCTGCTTCATCCGGGCGACAATTGGATGATGCATGTCGTGGGCGAACAGATCGAGCCCGGCGACATCGTCATCGCGGCGATCACCGCCGACTGCACCGACGGCTACTTCGGCGATCTCCTCGGAACCAGCTTCATGGCCCGCGGCGCCAGGGGCCTCATCATCGACGCCGGCGTGCGCGACGTGAAGACGCTGACCGAGATGGGCTTTCCGGTGTGGAGCAAATGCGTGAGCGCCAAGGGCACGGTCAAGTCGACGCTGGGCTCGGTCAACATTCCGGTCGTCTGCGCCGGCGCGTTGGTGAACCCGGGCGATGCGATCGTCGCCGACGACGACGGGGTCGTGGTCGTTCCGGCCGAATGGGCGATGAAGACGGCCGAAGCCG
>PLUH01000153.1:6015-10820 GCA_003164825.1 Hyphomicrobiales bacterium
CGCTTCCCCCCGGCAGCGTCGACGCCCATTGCCATGTGTTCGGGCCGGGCGCCGAGTTTCCCTTTGCGCCCGAGCGCAAATACACCCCTTGCGACGCCAGCAAGGCGCAATTGTTCGCGCTGCGCGATCATCTGGGCTTTGCCCGCAACGTGGTCGTGCAGGCGACCTGCCACGGCGCCGACAANNAGCGCCATGGTCGACGCCTTGCGTGCGAGCGGGGGCAAGGCGCGCGGCGTCGCGACCGTCAGGCGCGAGGTGAGCGACGCGGAACTGAAGCGGCTTCACCAGGCCGGTGTGCGCGGCGTCAGGTTCAATTTCGTCAAGCGGCTGGTCGACTTCACGCCGAAGGACGAATTGATCGAGATCGCCGGCCGCATTGTCGAGCATGACTGGCATGTCGTGGTCTATTTCGAGGCGGCCGACCTGCCCGAACTCATCGACTTCTTCACGGCGCTGCCGACCACCGTCGTCGTCGACCATATGGGCCGCCCGGACGTCGCGAAGCCGGTCGATGGGCCCGAATTCTCGCGCTTTCTCAAATTCATGGACGACTACGAGAACGTCTGGTGCAAGGCGACCTGTCCCGAGCGCCTGTCGGTCAGCGGGCCGCCGGCGCTGAACGGCGAACAACACGCCTATCGCGACGTCGTCCCGTTCGCCCGCAAGGTGGTCGAGGAATTTCCGGACCGCGTGTTGTGGGGCACTGATTGGCCGCATCCCAATTTGAAGGGCCATATGCCCGACGACGGGCTCCTGGTCGATTTCATTCCCGAGATCGCCACCGCGCCCGACCTGCAGGAGCAGCTCTTGGTCGACAATCCGATGCGGCTCTATTGGCCCGATGAAAAGAGAGGGTGATCCCCATGGCGCTCGACAAGGAGTTCAATGAAATTCCCGGCACGATCGTCTTCGACGCCGAGCAATCGCGCAAAGGCTACTGGCTCAACCAGTTCTGCATGTCGCTGATGAAGGCCGAGAACCGCGCCCGCTTCAAGGCCAACGAACGCGCCTATCTCGACGAATGGAAAATGACCGAGGAGCAGAAGCAGGCGGTCCTCGACCGTGATCTCAACCGCATGATGGCGCTCGGCGGCAACATCTATTTCCTGTCGAAGATCGGCGCGACGGACGGCAAGAGCTTCCAGCAGATGGCGGGCAGCATGACCGGCATGAGCGAGCACGACTACCGCGACATGATGGTCAAGGGCGGCCGGAGGATCGACGGAAACCGCAGGATCGGGGAGGACGGAGACGCCCAGCGTCCCCAGAAGGACCCCGCCAAAGGACGTTGAATATGGCCCGCATCACCGCCTCTGTTTACACTTCCCACATCCCCGCCGTCGGCGCCGCCTTCGACCTCGGCAGGACCAAGGAAGATTACTGGAAGCCGGTTTTCGCCGGATACGACTTTGACAAGCAATGGATGAAGACTCATAAGCCCGACGTGATCTTTCTGGTCTATAACGATCACGCCACCGCCTTCAGCCTCCAGATGATCCCCACTTTCGCGATCATGACCGGGCCGGAATTCAATCCGGCGGACGAAGGCTACGGCGCGCGCCCCGTGCCGAAGGTCATCGGCGACCCGGAGCTCGCCTCGTATATCGCCTCGGCGGTGATCCAGCAGGATTTCGACCTGACGATGGTCAACGAGATCGACGTCGACCACGGTCTGACGGTGCCGCTGAGCTGCGTTTTCGGCGAGGTCAAGGAATGGCCAGCCAAGATCATTCCCTTCGCGGTCAACGTCGTCCAGCACCCCGTGCCCTCCGGGGCGCGTTGCCTCGCGCTCGGCCGGGCGATCGGCAAAGCGATCATGAGCTACCCCGAGGATATCAACGTCCATATCTGGGGCACCGGCGGCATGAGCCATCAGCTTCAGGGGCCGCGCGCCGGCCTGATCAACAAGGAGTGGGACAACGCCTTCCTCGACCGGCTGATCGATGACCCCAAGGGCCTGTCGCAGATGCCGAACATCGACTACGTCCGTGAGGCGGGATCGGAAGGCATCGAACTGGTGATGTGGCTGATTGCGCGCGGCGCGATGTCGGATGTCGTCGCCGGCGGGCCGAAGCCGAAAGTGGCGCATCGGTTCTACCATGTCCCGGCCTCCAACACCGCGGTCGGGCATCTCATTCTGGAGAACGCCGGCTGATGCGCAAACCTCGTCCTGAGCCCGTCGAAGGACGCTCCAGTAGGCGCAGGCTGGATCATCCTTCGAGGCCCCCGCTTCGCGGGGCGCCTCAGGATGAGGTGATGAGCAAACCCAAAGCCGTTGCGCCATCGCGACTCGGGGAGCCCTCATGACGAAAACTATCAAAGTCGCGCTGGCCGGCGCCGGCGCCTTCGGCCTCAAGCATCTCGATGCGATCAAGTTGATCGACGGGGTCGAGGCGATCTCGCTCGTCGGGCGCGATCTCGACAAGACCAAAGAGGCGGCGGCGCAATACGGCGTCGGCCACGTCGCGACCGATCTCACCGAGAGCCTGAAAGTTCCGGGACTCGATGCGGTCATCCTCGCCACGCCGACGCAGATGCACGCCGCCCAGGCGCTCGAATGCCTCAAGGCCGGAAAGCATGTGCAGGTCGAGATTCCGCTCGCCGACGCTCTGAAGGACGCCGAGGCCGTCGCCGCGATGCAGAAGCAAACCGGGCTCGTCGCCATGGTCGGCCACACCCGCCGTTTCAACCCGAGCCATCAGTATGTGCGCCAGCGCATCCTCAAGGACGAGTTCCATATCCAGCAGATGGACGTGCAGACCTATTTCTTCCGGCGCAAGAACATGAACGCGGCCGGCCAACCGCGCAGCTGGACCGACCATCTGCTCTGGCACCACGCGGCCCATACCGTCGACCTCTTCGCCTACCAGGCCCGCTCGCCGATCGTGAAGGCCAACGCGCTGCAGGGGCCCATACACCCGACGCTCGGCATCGCCATGGACATGAGCATCCAGCTCAAGGCTGAGAATGGCGCGATCTGCACGCTGTCGCTGTCGTTCAACAATGAGGGCCCGCTCGGCACCTTCTTCCGCTATATCGGCGACACCGCGACCTACATCGCCCGCTACGACGATCTCTATAGCGGCAAGGACGAGAAGATCGACGTCAGCANNGGCCGCGAGCCCAACGCCAGCGTTGAGCAGGTGCTGCCGTGCTACCGGGTGCTGGATCAGCTGGAGAAGCAGCTGACGAAGGACTGAGTTGCGGCAGAGCGCGGGCATGGTGCGCGACGAGCGAGCGCCGATCACCGTTCGCGCCTAATTGAAAGACGCGGCGCCGCAGGATCTGTCTAACGCGGTTCAAGCGAGCCGCCAACATTGACATTGGCGGCTGGTTATTATCCATTTTCCTTGGCCATAAGAACTATCCGACGAAGACGCCTCGTAGCGCTTCGATCCCGTTTAGTAAGAATTGGCCGAGGGTGGCGAATGGATAAGGCGCCTGCGCCTTCCGGCGCGATCGAATTTCACTACGAATTGCAGCGATGCGATGACATTGAATGCTGCGCGGCGCTGTTCAGGAAGCAGGCCCTGGCTTACGGTTTCGACACCTACGCTTGCGGCGAAGTGGATGTCGATGAGCGCGAGAGGAACGTCTTCTTCATCGTCGAGTGGCCCGAGCGCTGGCGAAAGTTTTATCTATCCTCCGGGCTTGTCGAGCGCGATCCGTTGATCGACGCTCTCACGGAGCGCCGCGCCGCCTTCACCTGGAGCGATCTCCGCAAGGACGGATCGTTCTTGCGGGCCGGAGCTGAGGCGTTGCGCCGGGTCGCAGAGCAAGGATGGCGCGAGGGATTCGTGGCGCCGGTAGCCCGCGGCGGGTCTCACTTCGGCCTCGTTTCGCTCGCCGGCCGCGCAACCGACCTCACCCCGGAAGAACGCAGGAATTTGGGCCTCATGTGCGAAAGCCTTCTCGTGCGGATCCGATCCCTCGGGCCGCCGCCCAAATTCCCGGTCCCGCCTGCGGGGCTGACCGGCCGCGAACTCGACGGGCTGAGGCTCGTCGCCGTCGGCCGAACCGACGCCCAAATCGCCGAGGAACTCGGCATTTCGAAGTTCACCGCGCACCAGCATGTCGAGTCCGCGCGAAAGCGGCTGGGCGCAAAATCGCGCGCTCAAATGGTGGCTCGCGCGGTGGCGTTCGGCATCGTCGCAGCGTGATTGAGCAGAATTGATTCCGTATCTCCCCTCTTTAGGGGATGGCGGGCTCGCATATCCCAATTACGGTCGGCAATCGACTGGTCGCCCGCGCAGAGTCGCGTTCCTCCAGGATCTATTCCTTATGCTCGGTTCCGTCGGAGACGCACGGTGCTCAATCTCATTCCAATATCCAGATCGCTCCGAGCGGCGTGCGTCGCAGTCGTGCTGACGACTGCATTTGTCGCCTTGGCGGCTGCGCCGGCAGCCGCCGATGTTGCGAGCGAGNNGATCGCGAGCACCGGAGTGATCCCCGATATCGACGGCCTCAACACAAATGGCGGCTTCATTATCCTCAACACCAATAACGGCGATATCTACACGACCGGCTACAATCTCGTTACGCCGTTGGCCGGCCAGTCCGAGCTCGTCACCGAAGCCGGCGGTGGGACCGCGATGCTGTTCAACTTCAGCACTTTCACGGTGCCGACCGGCACGACTGTGCTGATCCAAGGCTCACGGCCCGCCATTATCTCCGCGACGGGCAACATCACCATCGACGGAACGGTTGACGCTTCGCCGGATTCCTATTGCCTCTTCTCCGGCGGATCGGGTTGCACGCCGCCCGATCGCCCGGGCGCGGTCCATGGCGTGCAGGGCGGTCAGGGG
>PLUH01000153.1:10841-11003 GCA_003164825.1 Hyphomicrobiales bacterium
GGCGGTGGCGGCGGAGGCGGCGCTTCGCCAGGGCAGGCCGGGCAGCAGGGCGTGCCGCTCACCGGCTATCCACAGGCTGCAGGCGGCGTCGGTGGTGGAGCCTTCAGCTTGAGCGAGCTAACGGGCGGCGGCGGCGGCGGAAGCGGCGGAGCGTCCGACGGC
>PLUH01000272.1 GCA_003164825.1 Hyphomicrobiales bacterium
CTCGGCGATCGCCTTCTGGTCGATGCGCGAGACGAGGGTCAGCGCGACCCCCGACTTGCCGGCGCGGCCGGTGCGTCCGATCCGGTGGACGTAATCCTCGGAATGATGAGGCGCGTCGTAGTTGATCACATGGCTGACGTCGGGGATGTCGAGCCCGCGGGCGGCGACGTCGGAGCACACCAGGAGCTGGACGTCGCCNNGCGCGGAACGCGTCGAGGGCCGCCATGCGCATGCGCTGATCGAGATCTCCGTGCAGCGCCAGGACCGAGAAGCCGTGCTTCTGCAGCGAACGATAGACGACCTGTACGTCGCGCTTGCGGTTGCAGAAGATGAGCGCGTTCTTGAAACTGTCGGCGCCGCGGATGAGGCGCCTCAACGTCGAGCGTTTCTCTTCCGGCGATCCGCCCGAAGGCACGAGCGTCTGGGTGATGTTCTCGGCGGTGGTGGCGGCGCGCGAGACTTCGATGCGAACCGGATTATGCAGGAACGCATCGGCGAGGCGGGTGATTTCCGGCGGCATNNCGGCATCGTCGCCGAGAAGAACAGCGTCTGGCGGGTGAACGGCACCAGCTTGCAGATGCGCTCGATGTCGGGAATGAAGCCCATGTCGAGCATCCGGTCGGCTTCGTCGATCACCAGGATTTCGATCGCGTTCAGGAGCAGGCCGCCGCGCTCGGTGAAATCGAGCAGGCGTCCGGGGGTCGCGATGACCACGTCGGCGCCGCGCGCGATCTTGGTCTCCTGGTCGCCGAACGAGACGCCGCCGATCAGGAGCGCGAGGTTCAGCTTGTGGTTGACGCCGTATTTGGCGAACGCCTCCTCGACCTGGGCGGCGAGCTCGCGCGTCGGCTCCAGAATGAGGGTGCGCGGCATGCGGGCGCGGGCGCGGCCGCGCTCGAGCGTCGACAGCATCGGCAGGGTGAAGGCGGCGGTCTTGCCAGTCCCCGTCTGGGCGATGCCCAGTATGTCGCGGCCCTGCAAGGCGAACGGAATGGCTTGTTCTTGGATCGGCGTCGGCGTGTCGTAGCCTGACGCTTCGACGGCTTTGAGCACTTTTTCGCTCAGGCCGAGTTCGCTAAATTTCATCATTTCTCGCTTAACGCGAATGCCTTGCATTCGTTGGCTGTCATATGGAGGCCTCGTGGGCCCGCGTCAATGCTTTCGCGGGTCCCGGCGCGCAAGCCTCGCGCCAGGCGTCGGCGCGAAGCGCTCGCCGACGCCTCGCCGGAGCCTTCATTCGCTCTCGGCACGCTTCCCCATAGATCAAATCGCGAAAATGTCAACAAATTGCGGGGGTCGTCGCGCCCGACGCGCTATGGCGCCGCCTGCGCCGCCGGAAATGTCCACGCGCCGGTCAGAATCTCGGGCCGCGGGCGATAGAGGCGCACCAGGTAGTTCCATCCGGGCGGAGTGGGCAGGCAATTGGGAAGCTTGCCGTCGCAGCCGCCCAGCTGGATCGCATACGAGCCGTCCTCGCCGGGCTTCGCGGTGAGGTTGTTGAGCGAATAGGCGTTTTGCGGATTGGGAACGAAATGGCCCCTGTCGTCGTAGACGCTGATCGACCAGAATCCGTCGACGGGCACATCCTTGACGCTGAGCCGATAGACTGTCTTGCCGTCGTTGTGAGTCGGGGTGACGTTGAGAGTGATGGCTTCGTCCTCCGGATTGCCGCCCCAGGCGGCGGCCGACCCGATCAGGCGCCGGACCGGATCGACCTTGCCGCGCTGGCCGAACATGCCCTTGGTGTCGGGAACCGTCTGAGCCAGGTCGAGCAGGGCGTCGCGCACCTTGATCTGGCTCGAAGCGTCCCAATTCGGAATCTTGAACGCTCCCGGCCCGCCGGGCTGGCTGACCTTGATCGCGTCCTGCAGCGCGCGGACGGTTTCGATGTCCTTCGGATCGTTCGGGTCGACGAGAATGCGCACCGCGACGACGACGTATCGGGCGCCAATCCGGTCCTCGCTCAGCGTATGGACGCCGGCGCCGTAGACGACCTCGGGCGTGTACTCGTCTTCGTCGATCACCTGCATCGACAGGAAGCGCTTGCCGGGGTCCGGAAGCGTGATCGTGACCGGACCGGCGTCGAGATCGAACACCGCCGCCGAATAGAGCGTATCGCGGTTCATCCGGATCACGGTCTGCCTGGCGAGCGGCGTCGGCTCCCGCCGATGCATGAACTTGCCGAAACCTCCGTCCTTGACGATTCCGCTGAAAAAGAGGTCCGATTCCGCCCGGGGGAAATTGTCGGGGGTGACGACGATCGGCCGATCGGCGGCGGCCGCATGCGCGCCGCCAAGCGCGCCCAACGTCAGCGTCACGAACAGGGCGCGGACCGGGAGACGGAACGGGCTCATTCTTGCGACGGGTTCGCTCGGGGTTCGCCGGCGCAGGGTCGAATCGGTCATATTCGCCAGGGTCGCGGCTAACAATGGAATCTGGCCCATTTCGAGCAACAGCCCTTATCTCGAAGCCGGTCCGGCCACTCGGTGAAGCGGCAGCGCCGGCTATGACGCCATTCGGGCCAAATGATAGACCGGCATGGCCTTGCTGACGCCCTTGAGCTCCGCCTCGCTCTTCGCCACCGGGTATGGCGCAATGATTTCCGCCACAGTCGGCGCGCCGTAAACTTCCTCGGTGATGCAAATCTCGTCGCCATCGGCAAGGTTTTGCACCCGCGCTGCGATATTCACCGTCTGGCCGAAATAATCGAGCCGCTCGTTGAGCGTGACCGCGATCGAGGCTCCCCGATGCACGCCGATTTTCAGGACGAAGTCACGTTGCGGGCGGTCGCGATTCAGCTGATCCACGGCCTCGCGCATATCGAGCGCCGCCCGCACCGCATCGGCCGAAGTCAAAAACGCCGCCATAACGGCGTCGCCGATCGTCTTGGTGACGGCGCCATTGTGCCGAACAGTGGCGTCGAGAAGATGCTGGAAGTGCCGCTGCACCTGAATATAGGCGTTGAGGTCGCCGATCCGCTCGTAGAGCGCCGTCGAGCCCTTGAGATCGGTGAATACAAGGGTGACGTCGAGAACCGCAATGCCCTCCGTCGCGCCGATCACCTCCGAGCGGAAGAAGTCGCGAAAGGTTTGGGTCATCAGCAGCCGCTTGCCGGATAAGGATGGCGTGAACTGAAGCTTCGGGCGGTGAGACGTCGCCGTCGGAAGCTGCAGGATGCCGAAGACCACCGGCAGCTTGCCAGCGTTGCCAACTTCGAACACGACCTTGCCGGGCGCGATGTTTGCTGTCGCAGCTACGCATTTGCCGCTGTCGAGCATGACCGGCACATGGGGTGGCGTTACACCCGCCCCGCTGGCGACCGGGAATAAAAATTGGGCGTCGCTGTCGAAATCCTGGCCCAGAAGCCCGCCTTCGACGGCGTCAAACTCAAAATTGACCGTAGAACCCGGCTCTATGCGGGTGAGCGCCCTCACCAGCCCTTTGGCAGTCTCGCTCCATGGCGCGCCGTCGGGCATCAGGCCGCCCGGCGTCAGTTTATAATGGAAGACGTAATCCCAGGCCGAAAGCGCATCCGGTTTATGGAAGCGGATGCTGCGCACGGCGGGCGAAACCGTAAACGTCACCGTGATGTAATCGTCGAGCGCGGCGTCGTAATCGGTTTGACAGAGGTGGCAGTGGAAATGGGTGTGCAGTTTGCCCAGGCTTCGGAAGCTCTCGACAACGTCGGAGCACATCGGGCAAACGAGCAGCCAGTCCATATCGAATAGCCCAACCGCGCAGGCATGGAGGAAAAGATCGATCGCTTCAGCTTCGGCGATCGATTTCTCAGCGGCGAACTGGATCGGATTGATGCGGTAGAGCGCTTCGTCCGCGCCCGAGCGCAGCAGCATCTCCAGCCGCGAGACGACGCGCGGACTCCACGATTTGGCCGCTTCGAGCGCGACCAGGCGATCTTCGAGCTTTTTATCGTCGATCATCGCAAGACACCGCGATAAAGCCTCGATCATCCCCGGCGTTCCGTTAAACCTGAATACACAATTCATACGCTCGGGGCGACCCGTCGGGGCGGTGCTTTGACCAGTCCTGGAACTGATTTCTCAAGGCCGTTTTTCCGCCCGACGCGCGGCGTGGNNTCACGGATTCGGCGCGATTTGCGGTTCGACCGTTGACGCCTGGCCCTCGCCAGTTTCTCGATAGATGCCGGAGTGCGCGGGCGGCCCGGCAGGCTCCGGTCGACAGATCGATCGTCGGCCTCGCAGGCTCGCAGTCCGCCATCAACGCGCGTTCGGACCCGTGCCGCCAGACGCAAGATTGGCTCCGCTGTCCGGGTCGAACAGGTGCATATTGTCCAGGTCGAGAAGGAAGGCTCGTGTCTCGCCTATTTTGGAATCATCGGTTCCTGACACCCTCGCGACCAGCCGATGAGGTCCACGCGAGGCGTCGAGCAATGTTTCGTGCCCAAGATGCTGAGCGACGTCGACAGAGAAACGCGGCGCTCCCGCCGGTTCGGCGTTGCGCGGCGCTGGGCGCAGCGCGTCGGGACGCAACCCAAGCACAACTTTGGCTTTGCGATATTTGTCCAGCACGGCGCGCAGCCGGTCCGAAACAGGGAACTCGAGCTCATGCTCCCGATCCACGAGCTTCGTGTCGGCCTTTGATAGCTCCAGGAAATTCATGGCTGGCGAGCCAATGAATCCGGCGACGAACATGTTCGCAGGCTCGTTGTACACCTCGAGCGGCGCCGCTGCTTGTTGAATGAGGCCGTCTTTCATGACGACGATGGTGTCGCCCATGGTCATGGCTTCTGACTGATCGTGTGTGACATAGACGGTCGTCGTTCGCACCTCGTGATGCATCTTCGTCAGAAAACTTCGCGCTTCGATTCGCAACTTGGCGTCGAGATTGGATAGCGGTTCGTCCATCAGAAACACGCCCGGACGCCGAACCATCGCCCGAGCAAGCGCGACACGCTGGCGTTGCCCGCCAGAGAGGGCTTTGGGACGGCGATCGAGAAACGCGTCGATGCGCAGACGACTGGCGACATTGCGCACCCGGGTGTCGATCTCGCTCCTTGAAAGCCTCCTGATCTTCATGCCAAAGGCGATGTTGTCGAAGACGTTCATATGAGGGAACAGCGCGTAGGATTGGAATACCATGGCGATGTCGCGATTCTTCGGCGGCAGATCGGTGACATCGCGCGCCCCGATCAGCAGTTGGCCGGCGGTGATTGGCTCGAGTCCGGCAATCATATTGAGCGTCGTGGTTTTGCCGCAGCCCGATGGGCCGACAAGGACAACGAACGATCCGTCCGCGATCTCGACGTTGAGTTTGGGGATGACAACCTGAGCGCCATAACGCTTTTCGATGTTGATAAGCGAAACGCTAGCCATCCGCGCCTTTTCCGTCCTGCTGTATCAGCATCTCAGCCCTTGACCGAACCGACGAAGTTTCCACTGGAAATCCCCCGGTAGGTCAGGATGAACAGGATAACGATAGGGATTTGAGAGATTACCAGACCTGCGGCGGGAAGATTGAACGCGGTAATATACCGATCACTGTTCAACTTGAGCATTCCGACTGTCACGGGCAAGATATTCTCGCTGTTTAGGAAGACTAAGGCAAAGACAAATTCCTTCCAAATGGCGATAAAGTTCAGCGTGTATCCTACAACAATTCCTGGGACCGAGAGCGGCAGGATAATCTTTGTGAATATTTGGAAGTCTGTGGCGCCCTCGATTTGTGCAGCCTTCTCGATTTCGCGGGGAATCGTCGTCATAAAGCCGCGCAGAATAAGTATCTGGGCCGGCATCCCGTATACGCCATGGACAATGATCAGGCCGATTCGTGTGTCCAACAAATGCAGCGAACGGAGAACAGCGTAGAGGGGGATGAGCACCGTCTGCTGCGGCAGAATCAGACCCGTCAGCAGCAAGGCAAACACGTATTTCTTGCCGGGAATTTCGAATCGACTCAGGGCAAAGGCAGGGACCAGCGCGAGCAGCACCGCCAACGCAGACCCAGTCGTTGCGTAAAGGACGCTGTTCTGCATCAGAACGCCGAAATTGAGACCCTCCCAGACCTTCTGATAGGGCTCAAACGTTGGAGCAATTGGGAGGGCGAACGGACCGTTCAGAAATTCCTTGTTGGGCTTGATCGAAGTCATGACCATCAGCGCCAGCGGTCCAAGCCAAATGGCGGCGAGGATAAAAGCAAGGAGCGTGGCAAACAGCCGCGGCGCCGCAAAGCGCAGGCGTTTGAACGTCCGCCGTTCGGTCAGAAGCGCAACGCTAGACATCGAAAGCGCCTCGGAACACGGTGCCAAGCATCAAGGTCGCAATGGCTATCGAGAGGACAAGAATCGCGACGCTGACCGTCGCGCCGTAGCCAAAACGCGAATTCCAGAAGCTCTCCAGATAGACCAGATAGCCCAGAACGTTGGTGCGGCCGAAGGGGGCGCCCTTGGTCATGACAGCGATGAGGTCAAACGCCTTCAGCGATTCGAACAAGGTCAGCATCACCACGACCGCGGTTACCGACCGCAACTGCGGCAACGCCACCCTCAGCATCATTCGAAGATGTCCCGCGCCTTCGATCCGGGCGGCGTCGAAGGTCTCTTTTGGAACGTCGCCGATCCCCGCGAAATAGAAAATCATCGGCAGACCGGTGAAGGCCCAGCCGCCGACGAAGGCCAGCGTGTAGATCGCGATGCGATAATCGCCAAACCACTCGCTGACCAGAAAGCCGAGGCCGAGCGCTCTCAAAACGGTGTCGAAGGCGCCAAAAATGGGATTGAGGATCAGGAGAAACATCAAACCGACAGCGACCAGAGACATCGTCACGGGAAAGAAGATTGCGGTGCGCAGCAAGGTTGGGAAATAGACAGCGCGCACCCGCATTGCGTACGCAATGAGAAATCCGAGCACGACCGGGAACGCCAGAGAAACCACAAGCCACTTGAGATTATTTTCCAGCGAAATATAAAAATATTTATCGCCAAACATGTAAGAGTAATTCGCCAGACCGACGAAAGTCTTGGTCGGCGCCATTCCGTTCCACTCAAAAAAGCTCAGATAGATTGTATAGACAATCGGATAGCCAATGAAACACGCGAACAGGAGAACGGGGGCGACAATCCCGAACAGAGTGACGAAGACATGATTGCGGGCGAAGGCGAGAAACGAGTACCGCTCGTCATCGATCCGGGACATCATCCCCGCTCCCTTGTTTCGGCGGCGAGCGGCGATGAAAGCCTATCGCCGTCTCGCTGCGACGTCACGATCAGAGGAAAAACCAATCGCAAACTTGATCATGCCGGACGCGGAATGTCCGCGGCCGACACGAAGGTCTGGTCAAGCCGCATGATCGGCGACTGGCGAGGTCAGGTCTTGATCTTGCCACGAACGCGCTCGGCCTCAGTCTCGGTCGCCGCCATGGCTTCCTGCGGGGAAATGGCGCCGGCGAGCACGCCCTGGAGGCCGTCCAGGAACCTGTCCGAAATGGCGGGCGGGGTTCCATGGTCGACGTGCATGAAGGTGTACGAGCCGGCGTCCGCCATGGCCTTGCCCAACCGCTGCTCCATCTCCGGCAAGTGCGACAGGTCGGTCGATGCATTCGACGCGTAGGGCTTGTCGATTTCGAGTTTCTTCGCCGAGGCCGCCGGCGACACCATCCAATCGACAAACTCGGCCGCCTCGTCTTTGTTCTTGCTTGCGGCGTGGATCATCACCGTATCTTCGTCGTATATCGACATGATCGGCTTTTTGTCGCTCATGGCCGGAAACGCGAACCAGTCCGTGGGAACTTGGCAGCACTCTTTTTGATCACCCCGGAAGCTTCCGAGAATGAACGAACCCATGTACCAATAGAGAGCTTTTCCCTGCGTCCAGGGGACTTGCGCCGGAGCGAAATCGATAGAATTGAAATCAGGTATGAACATGCCGTCTTCGGCAAGCTTCTGCATCATCGCGGTAATATCGACCGCGCGCGGATCGGTCCACGGGATCTTGTTGTCGATCAGGCCCTGGTAAGCGTCGAGTCCGTATTTGTTGACCATCATCGCCGACCACATGAACTGCGCCGGCCATTTCTTTTGATTGGAAAGCATGAACGGCGCGATTCCGGCCGCTTTGGCCTTCTGGGCATTGGCCATCATCTCATCCCAGGTCGTAGGGACGGAAAGCCCGAGCTTGTCGTGAAGATCCTTGCGGTACCAGACGACCGAGGCGCCGATTTCGGTCGGAACGAAATACTTCTTGCCGTCGAATGTCGCCAGCGTGACGCTGGCCGGATTGAGCGACTTGTCCCATCCGAATTTTTGATAGTACGGGGTAAGATCGGCGGAGAAGCCAGCCTTGATGATTTCCGCCGCCCGGCCACCCTCCCACGAATAGAAGATATCCGGCGGGCTGCTTGAACTCAGTTCGATTGTCTGTTTCGTCTTATATGTTTCGCCATCGACGCTCGACCCCGTGACATGCACGCGATCGCCATTTTTCTTGTTCCATTCGTCGATCAACCAGTTGGCGTAAGTCTCCGAAGTGGGCCAAGCCGCGCGATAGAAATATCGGAGTTCGATCGGGGCGGCGCGAGCCGAATTCAAGCCGAAAGCGCTGGCCGCCGCCCCTCCGCCGATAGCGGCTGTGGTGCGCAGAAATTTGCGTCGTGTCAGTTTATTCGATGACCTACCCATCTTGGTTTCCTCCGTACTCGCCGGCCGCCCAAACCTTCAGAGGGAAGCCGGAATCGTGACATTGTGGTGCTCGCCGATCGACCCGGAAGTCGATTCGAATGGGATATTTCCCTATGGCTTCGAGAGCCCGAGACTGTCTCGAAAATCGTAAGCGGAAAGATCAGTCCGCGCTAGCCCCTAATTCGCGGGTGGACCAGACTTTCTGTCGAAGAAACTCGGCCCCGCTTTAAACTCTGGCCGAATGGCGAAAGCCATCCTGCTCGACTTCGCCGAAGGGGTCCCGACGAAGCTCACCCTGCCAACGACGGCGATCACGCCGGACAACGCGAAGTCGACGATGGGCCGGGCCTCGACGCGCGGCGACACACGACCGGACAAAGCGGAAGCCACGCCTGGAAGCGGGTGGCTTCCGCTCCGGCGCAGGGTCATCTCTGGAACCCAATGATCGGCCGTCCGAGCAAGAGCCGTCTGTACTCGGGTAGAATCGCTTCGCCAGTTTGCGCACCCGCCCCCTCTTGCGGGGGCGGGCAGGGGTGGGGGGTCGCGCGGATCGAGGAGACTGGCCTTTTGCGCCGCTTCCTTTACGACAACCGCGGCGCGACCCCTCCTTAGTCCCACAAAGGTGGAGGAAACGCGCTCGCGCATCCACTTAAAAGCAGACGGCGCCCGACACGCGCGCGCCGGCCCGGACGATGATCGCTCGGATATGTTTTGGCTCTCAGCCTATGCCCGCGCTTTCGGCGGCGCNNTGCAGGCCGAGGGCTGTGGCGCTCGTCGCGACGTCGGCCTGGGTCTTCCAGTCGTCGCGCGTGTAGCGGACGATCGACTCCGCGGCCAGATCGAGCCGCAGGTTCTGTCCGGAGAGGACGCCGGCCGTCGGGCAATCCTCGCGCCACGGCCGGCAGCGCGCGCTCCGTGTCTTGCCGAGGTAGCGGCGCGCCGTCTGAGGGGGCATGTCGAACACCTTGCCGTCGGCGAGCGAGCGCAACAGCTTCACATATTCCGCATGCGCCCAGACGAGGGGCATNNAATCCCCTCCTCGCCCGCCAGAAGCGGCCAGGCGCGGCCGATCCCGACCCCGTCGAAGGGACTTCCGTCCGCCTTCTCGCCGTAGCCGTCGAGATTATAACGATGCCAGCCGGGCCCCTGCGGCAGTTCGACCTTGAGCAGACGATCGATGACCGCGATCGTGCTGAGCATGCGCGGATCGTCGGGGGCCCTCAGCCCGAACCGGACGAGCGCGATCGCATCCGTGCTGATGAGTTCGTTCGCGGCGATCGCTCCGCTTCCCGCCTCGTGGTTGCGCACCTGGATCAGTCCATGAACGTCCGGGCCCCCCTTCGCGGGAGATTCGGGCGCGACCCGGATGTAGTAGCCGGGAACGCCAGCTTCCCGCGTGAGCGCCGTATCCTCGACGTAGATCCAGTCCTCGATCTGCTCGTTCCAGGCGTCAGCCGTGTCGCGCAGCAGAGCCGGAAGCGCCTCGATGTCGCAGGCTTCGGCGATCTCCGCCGCGGCGAGCAGCGCCGCGATCGCCACGGCGAGGGTGAAGGGCGTATAGCCGGCGTTTTCCTCCCAGCGGTCTTGCTTGGTTCTGGGTCCGGTTCGCAAGACAAAGCCAGCCGCCCGCTCGACCATCGGCCAGAACTGTTGCAGGTCCGGGAGCCCAAGCGCGCCCTCGCGTCGGGCCATGTCCAGGAGCAGCATCGGGAACGCGCACTCGTCGAGCTGCACGCCGCCCCAATAGGGCGCGCCGTCAAGCCAATAGTTCTGCCGCCACGAGCCGTCCCCCTCCTGGGTCGCCCGCAGATAACGCAGGATTTGACGCACTTCGCTGTGCGCGCCGCATGCGAGCAGCCCGCCGGCCGTCTCGCAGAGATCGCGGGGCCAGATGAGATGGTAGCCCCCCATGTCGTCGTCGCCCTTGCTGAAGCCCCACGGAATCGACAGGCTGGCGATGAAGCCTCCCGGGAACGCCGGAGTCTGATGGGCGCGCAGGATGTTGGCGCTTACGCGATACATGTTCTGGCCATGAGCGCGCCGCTCCATCGTGCGCAAGCCGGATTGCCAGGCGCGCCAGCCGGCCGAATAGTCGTTCAAGATCGTCTCGAACGGGCTCATGCTCGACGTCCGCGCGTGATAGGCGCCTTCCGCCCAAGTGCGGCCAAAACCCACCGCCAGAACCGAGCCGCCGTCGGCCCCCACGGCAAGCTCAGCCGACAAGGCGATGTTGCCGTCGGTCGCGGTGTCGTACTGGTCGATCAGCCGCCCATGGTCGCGAAGCTGCCGCCATCCGTCCGAGACGCCGACGAAGCCGACGGAGCTGGCCAGGAACGGCAGGCTCCCCAGCATCGCCAGGTGCGTGCCGTCGCCGACTGCGGAGAGGATGTGGCGCCCCTTGTATTCGCTGCGCTTGCCGTTGTTGTGCGCCCCCGCGTTGACGAGGTGCGGGGCCAGCAAGGCGAATAGGCGTAGCGCAGTCTTGGAGGAATTTTCGAGGCGAATGTGCAGCAAGATCGAATCGCTGCGCGGGTCCGCGATCACCTGATTGATCAGGCGGAATCGGCCGCCGCGATGCGTGCTGGTCAGCCGGAAGGCGGGAACCCCGTCTTCGATACGTTCGACGACCGTGTCGCAGTCGCGCTTGACCTCGGCGAAGAAAGCGCCCCCGTCGGTGACAATGAGCCCGACATCGCGGACGCAAGCCTGGTCAACCCGCGGATAGTAGATTTCATTAACGATGCCGTGGCTGATGGTGAACCA
>PLUH01000092.1:0-178 GCA_003164825.1 Hyphomicrobiales bacterium
TCGATCATTACCAACTGCGTCGTAGTTTCGACATCTACGTCATGCCGAAGAAGGAAGATCTCGGCCACGTAAGCGCGCAGATCAAACACCTCCTTGATAGCATGCACCACTCTTCCCAGATCACCGTGTCGATGGGCGGAGCGGTCTCTGACATGCACAGTTCGTTCCAGAGTTTCGG
>PLUH01000092.1:203-6700 GCA_003164825.1 Hyphomicrobiales bacterium
GTTTCCGACAGCATCCTTATCGTGGAATTCGTCGGCACGCTCCGCGCCCATGGTCGTCCCCTCAAGCAAGCCCTCGCGGAAGCCTGCGAAGTGCGTTTGCGTCCCATTCTGATGACCACGCTAGCCACTATCCTGGGCCTCATTCCAATGGCCCTCGCTCTGGAACCGGGCAGCGAACAGTACGCGCCGCTGGCGCGAGCAATTCTCGGAGGGTTGACCGTTTCCGGCATCGTAACCGTTTTCTTAGTGCCGACGGCGTACCTGCTGATTCATCGCAAACAAATTCGTGATGACGAAATCGAGCCCCGATCCGGTGAGGTGACCCATGCATAATCGAAATCTATTTTTGCCGCTATGGCTTTTTCTGTGCCTTCTCACCATGCGCGCACAGCGGAGCGCCGCGCAGCTCCCAGATGCGCCGCAGCTTCAGGCTCAGGCGCAGCAGCTGACTCCGGCGTTAAATTCCGCGACAACGAATTCTCCGAGCTCCCTCCCGCCGGACTCAACCGGAGAAATGCTTACGCGTCAACAGGCGGAACAGTTGGCGCTCAAGAACAACCCACGAATCAGTGTCGCGGCGCTGCTCGCCCTGGCACAAAAGCAGGTCGTCCGCGAGACTCGCTCGGCGTTGCTTCCGAAGCTGAATGGCAATGTGACTGGAGTCGACGCTGAGGAAGCAAGCCGCATCTCGGCTGGGGTGCTGGAAGCCTCCCGGCTTCTCTATCACGCGGGCGCAGGGGTTGACCTCAATNNAATGCTCTGGAGGCGCAGGCCACGCTGCAGGTTGCGAAAAGCACCGTCAAGGCCCGGCAAGCGGTCGGCGATCAGGTCAATGCACTAACTGCGAGCAAGCTCAAGTCCACGCTGGACCAGAGTTTCGCGCAAGTCAATCTGTCGCAGGCCAAGTTGCTCTATCTTGACTCGCAGAATCAGTTTGATGCCGCAATGGCGAATCTCAATGAGGTGCTTGGAACCGCTAGCGATCAACAGTACCAACTCGTCGACGACCCGTCGCCCCCGCTGCCGGTCGCGCCTTCAGCGGACGCAGTCATTGCTCTCGCCTTGCAACAGCGCCCCGATCTTCTTGCTCTCAAACTCAATCACGACGCGGATGTGCGCTTCAGCCGGGCGCAACACGAGCAACTNNNCTCATCAATCGCATCGTACGGGATGTCCGCACAGCCTGGCTGCGAGCGAACACTGCGCAACAGAAAATGAGTGTGACCGCGGAGCTCTTGCAAGAGGCCAACACCGCGCTGGACCTCGCCGATACAAGGTATCGGCTGGGGCTCAGCTCGATTGTTGAGTTAAGTCAGGCCCAGTTACAACAGACACAGGCCCAGATCGCCGAGGCGAATGCCCGATTTGACTATGAAGCAGACCTTGCCGCATTGCGCTTTCAAAGCGGATCGCAGCCCTAGGTTGTAAAGAAGCATCCAGACCAAGCCCGTCGCGAAAGCATGCTCTGGATCGGGGGCTGCGATATTGCGCGTCAAGGATCTGGATGGAGAATCTATTGCTGTTTGCTGGACCCGCAAACTAACACCCGCCAAGCCGAAGTGAGTGCTGATCGACTATGAATAATCGGCCATCAGGGAGTTGGCCAGAAACGGGCTTCGAGGAAATCAACGGCGATCTCCTCGAAGCCGACTTAGTGCCCGTGACAGATTCCGGTTTTCCCGCAATCCAGGAAGCATAGCGCGGTTGATAGCCGTCAGTGGCCAACCACGTTCGGCAATCCGACTTGTCAACCCAAATCTATGCTGCAGAAAATCAGATTGCTTCTGGCTTATCCGGTTCCGCAACGCGGTGGTGGGAACTTACGGGTTCAAATGTTCGTATGGTGGACTAGTCTCGGATCACGGAGGAACGTCGATTGGAGCTGACCATTGAGCGAGTGAGCAAACAATACCGCGGCGGCGCGTGGGCGCTACGCGACTTCAGCCTCAGGTTGCGGCCGGGCGTGATTGGTCTGCTTGGGCCGAACGGCGCGGGCAAGACTACGCTGATGAGCATCCTCGCCACCATCACGCGTGCGACACAGGGGAGTGTGCTATGGAATGATACCGATCTCGCGCGCGACCCGGATGCGATCCGCAGCGTGCTCGGATATTTGCCGCAGGATTTCGGCGTGTATCCAAACTTGAACGCGCTGGAGTTTCTGGAATACCTGGCTGCGGTAAAGGGACTCGACGCTGCCACTTCTCGCCGGCGAATTAACGAATTGCTCAACCTGGTGAACCTGAGCGACGTGCGAAAGCGCCCCCTGGGCGCCTACTCGGGAGGAATGAAGCAACGTATCGGAATCGCACAGGCGCTGCTGAACGATCCGCAGATTCTGATTGTGGACGAGCCTACGGCCGGCCTTGATCCCGAAGAACGGGTTCGCTTCCGCAACCTGCTTTCCGAGCTTTCAGGAGAGCGTGTCATCATCCTCTCTACGCACATCGTTTCCGATGTCGAGGCGACCGCAACCGACATCGCACTGATTTCGGGCGGCAAACTGGTGGCGCATGCCACGCCCGAAGAACTGCTGCGGCGGGTGGAGGGCAAGGTCTGGGAAGACGTTGTGCCCAGCGGCGAGTTGCAGTCCGTCAAGCAACGGTATTTGATCAGCGGGACCGCGCGCCGCGCTGATGGAGTCCACATCCGCATGCTGTCGGCCACGGCCCCGAACGGCGCGCAGCCGCTCGCGCCGACGCTCGAAGACGCCTACCTCTATTGCCTCAGTACGCATCGGGCAGGACCAGCCGTATGAAAATGCGGCTGCTCTATCACCTGGTGCGTGCCGACTTTCTCGAACGCTCGCGCCGCTACAGCTTTCTGGTCACGCTGGCCGCGGCAATGTATCTCGCATACTGCTGCGTCACGGGCAAGGTGGTCATCCGCCTCGACCAGTACCGCGGCGTCTACAACTCGGCATGGCTCGGGTGCCTGATGGCGCTGGTCTCAACCACGTTCCTGACTCTGATCGGCTTCTACATCGTAAAGAACGCGGTTCAGCGCGACCAGGAAACGCGTGTCGGCCAAATCCTGGCGACCACGCCGATGACGAAGAGCTTCTACTCGGTCGCGAAGACCATCAGTAATTTTGTGGTGCTCGCGGCCATGATTGGCGTGATGGCGCTCGCAGCCATATTGATGCAGTGGCTAAAAGCTGAAGATCCTCATGTGGATCTCTGGGCGCTGCTCTCGCCGTTTCTGCTCTTTGCTCTGCCTGCAATGGCATTCACGGCCGCGCTCGCTGTGCTGTTTGAAATGCTTCCCATTCTGCGCGGGGGAGCAGGCAATGTCATTTACTTTTTCGTGTGGACGGCACTTCTGGCGATGCCCATCTCTTCAATGGATAAGGGCGGCCGTCCCACTGACGCGACTTATTTCACCGATCTAACGGGCGTGGTATCGGTGATGGGCAACATGCAAGCCGACCTGCGGAGCATTGATCCGGAATACAAGAACGGCGCGTCGCTGTCGATCGGAAATACGGTAACGTCGCGCAAATTTCTCTGGAGGGGATTGCACCTGAGCCCAGCGGCTTACTTGAGCCGGGCGACCTGCCTGCTGATGGCGCTTGGGGTCGCGTTGCTAGCCGCGTTGTTTTTCCACCGCTTCGATCCGGCGTGGGAGTGGGGCCGGAAGCGAGCGCCGGTGGAAATTGTCGATCGGGCGAATGGCGAAGCTGCCGTCGCGGCGCTTCCGGTGCAGGCACCGGTCCGTTTGACACCGCTCGTGCGTGCGGCGATTGCCCCGAGTTTGCCGCGGCTGGTTCTTGCCGAGCTGAAATTGATGCTGAAGGGTCACCGCTGGTGGTGGTACATAGTCGCGGGCGGCCTTTTCGTTGCGAGCATTACCGCGCCACTGAACGCTGTCCGCGGCGGAGTCGCGGTCGCCGTTTTGATCTGGCCTGTGCTGGTGTGGTCGCAGATGGGGACGCGCGAGGCGCGCTTCAATATGGCGGCGCTGATTTTCTCTTCCGAGCGCTCGCTGCAGAGGCAATTGCCGGCGGTGTGGATCGCGGGCGTTGTGGTCGCAGTGTCGACCAATGCAGGGTTGGCAATTCGACTGCTGGTTGCGGGAGATCGTAGCGGTCTGCTGGCATGGCTTGCCTGCGCGCTTTTCGTGCCGTCGCTTGCACTTGCGCTTGGCATCTGGAGTGGAACCAGCAAGGCGTTTGAAGCGGGTTATACCGTCTGGTGGTACGTGGGGCCGGTGCATCACGTTCCTGGGCTGGATTTCCTGGGTGCGACGCTGCTCATGATCGCCGCGTGGATGGCGGGGCTGTCGCTGGCCTTCGGGGTCTCGTGGCTCACGATCATGGACCGCCTGGGGGGTTTGACCTGGGCGGGCATCGGCAGGCTGCGCGCGCAATTGAGCTCCTCGCGCGACGCCGCCGAGGGACGCGAGCGCCGGCAAGCGCGCAAGGAGGCGGTGGAGATCCTGCAGAAGAGATCCGCCAGCCGCGCACCGCCGCGCATCGAGCCGCCGCTGCCGGTGGTGGAGAAGAGCGCGCGCGTGGAGCGCGAGCGCCAGGTGCCGCTGTTTGATCCGCCGAAGGCGAGTGAGCTGCCGCCGCTGAAGCTGCTGGACGATCCGCCGCCGCGCGAGCCCTTGTACTCGGCCGAGGCGCTGGAAGCCCTCTCGCGCCTGGTGGAGATGAAGCTCAAGGACTTCACCATCGATGTGGAAGTGGTGGCCGTGCAGCTCGCGGCCGCGCTGCGGCGCTTCGAGCTGCGGCCCGCCCCGGGGGTGAAGGCGAGCCAGATCACCGCGCTTGCGAAGGACCTGGCGCGCGCGCTCTCGGTGCTGTCGGTGCGCGTGGTGGAGGTGATTCCCGGCAAGAGCGTCATGGGGCTGGAGATCGCCAACGAGAAGCGCGAGATCGTGACCCTGGGCGAGATCATCCGCTCCAAGGCCTACGACGAGATGCCCTCGCCGCTCGCACTGGCGCTCGGCAAGGACATCGGCGGTCATCCCGTGGTTGCGGATCTTGCGCGCATGCCGCACCTGCTCATCGCCGGCACCACCGGCTCGGGCAAATCGGTCGCCATCAACACCATGATCCTTAGCCTGTTGTATCGGCTGCGGCCGGACCAGTGCCGGCTAATCATGGTTGATCCAAAAATGCTCGAGCTCTCGGTCTATGACGGCATTCCGCACCTGCTGACGCCGGTGGTGACCGATCCGAAGAAAGCAGTGGTCGCGCTCAAATGGGCGGTGCGCGAAATGGAGGAGCGCTACAAGAAAATGTCGAAACTCGGCGTGCGCAATATCGACGGTTACAATCAGCGTGTCGCCGAGGCCAAGAGCAAAGGCGAGAAGCTCAGCCGCACCGTCCATACCGGCTATAGCCGCGAGACCGGCGAAGCGATCTACGAGAACGAGCCGTTCGACCTCGCCGAACTGCCGCTGATCGTCGTCATCGTCGACGAGATGGCCGACCTGATGATGGTCGCCGGCAAGGACATCGAGGGCGCGATCCAGCGCCTGGCGCAGATGGCGCGCGCGGCCGGCATCCATCTCATCATGGCCACCCAGCGGCCATCGGTCGACGTCATCACCGGCACCATCAAGGCCAACTTCCCGACCCGGATCTCGTTCCAGGTGACGAGCAAGATCGACAGCCGGACGATCCTCGGCGAGCAGGGCGCCGAGCAGCTGCTCGGCCAGGGCGACATGCTCTACATGGCCGGCGGCGGCCGCATCTCGCGCGTCCACGGCCCTTTCGTGTCGGAGAACGAAGTCGAGAAGGTCGTCGCCCATCTCAAGCGGCAGGGCGCGCCGGAATATCTCCACGCCATCACCGAGGAGGACGACGCGGGCGAGGACGACGACGAGGGCCCCCTGCCCTCGCCGGGATCGATGGACGCCGAGGAATCGGCCGATTATTACGACCGGGCGGTCAACATCGTTCTGCGCGACCGCAAGGTGTCGACGAGCTACATCCAGCGCCGCCTCTCGGTCGGCTACAACAAGGCCGCTTCGCTGGTCGAGCGGATGGAGAAGGAGGGCGTGGTCAGCCCCCCGAACCACTCGGGCAAGCGGGAGATCCTGATCGGCAATGGCGTCGACCGCGGCGCGTTTGAGGACCTGAGCGAGGATTGAGCTGGGCCAACGAAATCCAAATCCGGGGTAACGAAAACCAAGTCCGCCGCAACGAAATCCAAATCCGGCGCAACGAAATCCAAATCTCCAAACTCGTGGATTCATCGACCAGAGCTAATATTTTTCAACGTGTTACAGCGGACTCCTAATCAGGATCTTCTCCTCGCCTTGGCCCTCGTCGCCCTGCATCCCGCAAGATGCGGGTTCGGGCCGGCCGGGTAGTCGATCTTATAGCACGGAATTCTGATTTTCGCAAATGAATTTGTACCGGCCGTCGGCGCTATCGTGGGCGGACCGCGACGCCTATAGTCTGAAGGCGGCCAGGCCCGCGCCAAATCGGGCGGCCGAGCCCCGAGGCTCAAAGCGATGTTCAGCGTCTTCGAGCTCTTCAAGAT
>PLUH01000092.1:6707-9326 GCA_003164825.1 Hyphomicrobiales bacterium
CTCGGCTCGCTCGCCTTCACCGGCAAAGGCCATGCGACCGACAAGGCGGTCATTCTGGGCTTAAGCGGTCAGCGGCCGGACAGCGTCGAACCGGACGCGGCCGAAGGTCTCGCCGCCGAGGTGCGGGCGACGAAGCGCCTCAAGCTCGCCGGGCGGCGTTCGATCGCCTTCGATCCGGCGACCGCGATTGTTTTCGACACGGTGACTCCCGCTCCGCGCCACCCGAACACCTTGCGGCTTATCGCCAGCGACGCCGAGGGCGCTGCGCTCGCCGACGAGACCTGGCTCTCGATCGGCGGCGGTTTCGTCATCCGCGACGGCGCCGGCGAGGACGCCTCCGCGACCGACGCCCGCCTGCCGCATCCGTTCCGCTCGGGGGCCGAGCTTCTCACGCGCGGCCGCGCGGCCGGGCTTTCGATCGCCGGGCTCGTCAGCGCCAACGAGGCGGCGCTTAAGCCGCCAAGCGAGGTCGACGCCCATGTGGCGCGCGTCCTCGACGTCATGTTCGCCTGCGTCGACCGGGGCTTGACGCAATCGGGCCCGCTGCCGGGGGGCTTGAAGGTCATGCGCCGCGCCAAGGCGATCCACGACCGCCTGATCGAAGCCTCGAAACGCAATTTCCACCCCGCGCACGAGATCATGGACTTCGTCGGCGTCTATGCGATGGCCGTCAACGAGGAGAACGCGGCCGGCGGGCGGGTCGTCACCGCCCCGACCAATGGCGCGGCCGGGGTCATTCCGGCGGTCATGCGCTACTATCGCGACCATTGCGAAGGCGCGACCCGGGCGGGCCTGGCCGAGTTCCTTCTGACCGCGACCGCGATCGGTTCGNNGCCGAGATCGCGATGGAGCATCACCTCGGCATGACCTGCGATCCGATCGGCGGCCTGGTGCAGATCCCGTGCATCGAGCGCAACGCCTTCGGCGCGGTCAAGGCGATCGCCGCCGCCTCGCTGGCGCTGCACGGCGACGGCACGCATCGCGTCTCGCTCGACAGCGTCATCGCCACCATGCGCCAGACCGGCGCCGACATGCAGTCGAAGTACAAGGAGACGAGCTTAGGGGGGCTCGCGGTGAACTTTGTCGAATGCTGAGCGTGAGGGGCGGAAATGGCGACGCGTTCCTTCCGATTGCCGCTCTTGTCAAGCGATGCGGGAAGGCGGAGCGCAACAAGCACGGGAAGCTCCAGTCCAGTGCTATTCGGCTAGCCGAGTCGATGATAATCATAATATCCGACGATAGCCGGGCGAGGGACTGATGTTCGAGGTGACTAAGGAGGAACGCCAATCGGAGGCGGCTGTCGCTGTGGGGGCTTGGGGCAAGTCCTTGTCCAGGCGAGTTTTAGATATACTGCGGGACTCAGGTATTTCGTGTGAACTGACGCTTCCCGACGGTTACACAAAGAGATTTGGTGAGGGAGCACCGAAATTCCAGATTATCTTGAGGAATTCCGATGCTCTAAAAGCGATTTCCAGTCTCAATGAGATGCGCATTGCGGAGTCCTATCTGCGAGGAGATATTGATTTAGAGGGTGATTTACTCCAGAGTTTTGAGTTGCGGAACAGATTAGTAGATTCATCGCCGGTAGTTTCCGTTTGGCGGTTCCTTGAGCCGTTGGTTTTTGGGCAGATAAAGACCAACAGGCGAGCCATAGCGTCTCACTACGATGTTGATGCAGATTTTTTCATGAGTTTTTTAGACCGTGAAACACCGTCTTATACCCAAGGCGTGTATATTGATGACAATGAGACGTTGGCAGCTGCAACGATACGCAAGTTCGATTATTGCTTTGAGGCGCTAAATTTAAAACCCGGAGATCATATCCTGGACATTGGGCCAGGCTGGGGCGCCTGGCTTGAATACGCGAGTGCTCGCGGCGTTAAATGTACCGGAATCACGATCTCGCAGGAATCCGCTGTGTATCTCCGGGGAAAGGCCGCAAAGCTNNATAATGGGCGTTATAGAACATCTTCCGCAGTACGGCCTTGTTGCTGAGAAATTTCGAACTCTCATCAAACCGGGCGGGCGCATCTTTTTAGACGGCAGCGCGAGCAAGAAGAAATATGATGTCGCCAAGTTTCTGGTGAAATATATATATCCCGGGAATCATTCCTATATGGTCTTGCACGATTTTATTAGGGCTCTTACAGATACACCACTTCGTGTGGTAGAGTTGTACAATGATCGTCACAGTTATTTTCTGACGGCACGCCAATGGGCCCGTAATCTTGACAGTAATTATGCGTTTATCAAGGATAAGTTCGGAGAGGATGTCTATCGTCGGTTTCGACTATACCTATGGGGCACCGCGTATCAGTTTCAGAGCGGAGGCCTCGATTGCTATCGGATGGTCATTGTCCACCCGACGTCTCAGTAGGAGTCGAAGCCCGTTTGAGCGGGTCGGCATGAAACGGGACTCCTCGCTCGCGATGCACGAGGCGACCGATCTCTGTCGTCCTGGCGAATGTCCCAAGAGGGACGTTGTTCAACGATCGGGGTCCGCGAGCGCAACGCCGTCGGCGCGGTCAAGGCGATCGCGGCGGCCTCGCTCGCGCTGCACGGCGAAGGCCAGCATCGGGTTTCGCTGGACAGCGTCGTCGCGACGATGCGCCAGACCGG
>PLUH01000316.1 GCA_003164825.1 Hyphomicrobiales bacterium
GCTTCGCTCCTCGCGATGACGAATCCACCCGACGCAACTCGCGTCAAAGCTCCTCGCCGGCCAATGCGGCCTTGAGCCTGTCGGCCGCCTCCTGGGCGTTGCGCCAGTGCGGCGCAATCGCCAGCGCCCGCTCGTAGACCTTGAGCGCGTCTTCGGTCTTGCCGCGCGCTTCGAGGATCGCCGCCATGCCCATGAGCGCGCCCAGGTGCCGCGGCTCGCGCTTGAGCGTTTGCGCAATGTCGGCCATCGAGCCGTCATAGTCGTCGTCGAGATAGCGCGCGGTCGCGCGGGCGTTCCAGCCTTCCGCCCAGTCGGGCTGGAGCGCGATCGTCGCATCGAGGATTTTCAGCGCGTCGGGATATTCCTCCGCGCCGATAGCCTGCCGGGCCCGCCGGAGCAGGAGGTCGGCGGTGTCCGATCCGGATTCGGCATAGGCGCGCAACAGGAGGGTGACGATCCCCGCTGTCTCGTCCGCATCCTTGGCGGCGGCGAGGCGCGCGTAGAGATCGGCGCGCGCCTGCTCGGGGGTTTTTGGCGCCTGCTCGTCGGGTTTGTCCTGCGGCGCCGCGTCATCGGTCTTGGCCTGCGGCGGGGGAGCCGGCTGATCGTCCGCGCGCACGGACGCGCCCACGGCGAGGGCCGCGAGCGTTAGGCCGGAGAGAAGAAGCAAGAGGGCGCGAGAGCGCATGGCGCGCATTCTACCGCGGCGCCGAAGAAGCGTCAAAAGCTCTGTAGGGCCGGGTCGCTGACCNNGCGGCGCGCTCCAAAGGGCGCCCGTCTCCAGCCGGGCTATGGAGCGCGCTCTAAACGGCCGCCTATCCCTGCCGGGCCTTGAAGCGCTTCTGCGTCTTATTGATGATATAGACGCGGCCCTTGCGACGCACGAGGCGGTTGTCGCGATGACGGTTGCGCAAGGATTTCAGCGAATTACGGACTTTCACGACATCACCAAACGTTCGTCCCGCGTAGGCGTCAACCCTCGGCGGATGAAAATGAACGCGCTCTATGCCTCAAACCGCCGCCGCGATCAAGAGCGCGCGGCCGCCTGGGTCAAACTCAACCAGCATGACCGTTTCGACGTTGACGGGCCGTTTGGGGGCCTCGAGAATTCGACGCGAGTTGCCGTCAATCAAGTGGCGGGAGCCGGCCGCCCCGCTCTCTCGCGGCGATACCCTGCGTAGCCGAGGCCCACGAAGCCGAGCAACATCATCGCCCACGTCGAAGGTTCAGGAATAACGCTCGAAAGATTTACGTTCGAGCTAAACACCAAGCTGAAGGTACCCAAAGGATATTGCGTCATAAACGTGGGGTCTATTTGGATATAGGGGTCGACCATGGCAGAATACGAAGAGTTATTCGTGGAATCGCCCAGCGCGTTTACATCAAAATATGAGACGGTATTCGACTGTAACATGAAAGAGACATCGCTTAGGTCCGCAGATTTCGGAAACGGGCCCCCTTCGTCGGGACCGCAATATCCAACTGTCGATGAACAGGCTACAAGCGTGCCGCCTCCCCATCCGATTGAAGCGAGTGCATACGCTTCAGGGCCAACTGCCGAGGTCGATACAGCGCCAGAAATTAACAGCGGAACACTGACATTGCCGGGGCCGATCACCTCAAATGAAATGTCAACGAGACCCTGCGATCCGGCAATTGGCTGTGATCCGGCTTCCGAATACGTGCCGCCCGTGGACGATCCGCTCGCCGAGACGGTCACTCCCGCAGAAGCCGAGGCCCCGCTCGTTTCACACCCCCCGCCAGATTCACATGCGGTCCCCGACAGCACGCCAGCGAAACCGGTAGAGTCGTCAATCAGGTCCTCAGGCCCAAGTGGAAGAGCGCCAGGCTCAATGGTGTCTATCTGAGGAGAGTTGATAACACCGACATAATACAACGCGTCCGGGACCTGGGCGCGGGAAACGGTTGCGAACAACCCAACTGGGATCAGAACCACAAGGGCTATGGCGATCGTGAGGACTGGACGGCGAGACATGAGTGAAGCTCCTTAGAGACACCCCCGCGCAAGGTGGGAGAATTCATTTGAGCAAACAGGTCCGCTTTATTTCACCCGGGAGGGGAAAGACGATCGCGTCCAAACTACAACCGGCTTGAATCCACCACGCTCACAACCGATCACGTTATATCAATTTTGTCAAGTAATTTTGTCCCATTTTCTCCATTCTTTCTGCTCAGCGCGGGCCGAATTTCTGAGGTTCTTTGCACGATACGGATTATTTCCCTGCAACGCCAAGCATCGGTGACCTTTGCAATCACAGTCAATTTTGAAGGTTGACCCTTGCGGTCAGTTTCCGCCGTCGTCGCCAAGCTTCGCCCCGACGCGGCCGCGGCCGCGGGCGCGGTCCTGACAGTCGGACTTCGCTCGTCCCGCCAATTGATCCGGAAATGTCGGTCAAACGAGTTGTGTGACGCGCATCACAGCCAGAACTCTCAACAGGGGCAATGGTTTCTTGCAATTGGGAAATCCAATTTAATCCAGCTCTCTAGGCGAAATCGCGCGCCAGGGCGTGGCAGGAGGCGACTATGCCATTACAGCAGCTATTTACAGGCGTCGGAACCAGCGCAGGCCCATCCTGGACCGTCCACGACGACAAGCAGGTTTGGATCGCCTGGAAGGGAGAAGGCGCCGACCCAGGGATCTATGTGGCGTCATCCAACTCCCTCCATCCCGACCCGACAACCGGGAAATACAGTTTCAGCTCACAGCAAAAAATCCTGAATTTGGGCACCTCGGCTAGCCCCGCCATCACATCCCTCAATGGCACGCTCTACCTGTTCTTTAAGGGCGAGTCCGATGGATTTATCTACTGGGCGCTCTCCGCCGACGGCAAGACGTGGGTGGACAACAAGCTTCTTGGGCTGGGCGACAGTCTCATCCCGGCCGACAATAATCAGCATCCCGAAACCAGCGCCGCCCCTGCTGTGGTGGCCGCGAACGGCTGCCTTTACCTGTTCTGGAAAGGGCACAGCGACGGCACGATCTTTTGGACGGCCTCGAAGAACGCCGCCCCCTGGATGGAGCAGGCTTCCATCACGACGCCGAACGGCACGCCCCTGACGGACGCCTCACCTGCGGTGGCCGTGAAGGGCCAGACCATCCACCTGATCGTCAAGGGGCAATCGGACGACAGCATCTGGTGGACGACCTATTCTACGCCGATCGAATCCGCGGAGGGCGGCGGGCAGCTGGTCACTTCTGGACCCTGGTCAGCGCAAAGCAAAATCTTCTCAGGAACCATTGCCGCTCCCTCATTGGTCTGCGACGGCAACGGCGTATTCTGGCTCGCGTGGACCGACCAGGGCGGTAGCGTCTCTTTTGCGTTCCTCAACGGCAATCAGTGGAGCGCACCAAACAGCCGCGCCGGCATCGGCAGCAGCGACCGACCTGCTTTGGTTTCGACTGGCGGTGACGCCCAGGACATCGTGATGGCCTGGAAAGGCGAAGGGACCGATCCCGGCATCTACTACGGCACGCTCACGGGACCCTTGCCCTCGAACTCCCCGCTCAGGCCCCTGCTGGTGATCGCGCCGCAAGCCTTTATGAGCAGCCTCGCGCCGCTCATCGCCCATAAGAATAAGACCGGCATGTCCGCTGTGGCGGTCTCCATCGAGAGTATAACCTCTTTTTTCCCCGGCGCCGATGAGCCTGAACAGATCAAGCGGGCGATCTGCTTGGCGCGGGAGAAACTCGGCGCACGCTATGTGATGCTAGTGGGGGATGCGGCCAACTTTCCGGTGCGGTTCTGGTATTTACATCAATCAACGCCAGCCTACGCGAACAACGATCCAATCCCGACCCGTCCTTGGGGTGTTTTTATTCAATCCGACCTGTACTACGCCAGCCTTTATCACCACACCGGAACCTATCCGAATATTGGCGAAGGCGCCTTCGATAACTGGGACGCCAACGGCAACGGGCTCTACAATGAGGCATGGCTCGGAAACGGCATATCAGACCCCGCCAACACCGCCGGAGGTCTCAACACAGCCTGCAACCCGGATGGCGTTGACGGTTATCCGGATATCGCCGTCGGGCGCGTGCCCGCAGCAAGCGCCGCCGACGTACAGACTTATGTGAATAAGATTATCGCTTACGAAAGCCGTTCCGCGCCCGAGAAACTCACATTTACCTTCGTGGCCGACCAAATTTACGGGGACTTCGACGCCACCACCGGCATCGCCGGCACTCTCAGTGGCCGGAACGTCGCTATTGATTACCTCATGATCGAAAACACTGGCCCCGCAGAATCACCGTTCTCCAACGCAACCCCGCAGCAGGTGGCCGCCAAGGCCGGCGCCAGCAACTGGCTGTCTTATCTCGGCCACGGCGGCACAACTGTTTGGGGTTACAATGGCGTCTTCACTTCCGACGACGTAGCCCTGACCAAGAACGCCTCTGGCTTGCCGATCGTCTTCGCAGCCGGCTGCGGCACCGCCCTGTTCATGCCCAATCTTCCCTGGAGCGGATTTTCGGGCGCCNNGTACATCATCAACCCCAGCGCCGCCCCCGGCTTGCCAGGGCTAGTGATCACCGACAGCGCTACGGGTCAAAAGTGGGGCATCGATACGCCGGGCTGCGATCCGCTGCCCGTGACCACGCCATTGCCCGCCCCCATCAACATCTCGATTCCCTGCTGCGCTGACCTTTGGCTTCTCGACAACAGTCCCGGCGGCGGGATCGTGTATCTCGGCGATCACTGCGTCTCAAATGACAGCTACCCGGCCGAGATTNNATTGGGGAGGTCCACGCGCCAGCGACGCCACCACGCCCGGCCTGCAGGACTACCACGGAATCCCGAGACTGTACTTAGGGTGGATGGTTTACTTTGGCGATCCTTCGCTAAGAGTCCTGCCTATCCCGGCCTGAGAGCGGCCGCTTCGACTTGGCGAGGTTCGGATCGCAACGTTGGCATGGGCGAGTCGCCTGCGCCAGTGCGCTTGACTACGGCGTCCTTGCGCCCCGCGATTGTCGAACCAATAAGATCGCTGCGCAGAGCACTTCGGGGGAATTTTTGCCCCGAGGACTGGTCGCCTGCGGAAGCACGCG
>PLUH01000304.1 GCA_003164825.1 Hyphomicrobiales bacterium
CAGGTCGATGGCGTCAATGCAATTCTTGATGGATGGGAGGCGAAATACGCCGCTGATGACGACCGTTGGCTCGCCTATGCCCTGGCGACAACCTATCATGAAACGGATCAGCACATGCAGCCGATCGAGGAATACGGCAAGGGACGCGGCCTGCCTTACGGCAAGCCCGATCCAACGACCGGGCAGGTCTATTATGGCCGGGGATTCGTGCAACTGACCTGGGAGCGCAACTACAAGACCATGACAGATCTGTTGGGGGTCGACTTCGTCAATCACCCCGACCTGGCGCTCGAACTCGACAATGCCACGAATATTATGTTCATGGGCATGATAAAGGGGCTCTTCACCGGCAAATCGCTTGCCAATTATTTCAACCAGACCACCGATGACTGGGTGAACGCCCGCAAAATCATCAACGGTCTGGACAAGGCCCAAGCGATCGCCATGTACGGTCACAATTTCTATTCCGCCATAAGCTACACGACCTGACGCGAATATTCGCCAGAAAATCCGAGGAGCGCGCGACAATGGCGAATACGAGATCGCGTCGGGGGCGCGAATGCCGCGTCGCGAGCATCGGTTTGGTTATCGGGCTGGTGTTGATCGCGCCAGTTCAACCCGCACACGCTGAGGAACGGTGCGGCTGGCTGGAAAATCCGACTCCGGGCAATTGGTGGCTGAGGGACGCTCACGGTCTCTGGATCATATCCGCTCAAGGAGGCCCCTATGCGGAGGGCGTCGAAAAACTGCCGGAGCCGGCGCCGGACCGTTTCGTGGCGACCAACGGTCATTACGGATATTCTTGCGCCTGCGTTAGCGGAACTTTCGACGATCACGCGGAGAGGATGACGCGAGTGGACGCGACGCGAGCATTGCCTTTGTCGGTCTGTCGCATCGACAAGGCTTTACCCGCCCCTGGCGGCTCGCCCTGATCTTCCCGGACTTTCCGCCAGATCAAGGCGTGGTCGGGCGTCTCGCGATCGAACGGAATGTTTGTGTTTGAGCAATATTCCCAGCGCTTTCCCTGCACGAAATCGGTGCGTCGAGACCAGTTTTTGAGGACTGCGTCGTCAGCCAAGCCTGTCCTTCGGCTCCCCAAAGGCCGGCGAGGAGCTTGGGATTTCGATTGGTTTGGCCGCCCGCGAAGCCGAGGACATCCCGTTGCCAAGCGCGCCCAGTTGAGCGAATGTAGAGCCGCGCGGGGCCGCTTTCGTCGGCGGGTTCTTTCGGGATGGGAACGCAATGACGCCGGCGGCGGGTGAATTCGAGTCCATTGTTCGCCTCGAGGGTGTGCAAAAGTACTTCGGCGCCGTGCACGCGCTGCGCGACATCGACCTCTCCATAGGACGCAACGAGATCGTCGGGCTCATCGGCGACAATGGCGCGGGCAAATCGACGCTGATCAAGCTCATGACCGGCGTGCTGGCGCCGACCTCGGGCAGGATCTTCATCCGCGAGCGCGAAATTCAGCCCGGCGAGTACTCGGTCCGGATGGCGCACGACCTGTCGATCGAAACGGTCTACCAGGATAAATCGCTGGCCGAAAAGCAGCCTCTGTGGCGCAATTTCTTCGTCGGCAGACAGATTACGAACCGGTTCGGCTTCATCGACATCAAGCGGGAGAAGGAGGTCGCCCAGAAGATCCTGATCGACACCATCGGCTTTCGGGGCGTCGGCATCACTGTCGATTCGACGGTCGGCAATTTGTCGGGAGGCGAGCGTCAGGGCATCGCCATCGGCCGGGCGATGCACTACAACGCCGACCTCATCGTGCTCGACGAGCCCACCGCGGCGCTCGGCGTCGCCGAGGTGCGCAAAGTGGTCGAATTCGTGCGCCGCATCAAACAGTCCGGGCGCGCCTGCATCTATATTGAACATAATCTGGCGCACGTGCATGAAGTCGCGGATCGCCTGGTCGTGCTCGACCGCGGGCGCGTGGTCTCGGAGATCAATCCGAAGGACATGACGGTGCCCGAACTGACCGAATATCTGATTGCGCTGCAGCACAACGCGTGAGGGGAGACGATCCAGATGGCTCAGCGGTCAGGCGTTTCGATCTTGCAGCGCTTCGAAGCCCTGCCGATCATCATCGTCTTCGTGCTTCTGCTCCTCCTCTTCATGTACAGGGCGCCCGAGGTTTTCCTCGCGCCTTACATCTACACCACCTTCCTTTCCACCCTGCCGCCACTGATCCTTCTCGCCGCTGGTCTCACCTTTGTGATCGGCGCGGGCGAAATCGATCTCAGCTTTCCGTCGATCATCGCCTTTTCCGGTTTTGTCTTCGCAGTCCTGTTCAAGGAATACGACCTCGGCTGGATCGCGGTCGTCGCCGGGCTCGCCTCGGGGATTCTGGTCGGCTTCCTCAACGGAATCATCATCGCCAAAATCGGGATTCCGTCGTTCATGACCACGCTGGGCACCCAGTTCTTCTGGGCCGGCATGGCGACCGTGCTCTCGGGCGGCAAGTCCTATGCGCTGCGCGGCGTCGAAGAGAGCTCGGTGTGGCAATGGATCGTCGGGCGCCCGTTCGCGTCGGCGTCGACGCCCTGGCTGCAGGAGCTTTCGATCCAGGGGCTGTGGACCGCGATCATCGTCGGTTTCCTTTGGCTCATCCTCACCCGTCACCGATTCGGCGAGCACGCCATGTTCATCGGCGATTCCAATGACGTGTCGCGGGTCGTCGGCATCGACGTCGATCGCGAGAAAATCAAGATCTTCACCCTGATGGGCTTTCTCGCCGCCTGCGCCGCGATCATCCTGACGCTGGAGAACAAGAACTTTTTCGGCAACCAGGGCCAGGGCTATCTCTTGACCGCCATCGCATCGGTGCTGATCGGCGGCACGTCGATCTTCGGCGGTCAGGCGACGATAATCGGGACGGTGTTCGGCTGCTTCATCATCGGAATGGTCGAGGCCGGCCTCGTCGCCTCCGGCCTCACCGGCGCGTGGGTAAGAACCGTGCAGGGGCTGATCTTCCTGGTTTCGATCATCTTCTACATGTATGCGGACGAACCGCAGCGCCGGCAGGCGCTGTTCGCCAACTTGCGGTCGCTCGGCAGGCTAGGCGGCGTCCGCGCGACCGAAGAGGGAGGCGTTCGCCGATAAAGGCGGCCGAGCGCGAATGGGCGGAACCAGGGCCGGGCCTGAGCCGGCGAGGTCGCAGGACAACATGGAAGGGTGCGACCTCAAGTTGACCGCCGCTAAAATCATATTGTATTACTTATCGAACAGACGGTTCCATGGGATGAAATGCTCGTCCGAGTTTTCGCCGGCGGGGGAGAGAGCGCTCGCGTCGCCATTGTCGCCAGGCCGCGGTCCGGCGTTCGGCCGGAGGTTTGTCTTTCCAAGTTACATGAGCTTCGAAATCGACGCGGACGATCGTCCGAAATCGTCACCGATTCACACCGACTTCCTGAGAGGGAGGGGCGACCGGATGACGGCGCCCGAATAAGCAAGGGAGAAACGAACATGCGATTGGCTCATATTCTTCTGACTGGCGTCGCTGCGGCCGGGCTAGCGGCCGCCGCCGCTCCGGCGCTTGCCGATCCGATCGGCAAGGGCCTGGTGATGTACATGCAGATGGGCGGCAACCCCGGCGACGGCGCGACGCTCGCCCGCCAGACGGGCGCCAAGGAAGCCGCCGAAGCGCTCGGCGTCGACCTCAAGTCGCAATTCTCGGCCTGGGCGCCCGAGACGATGATCAACCAGTTCAAAGAGGCGATGGCCGCCAAGCCAAACTGCATCGAGATCATGGGCCACCCCGGCGCGACCGCCTTCCATGACCTCGTCAAGCAGGCCGTCGACCAGGGCATCGTCGTCACCTCGGGCAATTCGCCGCTGACCGACCTGCAGAACGAGTTTGGGCCAAAAGGCTTCGGCTATGCCGGCGTCGATCTCTATGCTGGCGGCGCGTTGACCGCGAAAGCGATGCTGGCTCAGGGTCTCAAGTCAGGTGAGGAAGCGATGGTCTACGGCGTATTCAGCCAAGCCGAGCGCGGGCAGTCCGAGAAGGGCCTCGCCGACACGCTTGAGAAGGCCGGGCTCAAGGTAGACCGGCTCGAGATCACCCAGGAGGTCAACAGCGACACATCGCTCGGCGTCCCGGTGCTTGTCGCCTACATTCAGTCGCACCCGAACCTCAAGGCGATCGGAACCCAGCACGGCGGCGTGACCGGCATCATGGACGAAGTCTTGAAGAAGGCGGGCAAGAAGCCGGGCGACATCATTGTCGGCGGCATCGACCTCGCCCCCTCGACGATCAGCGGCCTCAAGTCCGGCTACGTCAGCGCGACGCTCGATCAGCTGCTCTACATGCAGGGCTTCTTTCCGGTCGTGCAATGCGTGATGACCGCCAAGTACAAGATGCCGGGCCTGTCGCTCAACACGGGCGCCGGCACCGTCACGCCGAAGACGATCGATGCGCTGACCAAGCTCATCGACGCTGGCATCCGCTGAGGCTAACTGGCGCGCTCGAAAAAAGCGAACGTGATCGATCGCGGGCGCGCAGCGCGTCCGCGATAGGGCAAGGGGCGGCGCGGCGGCGTCGCGCCCGCGCCCGGCGCGCTCACGACAGAAACCTAGAGCCACGCGAGCGCTTATGTTCACCCTAGGGGTCGATTTCGGAACCAACTCGGTGCGCGCGCTGGTCGTCCGCTGTTCGGACGGCGCCGAATTCGGCAGCCGCGTGGTCGACTATCCTTCCGGCGCGCAGGGCGTCCTGCTCGATCCGAAAGACGGGCTCCTGGCGCGTCAGCATCCCGGAGACTACCTCTTCGGCCTGGAGGAGAGCATCACGGGCGCGCTCGCCGAAGCCGGGCGCAAGCCCGATTTCGACCCGTCGAAAGTCCTGGGGATCGGCCTCGACTCGACCGGGTCAAGCCCGATTCCCGTTGACGCTCAAAACCGCCCGCTGGCGTTGAGCGACCGGTGGAGAGCCAATCTCGACGCCCAGTGCTGGCTATGGAAAGATCACACCGGCTGGCGCGAGGCGGCCAGGATCACTGAGCTCTGCGCCAAGCTCAGGCCTCAGTACATCGCCAAATGCGGCGGGGTCTACTCATCCGAATGGTTCTGGGCCAAGCTCTGGCATTGCCTCAATGTCGCTCCGGAAACGTTCAACAGCGCCTTTTCATGGGTCGAGCTCGCCGACTGGGCGCCGTCCGTTCTCGCCGGCGTCGCCGACCCGCGACTGGTCAAACGGGGAGTGTGCGCCGCCGGTCACAAGGCGCTCTACTCCGACGATTGGGCCGGCCTTCCGGACAAGGAGTTCTTGGCCGCGCTCGACTCGCGCCTCGCCGACCTCAGGGACCGTCTCTACGAGAAAGCCTACGACGCCACCGAGCCGGCCGGGTCGCTTTGCTCCGATTGGGCGACGAGACTGGGGCTTGCCGCTGGGATTCCGATCGCGATCGGCGAATTCGACGTGCACTACGGCGCGATCGGCTGCGGCGTGCGCGAGGGCACGCTCGTCAAGGTGATCGGCACGTCGACCTGCGACTGCGCTGTCGTTTCGGTCGAAAAGCCGATCGCCGATATTCCCGGCATCTGCGGCATCGTGAAAGGCGCCATCCTGCCGGGCTTCTTCGGCATCGAAGCCGGGCAGTCGGCCGTCGGCGACATTTTCAAATGGTGGGTCGAGGTGGTCCTCGGCGGCGACGCGGCGCTTCACGCCGAGCTGACCGCCCAGGCTGCGAAGCAACGTCCCGGGCAAGCCGGCCTTCTGGCCCTCGACTGGAACAACGGCAACCGGACCATTCTCGTCGACCAGCGGCTCACCGGTCTGCTGCTCGGCCAAGATCTTTATACGACGCGGGCGGACATCTATCGCGCCTTGATCGAGGCGACCGCATTCGGGGCGCGCGCGATCATCGAGCGCATCCAGGAGTACGGCGTTTCTACCGATCAGGTGGTGTGCACGGGCGGCATCGCCGAGAAGAATCCGCTGCTCATGCAAATCTATGCCGACGTCACGGGCTGCGTCATGCAGGTCGCGGGCTCGAGCCAGACCTGCGCTCTCGGCTCGGCGATCGCCGCGGCGGTGCTGGCCGGCGCCCACCCGGACTTCGCCGCCGCGGAGGCGGCGATGACCTCGCTGAGACCTGAGTCCTATCAACCGGTCGCCGCGAATCGCGCCGTCTACGACGAGCTCTACGCCCTTTACCGCGAACTGCACGACAGCTTCGGCGGACTGACCAAATCCGCCGATCTGTCGCATGTGATGAAGAGCCTGCTCGATATCAAATATGCGCAGCGCGCATGACCCTCCGTGCGCCAAAAAGTGAGAATCTGAAGTGGCCATGATCGATCTCGCCACCCCCGAAATCTGGCTCGTTTGCGGCTCTCAGCATCTCTACGGGCCTGGTCCGCTTGAGCAGGTCGCGGCCCATGGGCGAGAGATTGCGGGCGCATTCGCGGGCTCACCCAAACTCCCGCTCAAGACCGAATTCAAGGCCCTGCTGACCACGCCCGACGAGATCGCGAAGCTTTGCCTTGACGCGAATTCCGATCCCGGCTGCGCCGGCCTGATCGTTTGGATGCATACGTTTTCGCCGTCGAAAATGTGGGTGCGCGGGCTCAACACGCTCAAGAAGCCGTTCGTCCATCTCCACACCCAGTTCAATCGCGACCTGCCGTGGGACGCGATCGACATGGACTTCATGAACCTGAACCAGTCGGCCCACGGCGACCGGGAGGCGGGCTTCATCCACGCCCGCATGCGTCTGCCGCGCAAAGTCGTCGTCGGCCATTGGTCTGATCCGGAGGTGCAGGACCGCGTCGGCGCCTGGATGCGCGCGGCGCGCGCCTGGCACGATTGGCAGGGGGCGAAATTCTGTCGCTTCGGCGACAACATGCGTCAGGTGGCGGTCACCGAGGGCGACAAGGTTGCGGCCGAAATGAAATTCGGCTTCGCGACCAACGGCTACGGCGTCGGCGACCTCGCGGCCGAGGTGAACGCCGTCTCCGACGCCAAGGCCAAGGCCTTGGCCAGCGAATACGAGAACCTCTATGCCGTCGCTCCGGAACTGCGCAAGGCCGGCGCCCGGCACGAATCACTGCTTTATGGCGCGCGGCTCGAACTGGGCTTGCGCGCCTTTCTCGAGCAGGGCGGCTTCAAGGGCTTCACGACGACGTTCGAAGACTTGCACGGACTGCGGCAGCTTCCGGGCCTCGGGCCGCAACGCCTGATGGCCGAAGGCTACGGCTTCGGCGCCGAGGGCGACTGGAAGACCGCCGCCCTGGTGCGCGCCATGAAGGTCATGGGCGAGGGGTTGCCGGGCGGCACGTCATTCATGGAGGACTACACCTATCATCTGGCCCCGGGCGGACATCAGGTTCTCGGCGCCCACATGCTTGAGATCTGCCCGACCATCGCCGCGGGCAAGCCTTCGCTCGAGATTCATCCGCTTTCGATCGGCGGCAAGGAGGACCCGGTTCGCCTGGTGTTCAATGCGCCGGAGGGTCCGGCGCTCAACGCGAGCCTGATCGATCTCGGCGCCCGCTTCCGTCTCCTGGTCAACGAGGTGACCGCGGTCGATCACCCCGCCCTGCCGAAATTGCCCGTCGCTCGCGCGGTGTGGGAATGCAAGCCCGACTTCAAGACTGCATGCGCCGCCTGGATACTCGCCGGCGGGGCCCATCACACCGGTTTCAGCTATAGCGTCACCCGGGAGATGCTCGATGATTTCGCGACCATCGCCGGGATCGAGATGGTTATGATCGGGCCGGAGACCACGCTTTCCGCCCTGAAGCAGGACCTGCGCTCGAACGACGTCTATTATTACCTCGCGCAGGGGTTCCGCGCCTGACGACGCGTGCGCAGCCGTGGGACGGGGTCATGTTCAAGGAGCTCAAGCGTGAAGCCTACGAAGCCAATGTCGCCTTGCCGCGACACGGCCTCATCAATCTCACCTTCGGCAATGCAAGCGCGATCGATCGCGCGCGCGGCGTTTTCGCGATCAAGCCGAGCGGGATCGACTATTCAGCGCTGACGCCAGACGACATGGTCGTCATCGACCTCGAGGGGCGCAGGGTCGAGGGACGGCTCAATCCGTCGTCGGACACGCCCACCCACCGCCGGCTGTTCCTCGCCTTTCCGGACATCGGCGGCGTCGTGCATACCCATTCGTCGCACGCGACCGCCTTCGCCCAGGCGGGGCGGCCGATTCCGATCTTCGGCACGACCCACGCCGACTATTTCAACGGCGAGGTGCCCGTCACCCGCAAGATGACTGCGAGCGAGATCGCCTCGGACTATGAATGGCAGACCGGCAAAGTCATCGTCGAAAAAATGCAGGCCTTCGATCCGGCGGAATTTCCCGGCGTCCTCGTCAATCGGCACGCCCCGTTCACATGGGGGCCGACCGCCGCCAAGGCGCTGGAAGCCGCGGTCGCCGTCGAATGCATCGCCCAGATGGCGCTCATGTCGCTTCAACTGGCGCCGGACCTCGAGCCGATCGAGCAGGAGCTTCTCGACAAGCACTTCAAGCGTAAGCATGGCGCGAGCGCCTATTACGGACAGAGTCCGAATCGATAGTGCGCCGCTGGAGTTTGTCGCTCAAGTCCGACGAGGCGCGGGCTGGCGCCGTCCGGTCACCCTTGCAGCGAGATCACCATGCCGCTGAGGTCGAGCGAGAACATGAAGCCGACCTGCCGACCGTGGAGGCGGAGCACCACGCCATTTGCGTTCGAAAGCTGAGCCGCCGATCGGCCGCCGGCGACCGATAGGCCGGCCCCGACCGCCGAGTAGACGCCGTTAATGTCAGTCGGGGTGCGCAGATGAGAGGCGGTTCCGACCAGATCCGTGCCCGAAGCGCCAATGGTGGCGCCGGCGCTGATGCCGCCGATCGACAACGGGTATTGATGGCCCTGGAACACCAGGACGCCGCTCCCGCCGGACGCGCCGAAAATAAAGCCCGCGCTGACGATCCTGAGCGAGATCTGCCCTGTCGCCGCCTCGGCCGGCGCCAACATCGACCCGGTCGCCAGCGCCGCCCCGGATATGATGAGGCCTCGACGCGTCATAGTGTTCATTTTGCTCTCCCCGACCCGCTTGTCATTGCGCGAGCGTCTCTCGTGTCGCGCCCGCAAACGCCGAAGCAATAGACCTCTCCCCCGCCGTTTGACAAGCCCAGGCGCGAAAACTGCGTCTCATCCTTAACCGCGAGTCGCCTCCTCCGGCTTGCTCGCGTCCAGACGCTGTTTCAGATAATCGGCGGCCAGGATCGGCGGATAGCGAACGCGCTCTCCTTGCCGCACGCAGGACGGAATCGTTTCGACGGTCGCGTCCGGATTCGGGTCGTAGAAAAAGGCGATCGAATACCGCTCTCTCGCGCTCCGGTTGACGACGCGGTGGGGGGTCGAGACGTAAATGTCGTTGGTCCACCGCATCAGGCAGTCGCCGATATTGACGATGAAAGCGCCGGGAACGACCGGCGCTTCGATCCATTCCCCGTTGCGGGCGCGCACCTCGAGCCCGCCGACGTCGTCGGTCGCGAGCAGTGTCAGGTTGCCGTAATCGGTGTGCACGCCCGCGCCGGTCCGCGGCTCCGAGCCTTGGGGCGGCGCCGGATAATGCAAGAGCCGCAAGGTCGCCATCGGGCGATCGAATTTGTCGTCGAAGAAGTCGGGCTTAAGGCCGAGGTCGCAGGCGAATGCGCGATGCAACCGGGCGCCGAGCGCCGCGCAGGCGTCGTAATAGGCGAGCAGCGTTTCGCGGAAATTCGGCAGGCTCGGCCACGCGTTGAGGGAACGGAAGGGCTGTTTGGACAGAAGGTCGGGATCGTCCGGCGCAATCTCGAGACCGACGTTGAAGGCTTCCTTCATGTCGGGTCCCCGTCCAGGATCGAGCGCTTCGTGCAACATCCCGGAATAGCCTCGATTTCCGCCGATTGTCTCGATCGCCAGCGCCTGCCTTTCGGCCAACGGCAGGGCGAAGAAGCGGTGCGACTGCGCGAACGCTCTTTCGATCAGCTCCCTGTCGACGCCGTGGTTGACGACGTAGAAAAATCCGACATCCCGGCAGGCGGCGCCGACTTCGGCCCCGATTCCGGCTAGCGACGCCCGATCGCCCTCACGCCATGATGAGAGATCGAGGATTGGCAATGTGCGCGGCATGATCCGTCCTCAAGACACGATCGGTCAGCAACAGCCAAGGCCATCGCGATAGTGCGCGGCCACGGCCGGCTCCAAGTCGCGCCAGGCTTCGACAAACGGCGCCCGCGACGGCATTTTCTCCCGGTAGTGGCGCCGCAGCGCGCCTTCCGCAGCGTTAAGGTCGACGCCGGTCACCCGCCCGTCGCGCACGATCTCCCGGCCGGCGACCATTAAGCGCGCGACATGGGCCGCGCTCGCGCGCGCAAAGACCAGGTCAATCGGCTCCACGGCCATGACGGCGTCGCGGTCGAGCGCGTCGAGATCGAGCACGAGAATGTCGGCGGGCGCGCCGGCCGTGAGCGCGCCGGGACCGGGCGCGCCGTTGGCGAACCGCCCATTGGCGACGATCGCCGACAGCCATGCTCCCCGTTCGATCACGCTGTCGAAGCCCCAGCCGCCATGGAGGAAATGTCCGAGCCGCATTTCGCGCACGATGTCGTCGTCCTCGTCGAGGGCCGAGCCGTCGACGCCGAGCGCGACCCGGCAACCGCGGCTCAGCGCCTCGGAAATTGGCGCAATGCCGCTTTTGAGGTGAAGATTCGAGCTTGGATTGGTGGCGATGATCGCGCCCGCGGCCGCGATCGCGTCGAGTTCTGCGGGCCGGGCGTGGACGCAATGGGCGAGCGTCAGGCGCGGCGTGAGCAGCCCAAGCGTCTTCAAGCGCTCGACGACGCCTTCCGGATAGGCGCGGTCGGCGAACGCGCGCTGATATCGGGTCTCGAGCAAATGCATATGCACGCGCCGGCCGGTCTGCCGCGATGCTTCGCCGATCGCGGCGATGAGCGCATCGGAACACCATTGCGGACCACTGGGCCCGAACTGAACCGAAAAGAGAGCGCCCTCGGTCTCGGCAGCGATCGCCTCGACGTTGGCGATCTGCTCTACCACCCCCGGCATCGAGGAAAGGAACTGGGTCTCGATCACCGCGCGGACGTCGTCCGGCAGTTTCATCAGGACGCTGTCTTCGCCTTCATAGACGAGAGGGTTACGATCGCGCATGAACACCGCGAGAGTGACGCGCAGGCCGACGTCGCTGGCGGCCCGGGCGATTTCCTTGGCCTCGTCGATCGGCGCCATGGGCCCGTGAAAGCGGGTGTAGTGCGCCATCACCGAGCCCGCGCCGGCGCGCGCCGCGCGTCCGAGGGCGGCGACCGCCCCGAGATAGGGGTCGATCGCGGGCATCGCGGCAAGGCGCAGCAGCCACGTCTCGAGCGGCTTGTCTGCCGCGCCGAACGACGTCGGCGAGAGGGGGCGGGCGTGATCGTGCGCATTGACCAGCGCGGGCATCGCCAACAGGCGGCGCGTGGGCGGGTCAGCGGCGGCAGTAATCTCAGCGATGCGTCCGTCCCTGATCGACAGATCGACCGGCGGCCCTGCGGAGGCGCCGTCGGTCGGCAGCAGGACAACGCCGGAAAGCCGGTCGGTCATCGCTGGACGCCGCCGATGACGGCAACCCCGGCGGCGACGCTGCGTCGGCCCTCGGGGATAATTGCTTGAGGACCGTCGGCGCTCACGTCGTCCGCTTCCTGCGCTCGATCGTGTGCCGCAGCGCGCTCAGGAATGGGATGTCCGTGAACTGGTCCGGGCGGACTTTGTCCCAATCCACGCCTTCCGGTTGCGGGTGCGGTGTTCGCGTCGCGATCAGCTCGAGCTCGGTCGCGATGAAGTGCAATGCCGAATCATGGCTCTCCATGACGACTTCGGAGTCGGCGACGACTTGAGACGAATGCACCGTGGTCGCGATCGGGGTTGCGGGACCGACGAGCCCGAGTTCGCGGAAGATCCCCTGTTCGAGATCGGCGAACCCGGCGCCCTTTCCGGTGCGTCCGCCGAGCCTAGTCACGGCGACGCAGCCGACGACACAGAAATCGAGCCTGGGCATGTCCTCGAAGCCGATCGCTTCGCCATGCTCCATGAAACCTTGCGCCGTGGCTGCAGTTTCGAAATCGACGCCGTTTGCGGCAAGTTTGTCGGGGTCGATGCGCAAATAGGGAAAGCCCTTGGTCAGATAAGGAACCGGCGAGAACAAGAGCTTGCCATCGTAAAGCGCCCGCAGGCGGACAGCAATTTGCGGCGGGTCAGGATTGCACTTGATGACGCGCGCGCGCCGCCACTCGTCGAGTTCGCTCAGCCGCTTGGCGGCGAGGTCGGCGCCGACGAAATTCGGAATGCGGTCGTAAGCAGGACCGATGTTGACCTGAGCTTCGACCAGTCCGCTCCATACCCGATCGCGAATGGCGGCCTTGGCGCCATTGCGCCCAGCCCATCGAGAATCGCCACGCTCGGCCATTTTCGCCTCGTTACGACAGTCTTGCGACCGGCGCGCGAACAACGCCGTCTTGCTCCAGCGCCCGGGCGACGCGGAGCGCGAGATCTTCGCGCCACGGTGCGGCGATGATCTGCACCCCGATCGGCAGCCTTTCGCCTTCGGTCCACACCGGCGCGACGACCACCGGCAGACCGATGAAGGAAATCGGCTGGGTGAACAGTCCAAGGTGCGCGCGCACCAGCATTTCCCGGCCATCGAGCACGAACGTCTTCTGCCCCAGCCTCGGCGCCCGGCACGGAGTTGCCGGCGCTAGCAGGATATCGACGTTACGAAAAAGCGCCAGGGCCTCGGTCCTGAACCGGCGGCGGAATTTTTGCGCCTGCGCGATCCAGGCGCCCGGAAGCATCGCCCCGGCGATCAGCCGGTCGCCAACGTCAGGATCGAAGTCGCGAAGTCGCGTGCGCAACCGCTCGAGATGAAGCGCGGCGCCTTCGACCATGGTGATCAGATAGGCGGCCGAGCGCGCCTGTTCCGAGCCGGCGAGCTCGACCACCCGGTCCGCCTTCAATGCGCGGGCGACCACATCGACGGCGGCGATCGCGCTCGATTCGGCGGAGCGGGCGAAATAGCCGCCGAGTCTGGCAATGCGAAGCCCTTTCACGCCGTCACTGAGCGTTGGCGAAGCGGGCGCGGCGGGCATGTCGGCTTGCGCCGGGTCGGCCTCGTCTCGCCCGAGCATCGCGTCGTAGGCGAGCGCCAGATCGCCAACCGATCGCGCGATCGGCCCCACATGATCGAGACTGGCGACGAACGGGAATGCCCCGGCGCGCGAGAGCCGGCCGTAGGTCGGCTTGAGGCCGAACAGCCCGCAGAGCGAGCTCGGGACGCGAATCGATCCGTTGGTATCCGATCCCAGCGCGATCGGAACCAGGCCGCCGGCCACCGCCGCGCCCGACCCGCCTGACGATCCGCCGGTCATGTGCTCGAGGTCGTGGGGATTGCGGGACGGGCCGTCGTGGGCATTCTGGCCGGTGAAGTCGTAGGCGTACTCGCCCATGTTGAGCGAGCCGATCAGGACGCCCCCGGCCGCTTCCAGCCGCGCGAGCGCAGTCGCATCGGCCCTGGCCGGCGGGCGATCGCGATTGATCTTGGAGCCGGCGCGCGTCGGCAAGCCTTCGATGTCGAACAGGTTCTTGACCGCGAACGGCGCCCCCGCGAGTGGCCCCAGGCTCTCCTTGCGCGCCCGGGCCGCGTCGATCGCGTCGGCCTTGGCGAGCGCGCGGACCGCCGTGACGTCAGTGAAGGCGCCAAGCGCTGTGTTCTGGGTTTTGATGCGGCTGAGGGTTTCCTGTGCGATCTCGCGCGCGCTCGCGGCGCCGGTTCGGACCGCCTCGGCGATGGCTCGAGCAGATCCGTCCAGGAGCGCCGCCGTCACGGCGTGAACACCGGCGCGGGCTCCTCCTGATCGTCGAGCGAGATCGAAAGAAGCTTCTCCGCCTGCTCGGCCGCGATGCGCAAATGAACGATCGTCTGGGCGCGCGATTCCGGCGTCTGGGTCAGCCCGAGCAGCTGGGCCATCGCGTCCGCCAAAGCTTCGGGGTCAAACGAGTCCGGCGTCACGCGACCGCCTGCGTCAACGCGGTGAGAAGCTCGATCGCGTCGAGCGTCATCGCATTGAGAAATGGAAAATAGCGCGCCATCGTCACGTCCTCGATCAGCGGGCGCTCATAGCCGCGTTCGACGTCGTTGTCGAGCCGCCGGCCAACTCGCAACGCCTTCATGCTGCGAGTCGATGACGACAACGGCCGAATGCGGGGGAACGAAACAAGCGACGGGCGAACCGCTTGGCGGCGGCCCCGATCATTTCGTCAGTGACCCGCCATATAGCGGCCGATCGTCGTCCGGTCGGCGCCCGCTCCCGGCGTCAGATAAGCGACCTTGCCGCCCGACATGACGGCGATGCGATCGGAGAGCTCGAGAATTTCGTCGAGATCCTCCGACACCAGCAGCACCGCCGCGCCTCGATTGCGCTGCTCCATGATCTGGGCGCGAATGTCGGCGACCGACGCGAAGTCGAGGCCGAAGCAGGGATTGGCGACGATCAGAACGTCGACGTCTTCAGAGAGCTCGCGCGCCAGCACTGCGCGCTGCACGTTGCCGCCCGAAAGGTCGCGGATTTGCGTTTCCGTCGAAGGCGTTTTCACGTTGTAGCGGTCGATGAGATCGCGCGCCTTGGCTCGCATCGGCTCGCGCGACAGCCAGAATCCGAGGCGCGAGATCGGCGACTTGTCGAAGCGCCGAAACGCCATGTTCTCCGCGACCGACATGGTCGGCACCGTCGCATTCTTCAACGGCTCCTCCGGCAGCCCGAAAATCTTGAACTTGTCGAAATGATCCCGGATCGGCTCGAAGTCCTGATCATGGACCAGGATCTGGCCGAGTTTGATCGGCCGCTGTCCGGACAAGGCCTCCACCAGCTCGCTCTGGCCGTTCCCCGAGACTCCGGCGATGCCGACGATTTCGCCCGCCTGGACCTTGAGATCGAACCCGCTGACCGCGTCGCGCCCCTCGTCGTTCTCGGCAAAGAGACCGGCGATCTCGAGCGTCGTCCCGCTCTTCGGCGCGACCGTGCGCGCCGCCGAAGGCCGCACGACCGCGTCGCCGATCATCATCGCCGCCATCTCGCGCGTCGAAACGGCGCCGACCTTGCCGCCGCCGACCCGAGCGCCGCGCCTGAGCACCGTGAAGTCGTCGCAGAACGCCTCGACCTCGCGGAATTTGTGGCTGATCATCGCGACCGTGATTTCGCCGCGGTGCGCCATGTCGCGCAGGAGCCCTAGAATTTCGTCCGCCTCGCCCGGCGTCAGGACCGATGTCGGCTCATCGAGAATGAGGAAGCGCTGGTCGAGATAGAGCAGCTTGAGGATTTCGAGCTTCTGCTTTTCTCCCGCCGCCAAGCCCGATACCGGCCTGTCGAGCGGGACCCGGAACGGCATTCGCTCAAGGAAGGTCTCGAGTGTGTCGCGCTCTTTGCGCCAGTTGATCACCGCCGGCGCGTCGGCGCGGCTGGCGACGAGATTCTCCGCTGCCGTCAGCGAGGGCACGAGGGTGAAATGCTGATAGACCATGCCGACGCCCAGCGCCTGCGCATCCTTGGGATTGCGGACCGGAACCTCTGTCCCGTCGAGCAATAGCTGGCCCTTGTCGGGAATGTAGAAGCCCATGATGCATTTGACGAGCGTCGACTTTCCGGCCCCGTTCTCCCCGAGCAGCGCGTGAAACGAACCGGCTGGAACTTGGATCGACACGTCCTGGAGGGCGCGCAACGCGCCGAATGACTTGCTCATGCCGATCGTTTCGAGCGACGGCGCCCTCATCCCGGCCGTTGGCGCTGGAGCGGTCATGGCATCGCCTCGATGAAGGCCGTCGAGCGGCCGACGGCGCCAAACACGCCGCCCTGCATCTTGATCATCTTGAGCGCCGCCAGGTGATTGCCGTAATCGGTCGCGGCGCAGCAGTCCTCGAGCAGCACGCACTCGAACCCGCGGTCGTTGGCTTCGCGCATCGTCGTGTGAACGCAGACGTCGGTCGTGATTCCGGTCAGCGCGATGTTGTCGATGCCGCGGGTGCGCAGCATGAGCTCTAGATCGGTGGCGCAAAATGATCCCTTGCCGGGCTTGTCGATGACCGGTTCGCCTGAGAGCGGCTTGAGCTCGTCGATGATCTCCCAGCCTCGCTCGCCGCGGACGAGCACTTTGCCGCAAGGTCCCGGGTCGCCGATGCCGGCGCCGATCCGTTGCGACCGCCAGCGCTTGTTGGCGGGCAGATCGGCAAGATCGGGACGATGTCCCTCGCGCGTATGAATGACGAGATAGCCCTTCGACCGCGTCGCTTCGAGCAGCGCCCGGATCGGTTCGATCGGCGCCCGCGTCAACGAAATGTCGTAGCCCATCGCCTCGACATAGCCGCCCTTGCCGCAGAAGTCGGTCTGCATGTCGATGACGATAATGGCGGTGTTCTGCGGCCGCCAGTCGCCATTATACGGCCAGGGATAGGGGTCGGCGTCAAACGTCGGCAAGAGCTGGTCCTTACTTCGCCATCGACAATTCGCCCGGCATATCTCGCGCCGAGCGCGTCGCGCTGGAGGAGGCGATCATGAGAGCGAGCGTCAGGATGTAAGGCGCCGCGTTGAAGAAATAATAGCCCTGAGTGACACCGACCGATTGCAGCGCCGGCCCCAACGCGCCTGCGGCCCCGAACAGCAGCGCCGCGAGCACGCAACGCAAAGGGCTCCAACGCGCGAAGATCACGAGCGCCACCGCCATCAGGCCCTGTCCCGAGGAAAGGCCCTGGTTCCAGGATCCGGGATAGGACAGCGACAGAAACGCGCCGCCCACTCCGGCGAGAAAACCACCGACGGTGGTCGAAAGGAAACGCACGAGATCAACCGAGATGCCCATCGCCCTGGCCGCCGGGGCGCTGTCGCCGACGGTGCGCACGATCAGGCCCCAGCGCGTGTTGGCGAAGGCCCACGCCATAATCACCGCAACGGCGATGCCGACGAAGAACAGCGGGTTGATGTCGAGGGCGCTGCGCAGGTTGAGATCGTCGCTGAAACCGCCGAAAGGGATCGACGTCAGGCGAGGCGCGGTCGGCTGGATATAGGGCTTGCCGAAGAAGAAAGCGACGCCGGTGCCAAACAGCATCATCGCGATTCCGACCGCGACGTCGTTGACGCGAGGCAGGCTGCAGATCGATCCGTGCATCGCGCCCAATGCCGAACCCGCTATGCCCGCCGCGAGCACGCCCGCCCAGGGCGAGCCGGTATGGTAGGAAATCGCATAGGCGACCATTGCGCCTAGCACCAGCGTGCCTTCGAGACCGAGATTGACGCGGCCCGACTTCTCGGTCAGACATTCTCCGACCGCGACGAACATGAACGGCGTCGAAACGCGAATGGCGCCACCCAACATGGCGATGAGGACGGTGACGACTCCCGCGTTCATGTACGCTCCTTGGCGTCCCCGGCGCGAAAGATCGCGAAGCGCCCATAGAGCGTCTCCGAGGTCAGCAGCACGACAAAGATGAGACCTTGAAGCACGAGCACGGTGGCGTCGGGCATGCCCATGCGGCGTTGGATCAGGCCGCCGGACGCCACCAGACCGCCGAACATGATCGCCACCGGAATGATGACCACCGGATTATGGCGCGCCAGGAAGGAGACCAGGATGCCCGTGAAACCGTAGCCCGCGGCGAGCGATGCGTTAGCGCGCCCTTGGATGGCGGCGACCTCGAAATAGCCCGCAAGCCCCGCGCAGCCGCCGGCGATCATCGCGCAGCCGACGATGAGGCGCCCGACCGGCAGACCTTGCGCCAGCGCCGCGCGAAAATTGCCCCCCGTGACCCGCGCGGCAAATCCGAACGTCGTGCGCGTCATCAGGATATAAAGCGCGACGGATAGCAGGACTCCCACCGGGAAGCCCCAGTGCACTTCGGTGCCTGGGATATAGCCGACCATATATGCGTCGCCGATCGGTTTGGTCGAGGGCTTGTTGGGATTGCTCGCGTCGCGCATCACCCCTTCGACGAAGAAGTTCATGATCGCGATGCCGATATATGTCAGCAGCAGCGACGAGATGGTCTCGTTGACGCCGCGCGCGTATCGGAGATAGCCCGCGATTCCAACCCACATTGCTCCGACCAGGACAGCGGCCGCCACCATCACGGGAATTGTCACAATCGGCGGGACGACGCCGACCATCGGCACGGCGATCGCCGCCGCGGCGAAACCGCCGAGAACCAGCGCGCCCTCGCCCCCGATCATGATAAGGCCGATGCGCGCCGGGATCGCCACCGCGAGCGCCGTGAGGATGAGCGGGGAAGAGCGTTGCAGGGTATTCTGCAAGGAGAACGCGGTTCCGAAACCCCCGCGCCAAACATAGTTGACAAATTCGATTGGCGATTTTCCGATCGCGAGAAGGAAAACCGCGAAGAGCGCGGCGGCCATCAACAAGGCAAAGACCGGGATCGCGACATATTCCGAATTCGCGCGCAGCCGCACGCCGAGATCGTAACGCGCCGACGGCGCGGACGGCGGTGTTCCCGCCGCCGCCAGTCCGCTCGCCGCCGGGGCTCCAGAACTCATTTCCCGTTCGCTCAGGTGATCGAACCGACGACGCCTTCGAGCAGATAGTTCATATTGTCGAGGTACGGATCGAGATTGCCGTAAGTCTTGTCGATCACCACCTTGCCGGTCTTGTTGTCTTTCAGCGGACCGACATAGATCGGTACCTTGTTCTTCATGTCGGCGATCGCCCCATTCGCCGCCGCTTTGGCGGCTTCGGTCGCGCCGGCGCCGAACGGCGTGTTCTGAACGAAGTCGCTCTCGTAGCCCCCGATCAGGAAGTTTGGCAATGGGTTGCCCGCAGCGATGTCCGCCGCGTAGCCTTTGTAGATCGTCGCCCATTTGTATTCGGCGCCAGTGATGAACCCTTTGGGCGCGAGCGGCGCCTGGCTAGCGTTGTGGCCGCAGCTCTTGACGCCGCGTTTTTCCGCCGTCTCGATGACCACCTTGGGGGAATCGACGTGGCAGGTGATGACATCGCATCCGGCGTCGACCAGTGCGTTCGCGGACTCGGCCTCGCGCACCGGCAGCGACCAGTCGCCGGTGAAGATCACCTGGACGATCGCCTTCGGATTGGTCTTGCGGGCGCCGAGCATGAACGAATTGATGTTGCTGAGCACGCTCGAAATCGGCTTCGCGGCGACGAAGCCGAGCTTGTTGGACGTTGTCGAAAGCCCCGCCGCAACCCCGTCAACGTAATGGGCCTGGTTGAGATAGCCGAAATACGAGCCTGCGTTTTTCGGATCCTTGTCCTTGTTCCAGAGCGGCGCCGCGTGGCGGAACTGGACGTCCGGATATTTCTTCGCCATGTCGACGACGAACGGCGTGTAATAGCCGAAAGACGTCGCCAGAATGAGTCCCGCGCCGTCGAGATTGATCATCGATTCCATTGTCTTGGCGCAGGCGTCGGTCTCAGGAACATTCTCCTCTTCGACGACCTTGACGCCGGGCACCAATTTCAGAGCTTCGGCCGCCACCGCATGCGCCTGGTTCCAGCCGAAATCGTCGCGCGCGCCGACGTAAACGATGCCGACCGTAAGGTCTGCGGCGGCGAAAGCGCGACCCATCGCGCCAAGATCGAGCGCTGCTCCCGCGGCGCCCAGGGCGGCGGACTTGAGGAGGGTGCGGCGAGAAAATCCCGTTGCTGACATTATTGACGTCCTCATGCTCGGAAGGTCCACGCGGGGTCGCGCCAAACCCAAGCCTCGCTTTTTGCAAACTCCATGCCGCGCGGTCCTGCTTGACCTCATTGGGGTCTGCCGCCTCATCTTTCGGCGCCGCGCCCGAATGTTGAGCGCATACGCCTAGCTTTTCCGCCGACCCTGAGTTTGGCTCAGGCAATCGCCGCCGAGGCCGAATTTGCCCGGCGCTTGCTTTCGTTGGATGCTGACCGCTACGCCGCCGGCAAGGGACTTGAACTTTATGACCGCCACTATCGCAACGCTTCTCGCCGCTCACGCCGCGGGCAAGCCGGTGACGGCGACGATCGAAGAGACTTACGATCGCATCGCCGCCCATGACGATCCGGCGCTGTTCATCGCCATCCGCCCGAAAGCTGAGGCTTTGGCGATTGCGGAGCGCCTCGAGGCGTCAGGATCCGCGGGCAAGCCGCTCTACGGCGTCCCGTTCGTCGTCAAGGACAATATCGATGTCGCCGGCCTGCCGACGACGGCGGCCTGTCCGGCTTTCGCCTATCGCCCCGGCCGTTCGGCGTTCGTCGTCGAGCGGCTCGAGCGCGCTGGCGCAATCGTCATCGGCAAGACCAACCTCGATCAGTTCGCCACCGGGCTCGTCGGCGTACGCTCGCCCTACGGCGTTCCGCGCAATGCGCTGCGCTCGGATCTCATTCCTGGCGGGTCGAGCTCCGGCTCGGCGACCGCGGTCGGCGCGGGCCTCGTTCCGTTCTCGCTTGGCACCGACACGGCGGGATCGGGGCGCGTGCCGGCGGCGCTCAACGGCATTGTCGGGCTGAAGCCGTCGCTCGGGGCTCTCTCCACCTCCGGCGTCGTCCCCGCCTGCCGCACGCTCGACACCGTCTCGATCTTCGCCCGCGATGTCGCCGACGCCTTCACCGTCTTTCGCGAGGCGATCGCGTTCGACGAACAGGACGCTTACAGCCGCTCGTTCCATGAGTCCTCCCTTTCGGCGTTCCCGAGCGGGATTCGGCTCGGCGTTCCCCGCCCGGATCAGCGGCAGTTCTTCGACGACAAGGTCGCGTCAGCCGCGTTCTCGCAAGACCTTCGGCTCGCTCAATCGCTTGGCGCCCGCATCGTCGAGTTCGACTTCGAACCCTTCGCCGAGGTCGCCCGCATGCTCTACGACGGACCGTGGGTCGCCGAGCGTTATGCGGCGACCAAGCCGCTCATCGAGACCAACCCTGAAGCCCTCCATCCCGTCACCCGCGCGATCATCGAAAGCGCGCGGAAGTTCGACGCCGTTGCGGCCTTCGAGGCGTTTTATCGGCTC
>PLUH01000369.1 GCA_003164825.1 Hyphomicrobiales bacterium
GTTCGGAAGAACGCCCGTCGTTCGACAGGCTATGACGGAGCGCGAGGAACCCGGTCTCGGGCGCGCCGAACGGCGGATAGAAGGCGAGATCGGCCTCCATCAGATGATGCGGGCGGCCGTGAAGCTCGATCTCCTCCAGCGTCCGCCAGCGAAGCCGCTGGAACAGGAGCGCGTTCTGGCTCTGGACATGGGCGAGGAAGCGTCGGCAGCCCAGCGCATGCGCCGAGGTGACGGCGAGCCGGATCAGCGACGCGCCGATTGCGCCGACCCGGCGGTAGTCCGGCGCGACGGCGAGGCGCGAGCCGCGCCACAGGCCGGGCGCCTGCTCGTGGATGCGCACCGTGCCGACCACCCTCTCGGCGACGATGGTGAACGACGACAGCGCGACGATCGTGGTTGCGACCTCGTCCAGTTCGTCGCGATCGTCGCGCTGGAAAAGCCCCTGCTCGTCGCAGAAGACGGCGCGGCGCAGCGCCGCCGCGCCGGAAAGCTCCCAGGCTTCGGTCGCATATTTGATTTGGAACTCGCTCGAGATGAACGGCTTGAACGGCTCGAAGATCATGCGCTCAAGCCTCGTTCATAGGTCGACAAGGCCGAGCAGGCGCCGCATTTGGCGCAACCCGCCTTGACGTCGATCGCTCTCAATCCGCTCGCCGCGAGCAGATGCGACAGCGGTCGCAGGATTGCGTTCATGAACTCCGGGGCCGGCCCCGGACGGCTTTCGAGCGGCGTGCCGGAAATCGGCACGAACGGCACGACGAACGGATAGACGCCGATCGCAACCAGCTTCTCGCAGACCGCGAGAATGTCCGCCGCGCCGTCGCCAAGCCCGGCGAGGATGTAAGTCGAGACTTGCCCGCGCCCGAATACCGGAACGGCGGCCTCGAAGGCGGAGAAATACCGGGCGACCGGAACCTGCGCCTTGCCGGGCATGACCTGCTTGCGCACCGGCTCGGTCACCGCTTCGAGGTGCATCCCCAGCGCATCGATCCCAGCCTCGCGCAGGCGAGCGAACCAGGCGTCGTCGTCAGGCGGCTCGCATTGGCCTTGCAGAGGCAGGGCGACCGCGGCCTTGATCGCCGCTGCGCTCTCGGCCAGGATCGCCGCGCCGCGGTCGGCGCCAGGCGGCGTTCCGGTGGTCATCACCATATGTTTGACGCCGTCGAGCTCCACCGCCGCCTTGGCGACTTCGGCGAGCTGGGCCGGGGTCTTGCGCTCGATCGTACGGCCGGCGGCGAGCGACTGGCCGATGGCGCAAAACTGGCAGGTCTTGGTCCGGCTCTGGTAGCGGATGCACGTCTGCAATACCGTCGTCGCCAGCACGTCGCGGCCGTGCAGGACGGCGATCTTCGAATAGGGAATTCCGTCCGCGGTCTTGAGCGCATAGAATTTCGGTTGGGCGGGGAAAGTCGCCTCGGCGATCGCGATCCCGTCGCGCAGGATTCGGCTACGGCCCTCAGGGTCGGGCTTTTCGACCAGGTACGGACTTTCGAACGCCGGCGCGGTGTGCACCGGCGCCATCACCGTCATGCCGTCGATCGTGATCGCCTTGTGATCGGATGGGCCGGCGCCGCCGCGGCGGCTGTCGGCGCCCGCCTTCGGATCAACCAGACGTAACCCGAAGGACTGCAACTCGTTGATCAGCTCTTCCGTCTTCATGGGGGTTGGTCTCGTTTGCAGCATCGAGCGGGCTCCGGGACGAGGACGTTGCGGCGGGCGCGACGGTCAAAGACGTCATCGGCGGCTTCGGCCGGTCGTCGAGCGCGAGCGCGAGCAATTCCGGCCGCGCATAATGGCCGACGCTGTCCATCATCCGCTTGCGCTTGACGATGAGCGCCATGTCGAGATCGGCGATGAGGATTCCTTCGCCGCTGGTGAGCGGCGGCGCGAGATGGCGGCCTTCCGGCGAGACGATTGCGGTCATGCAGCCGCCGGTCAGCCCCTTGCGCAGCTTCTCGTCGGGCGAGATGCGGGCGATCTGGTCTTCGCTCAGCCAGCCGGTGGAATTGACGACGAAGCAGCCCGATTCCAGCGCATGGTGGCGGATCGTGACCTCGATCTGCTCGGCGAAGATCGGCCCGACCAGCGAGCCGGGAAATTGCGAGACGTGAATCTGCTCGTGCTGAGCCATCAGCGCGTAGCGCGCGAGCGGATTGTAATGCTCCCAACAGGCGAGCGCGCCGACGCGGCCGACCGCGGTATCGACGACCTTCAGCCCCGATCCGTCGCCCTGGCCCCAGATCATGCGCTCGTGGAAGGTCGGGGTGATCTTGCGGCGCTTGAGCAAGAGGGCGCCGTCGGCGTCGAAGATGAGCTGGGCGTTATAGAGTGAGCCGTGATCGCGCTCGTTGACGCCAAGCGCGACGACAATCCCGAGCCGCCGCGCGGCGGCGGCGATCGTCTCGGTCGCTGGCCCTGGCACCACGACCGCATGCTCGTAGAGGCGGACGTGCTCCGCTCCGGTTAGGACCGGCGGGCAGACGAAGGAGAAATAAGGATACCAGGGGACGAAGGTCTCAGGAAAAACCGCGAGCTTCGCCCCCTTGCCTGCGGCCTCGGTCAGCGCGGCGAGCACGCGATCGAGCGTGCCCGCCTGGCTGTCGAGGTCGGGGGCAATCTGAACCGCGGCGACGCGGACGATGTCCCGTTCTCCCATCATTGTCTCCGGCGTTTTGAGACGCGCGAACTCAAAGGGTCCACGTATCGAGGATGAAGGCGTTGTCCTTGCGGTGGATGAGGATGAGATCGAGCACGTCGAGCGGACTGATCGGCGTGATGCCCGGAATGAGGGACGGCTCGCCGTGGCCGTAGAGCGCCTGGAGGGCGAATCGGCAAGCGTAGACCTTGCCGCCCTCGCCCATGAATTTGGTCAATTGATTGTTGAAGTTCAGATGCCCGGGGAAGGCCTCGTCGCCGAGGCGAGGGAATCCGCGCTGGACCCCGAGCGTGACGCCGGGTCCGTAGAGCAGCACCGTGGTGTCGAAGCCCTTGCGCTTCAACCGGGTCGCCTGGAGGAGGTTGACGAGACCGATCGAGCCCTCGAAGGCGACGGTATGGAAAGTGACGAGCGCTTTCTCGCCGGGTTCGGCTTTGACGTCCTCGAACACCTTCTCTTCGTAGTCGACCAGATAGTCGCCCGCCTTATGGGCTGGCTGCGTCACGGCTGGCATGGGCATCCTCTCGTTGCTGGCGCCGGGGGTCGGCGCCGCCGGCGAGAGGCGCAAATGCAATCAATGTGCCATATTGATTGCGATCACGATCCACTCATTAAGGTCTTGAATCCGTTCAAGCCTCGGCGCCGGCGCCGAGATGTCCGTTTTTTCCGTGCGATCGATCAGCGATCAATCCGCCGAATTATTGAGCGTGCGCCGCGCAAATCTCGGGCAGCGACGGCATGTCGATTCCGCGCTTGCCCCCATGCTTGAGGTCTGGCGCGGAGACTTGCAACACGATACAGTCAATTTTCCGGCAACCGATTCAAGCTTTGACCGTGACCCCGACCTGACCGAATGATCGACTGGACCCCGGACCTCGCGAGCAGCAACAAGCCGCGCTATCTCGCCATCGCCGACCTGATCGCCGCCGACATCAAAACCGGGCGTCTGGCTACCGGCGACCGCTTGCCGCCGCAGCGGAAGCTCGCCAGCCGGTTGGAGATCGATTTCACCACCGTGGCGCGAGGCTACGCGGAGGCTCGGAAGCGCGGCCTCATCGAGTCGCGGGTCGGACAGGGAACCTACGTNNGGCGACATCGTCGACTTTTCGATGAATCTGCCGCCGGAGCCGAATGATCCGGCGCTGATCGAGCGCATGCAGGCCGGCGTGCAGGAGGTGTCGCGCGACATTGTCGCGTTGCTCAGGTACCAGGGTTTCGGCGGCTCCCCGGCCGACAAGGACGCGGCCTCGTCATGGCTCGGCCGCCGCTCGCTCGTCCCGGCGCAGGAGCGCATCTTCGTCACCCCCGGCGCCCACCCCGCCATTCTCGGCGCCTTCTCGACCCTCGCGGCCAAGGGAGAGACGATCCTCTGCGAGGCGATCACCTATCCCGGCGCACGCTCGATCGCAGCCCAGCTCGGCCTCAATCTCGTCGGCCTGCCGATGGATGGCGACGGGATCGAGCCCGACGCGCTGGCCGACGCCTGCGCGCGCCTCAGCCCCAAGGCGCTCTATCTCAACCCGACGCTGCAAAATCCGACCACCCTCACCGTGCCGGCGGCCCGGCGCGGCGAGATCGCCGCGACTGCGCGGCGGTACGGATTGCCGATCGTCGAGGATGACGCCTATGGCTTCATCCCGCCGCATGGTCCCGCTCCGTTCGCGGCGATCGCGCCGGACCTCACCTGGCACATCGCCGGACTCGCCAAATGCATCGGCGCGGGGGTGCGCGCGGCTTACGTGGTCGCGCCCGACGCGCGCCGGGGCTGGCCGTTCGCCGCGGCGGTGAGGGCGGCCAATGTGATGGCTTCGCCGTTCATGGTCGCGCTCGCCACCCGCTGGATCGAGGATGGAACCGCCGACCAGATCTTGCGCTTCATCCGCGCCGAGACGGCGGCCCGCCAGGCGCTGGCGAGCGAAATTCTGCCGCCCGGCAGCTTCAAGGCCGATCCTCTAAGCTTCAATATCTGGGCGGGGTTGCCGGCGGGGTGGACCCGCTCGGCGTTTTCCGGCCATATGCGCTCGACCGGAATTGGGGTCGTGGCGAGCGACGCGTTCACCGCCGGCGGCGAGCCGCCGGAAGCCGTGCGCGTCTGCCTCGGCGGCCCGACGACCCGGGCGGCGTTGCGTCACGCGCTCGAATACATGGCCCACGCGCTCACCGAATCCCCTGCGGCCGCTTTCGCATTTCTCTGAGCGACGCAAGCGACCGCTGTCGAAAGGGCGAGACCGCCTCAGAAGGCGCTCTTGATGACGCCGCCGTCGACTCTCAGCGCCGCGTCGGTGATCGCGGACGCCAGCGGGCTCGCGAGGTAGGTGACGAACGAGGCGATCTTCCGGCTCCTCGAAGCGCTTGATAAGCGACGTCGGACGAAACTTCCGGAAGAACTCAGTCTGGAACTCGTCGAAGCTCGCGCCGGCGCCAAGCGCAGCGACAAAATCGACCACGCCGCGCGATCTGGTCGGCCCGGGCAGCACGCTGTTCACGGTGATCCCTGAGCCGGCGACCGCCTCGGCCAGTCCGCGCGCGACCGCGATCTGGGCCGCCTTGGTCACGCCGTAAGGAATCATCTCCGCCGGAATCTGAAGCGCGCTCTCGCTCGAGATGAAGATGATCCGGCCCCAATTGGCGCGCTTCATCGCCGGCAAGCAGGCGCGCGAGAGGCGCACCCCGCTCAGGACATTGACCTCGAAGAACCGCATCCAGTCAGCGTCAGGGATGTCCTCGAACGCCTTCGGCTCGAAGATGCCGGGGTTGTTGACGAGGATGTCGACCTCGGGATGACGGCGCGCGAACTCCTCGGCCGCCGCCGCCGTCCCGAGGTCGCCGGCGAAGGCGATCAGATCGCCGCCGGATTCGGCCTTGAGCGCCGCGACCGCCCTGTCGACATCGGCCGACGCACGGCCGTTGACGATCACGCGGGCTCCCTCACGCGCAAGGTTCGAGGCGATCGCTGCGCCGATCCCTGCGGTGCTGCCGGTCACCAGCGCCCGTTTGCCTTCGAGTTTGAGGTCCGTGCGGATTCCTTCGGTTCGCCGATGAGGTGAGCCTGCAGGGCGGCGAACGGCGCCGCTTGGCCCGATACGTGGTCTTTGCTAGATCTGCCCGAGGAAGCCCTCCAGGGCCGTGTTGGTCGCGTCGGGGGCCTCCTGCTGCACCCAGTGCCCGACGCGCGGCACGATCACCGAGCCGCGGAAGTCGGAGCATGCCGCTCCCGCGATCTGGTAAAGGTCGAGTCCCGGGATGAACCGCCGCACCGGGTCGCGTTCGCCCGCGATGAAGAATGACGGCCGCGTCACCGGTTTGCCGGCGTAGTCGGCCAAGTCGACGAAATCGATCTCCTGCGCCCGGTAGCGGTTGAGCGGACCGCGGAAACCGCCGGCCTGAAAGGCGTCGGCGTACACTTTCAACTCGGCTTCGCTCATCCAGGCGGGGAAGGGCCGCGGGTCCGCCATCCCGTCCAGCAACTTCGCGTCGGCGGGCTTCATCGCCAGCAATGCGTCGAGCGGACCGTCGCCCGAAGCTGCGAAATAGAGCTTCCGCAACGCCGTCGGGATGTCGGACTCGAACTCGGCTTCGGCGACGCCCTCCTGCTGGAAATAAAGCTGATAGAAGAACCGGCCTGCATAAATGGACCGCGCCAACTTGATGAACGAGCTCTCGCCGCGCGGAACATAGGGAACGCTCAAGCCCGCAACCGCCGTGACCTTCTCGGGATAGATGAGGGCGGTGTTCCAGACGATCGGAGCGCCCCAGTCATGGCCGAAGAGAACGGCGGCGCCGTTCCCGAGCCGGTCGATGACCGCGGCGACGTCGGCGGTGAGATTCCTCATGCTGTAGGCTGAGATCTCCGACGGTTTCGAGCTTCCGCCATAGCCGCGCACATCCAGCGCCGCCACCCTGTAACCGCGGGCCGAGAAGCGATCGATCTGATGGCGCCAGGAATACCAGAGCTCGGGAAACCCATGGACGCAGACGATCAGTTTCCCTTCGCCCTTGACCGCCACGTTCAAGGCAATCGGCCCATTGTGTACTGTGACAAAATCCACGGCTCAATTCTCTCCGGTTGTCTCGCTGGGCCAGCGTCGGCGCGCCGTCAGCCGGGGGGCTCAGTTCGCCGATAACAAAGACGCGTTGGCGGCCGCCCGAGCGGCAAGGCGCCCGTAACGCCCGAGCTCCTTGAACACCTCGGCTTCCGTCCCGTTCAGAGCCGCGATCTGCCTGACGAAGATATCAAGGCGCGAGCGCGCCTGCCAGGCGCGGATCTCCTCGTTCGCCGCCCAACAGGCTCGATTCGCGAGTTCAATCGCCATCAGGCGCACCCAATCGGCGGGCGTGTCCGGCGGGGGAACCGGCGTGCAGATGCGGTTCTTTTCCGCTTCATCCCGATACGCCGCTTCGACATGGGCGATCAGCGCCCCGCTGAAGGCGGGCTGGCACATCCGCACGATCTGCAATGTGATCCGATTCCCCTCGAACACCGGCTTGGACGGCGTCGCCGTGATCCCCGAGGCCGAGCAGTCGATGTAAAGGCTGTCTCGATTCATGGCGACGGCGCCGCGCTCGAGGACGATCTGATCGGCGTCGATCCGGATCACGCGGCCGAGGCGGACGATGTCGACGATGCGGCGCAGAAGTTCAAGCTCGGCTTGGCCGATGACCGCGCAATGGTAGGCCGTAGGCTTTACGGCGACGTCGATCCGCTTGACGACGCCGCATCCCTCGAGTCGGGCGAACACGTCGTCGACCGATCGCCCCTTGGCCAGCGCCTCGACCTGATCGGCGACGCTGCGGGCGATTGAGGCCAAAAACTCCTGGCCCGGCTGGACCCCGGCGCGATCCAAGAGCCAATAGTCGCGTGGCATGATCCAACGGATCCGGCCCGGATCTGCTCCGTTCTCCATCAACCAGACGCAAGTGTCCATGCCCGTCTTCCCGGCCCCGACCACGACATAGTCGCGATAGGCGCGCGCCATGCGCGGCAGATCGTTCGGCGGCGCGCAGGCGACCCCGGGCGCCACCGCATATGGAGGGGGCCGCGCCGACGGCACGGAAAACTTCTGGTAGCTTGCATCCACCACCTTGCGCGGCTTGGCCGGCCGCCGTTCGCCGGACACCAGGGAACTGACCGACAAATCGGGACCGACGTCGCTCATCGGAAAGTACTGGACGCGGCCGGAGGGCAGGAACCGCCGCCGCAAGACCTGATCGAAGTGGCTCAGCACCTCAAGGCCGGATGCAAGCTCGTAGAAGCCTTTGTTGAGCCCAGTCGCGTCTTTTTCGCCGGAGCCCAACGGCCACGAGTTGACGCCGTAATAGGCGGACGGCTGATGGAGACGAACGTAGGGATAGGCGTCGTTCCAGTGGCCGCCGGGCCGATGCCGCCGGTCGACGAGCGCGATCGTCGCCTGCGTTTCGCTCAAAAGCGTATCGGCGAAGGCCATGCCGACCGCGCCGGCGCCGATGATCAGATAGTCGGCTTCGATCGGGTGACGGGTCGTGAATTCCCCCGCTGCGAGTTTCTCGCTGTCAGCCATGGCGCCTCCCGAGATTGGCTGTAACGAGGGCCGGTCGGCCGCCTGCGCTCACGGCGATATTGAGCTTGCCGATTTGATCGCGCAAGCGTCGCGAAACCGGGCGTCAAGTCGGCGCCATCTATCGCGACGGCCTTCGTCGCGCCCTGAAACGCCATTGCGGCCAACAAGCAGCGCGGCGGACGCGTTCAGCG
>PLUH01000409.1 GCA_003164825.1 Hyphomicrobiales bacterium
TTCGAACGGGATGTGAATGGCCGCCGCTACCGCATCGCGGCCCAGTCGGTGTGGGACCCGGTCCGTGGCCGTTCCGTTGCGCGCCAGACCGTGCTTGGCCCGGCAACAGCGGCTCCTGTCGCGGACCTGGCCGCCACACGAACAGTGGGGACCCAGGCAGTTGGGGATGTCGGCGCGTTGATCTGGGTTGCTGAGCAACTCGATCTGATAGGGCACATCGACCGGGCGTGCGGCACCCTTGGCGCCAAAGGCGGCCCGTCGGTCGGCGAGTTGGCCTTGGCCGTTGCCGTCCAGCGGGCATGCTCGCCCGGACCGAAGCGGGACTTGGCGGAGTTTCTGGATGGGGCGGTGCCGCGCTTGTCGTGCTTGCCTTCGTCGGCCTTCAGTGGCCAAACCTATCATCGCGTGGCCCGGCAAGTCACTGATGAGCAATTGGAGCGTGCGCAAATCGCGATTGCGAAAGCGGCTGTGGCCCGGTTCGAGCTTTCGTCCGACGTGCTGGCGTTCGACACCACGAATTTCGACACTCACATTGCGACGGTGACGCCAGGGGAGTTGGCGCGTCGCGGTCATGCCAAAAGCAAACGGAGTGATCTACGTGTGGTGGGGCTCGGCGTGCTGGTCAGCGAGACGGGCCATGTGCCATTGCTGTACCGGACCTATGCGGGGAACAGTTCCGATCAGGCGGTGTTGACCGCGTGCCTGGATGGGTTGAAGGCGCTGCATCAGTCGCTGGACGACGGGGAGTGCCGCCAAAGGGCGCAGCGGACACTGGTACGCGATGGAGGTTCCTGGAGTCCTCAGTTGGAACTGGATTTGGACGCTGTCGGCTACTACAGCCTGATCTCGTTGCCGCTGGGACATGCGGCAGCGGAACTGGCGCTGCAAATGGCGGCCAAGCGAGGGGCGATGAAGCCCCTGACTGGCAAACTGACTCAGGTACGCGCGGCGCGAGTGCAAGCGAAGGTGGGCAAGCTGGACCGCACGCTGGTGGTAGTCGAGAGCCAGGAACTGCTGGAGGGTCAGAAACGCGGCATTGCGGTGGCGTTGCGCAAAGCCAAAGCGGAGTTAAGCAAGCTTGATCGACTCGTCAAGGCTAACCGTATCTCACGCAGCAGTCTGGAGCAAGGGATAAGAAAGACACTGTCCCGCGAACATTTGTCGAGATTCGTAGTAACCGAGATCGGCGGCGACGACAAGGAGCCGACATTGCGCTGGCATGTGGATGCGGCGCTACGGCGCCAGTTGGAGAGGACCCGACTGGGGCGGCGGGTGCTGTGCACGGATCATCACCTGTGGAGCACCGGCCGGATCGTGCAGGCGTTCCGCGGTCAATGGAACGTCGAAGAACTGTTCCGCCGGGCCAAGAAGGGTGGTGTGGTGCCCTGGGGACCGTCGCACCAGTGGGCGGATGGGCCTATACGCCTACATACCTTTGCAACAGTACTCGGACTAATGCTTGTGAGTCTGGCAAAGATCGCGCTCGGAACAGCCGACTCCGCCTTCGCGATGATGGGCGATCTCGCCGCGATTCGCGATCAGAACTTTCTTGAACATGGTCCGGAGGCTAGCGCTCCACGGTGAAGAGCGGCTGGCCGAATTCGACCGGTTCCCCTTCGCCGACCAGGACGCTGCGGATGCGGCCCGGGCCGCGCGAGCGCACCGGATTGCGGATGCCGAGCGTCTCGACGTACGCCAGTTCACGGTCGCCGTCGAACTCCTGACCTTCAACCAGCGGCGGGCGGAGCNNCGTCCTCGCGTTCGGTGCGCCGTTCGGCCTCGAAGAGCGGCGGCACCGGTGCCACGGGCGCCCGCGCCGAGCGCCGGACCTCGATCTCGAGATCGCCGTCGCGCACGCGCATCCGTGCGAAGCCCGCCTCGGCGAGTTCCCCGGCGAGGGCGCGCGCTCGCGCCGCGATCTGACTATCGGTCATCATTGCGCGGTTCGACGCGCTGCGGGGACCGCCCCCGGACCGGAGTGCGGCCCGCGCGCGTCGTATCAACGGTAACGTGCTCGTTTCGGAGCCCCGTACGGGCGGCGCAGCCCCATTCGTTCTCGTGTATCCGCACGGTCTCGCGCTGGGTGACGCCGCCGCGGCCTTGGACGCGGCCGGAATCGCACACCGGGCCGGCAGCTTTGGCACGTCAAGCCCGGATGCGAGCGCGGCGATCTACCTGATCGAAGAGACGCGCCTGCTTTCGCTTGGTTCCCACGCAACCGTCGAGGCGGCGCTGGCGTTGATCGCGCAGAGCGATCGCGCGACGACGGTCGTCGTCGCCGAGCCCGCTTCGTCCAATGCCTGGCTCGCCGCGAACCCGCATGTCGGGGGCTGGCTCGTCGCCCCGCTCGATCCTGCGGCGGTCGTCGTAACGGTTCGTGCGGCAGCGGCGGCGCTGGAGGCGNNGCAGCAGAGCGACGAACTGCTGCGCATCGGCATCGCGCTCTCAACCGAACGCGACATCGGAGCCCTCCATCACAAGATTGTGCGCAGCGCGCGCGAGTTAACGCACGCGGACTCGGGGTCGCTCTACCTGCTCGAACACGGCGAAGGAGGGGAGCAGACGCTCCGCTTCACGGTGGCGCAGACGGGCCCGCACGATGCGGGCACCTACCTCGGCGCCGTCCTGCCGCTCTCACCGACGTCGATCTCCGGCTACGTCGCGATCAGCGGCGAGACGGTACGCATCGCAGACGCCTATCGCATCCCTTCCCATGCCGTGTACTCGTTCAACCCGAGCTTCGATCACGCGCACGACTATCGCACCAAGTCCGTCCTCGCGGTCCCGATGCGCAACCATCTCGGCGAGATCGTCGGCGTCATCATGCTGATCAATCGCAAAGCGTCGTTTAAGGACGTGCTGGGGAGCGCGCAGGAAGCCGAAGCGGCGGTCCTCCCGTTCGGCGAGCGCGACGAGCGGGTGCTGCGTTCGCTCGCCTCGCAAGCCGCGGTCGCGCTCGAGAACAAAGCGCTGCTCGATTCGATTCAGGATCTCTTCGAACAGTTCGTGCGCGCGTCGGTCATGGCGATCGAAGTGCGCGATCGCGCGACGCAGGGTCATTCCGCGCGGGTTGCNNTGCGCTACGCCGCGCTGCTGCACGACTTCGGCAAAGTCGCCGTCCCCGAATACATCTTCGGCAAGGCGAAAAAGCTCCCCGACGGACGTCTCGACAACGTACGACTACGGTTTTTCCTCGCCCTCGAGCAAGCATCGAGCGAGGCCGAGCGCGCCGAACTGCTGGCGCTGCTCGAACAGGTCGAGCGCGCCAACGAACCGCGAGTCGTCGACGAAGCGGCGGAGGCGACGCTGGCGGCGGCCGCGGCGCGCACGTATCGCGAGCTCGACGCTGCGCGACCGCTGATCTCAGCGGAGGAACTCGAGTATCTGCGCATCCCG
>PLUH01000213.1 GCA_003164825.1 Hyphomicrobiales bacterium
GCCTTCGAGATCGCCTCGCTGCTGTTACTGGTGGCGATCATCGGAGCGGTGGTGATGGCGAAGCGGAGGGTCTAATGGTTCCCGTGGATCATTATCTTTGGCTGAGTCTCGCGCTGTTTACGATCGGCGTGATCGGCGTGCTCACGCGCCGCAACGTCATCATCATTCTGATGTCCATCGAACTGATTTTGAACGCCGTGAATATCAATCTCGTGGCCTTCTCGCGTTTGTGGGGTTCGGTGGATGGGCAAGTGTTCGCCATTTTTATCATCACGGACGCGGCGGCCGAAGCCGCAGTCGGCCTCGGCATCATCATCGCGTTTTTCCGCAATCGCGAAACGGTTCTCGCTGATGAAATGGATTTGCTGAAGTGGTAGCGACGGAGATCAATTGAACGCGGCGTTGCCATTCTTTCTCGACCATATCTGGCTGATCCCGATGTTTCCGCTGGCCGGCGCGGCGCTGATGCGCGATCTCGATGACGCCGAGCGTCTGATAGCCGCGGTGGTCGAGGCGGTGCAGGTTCCCGTGACCGTCAAGATGCGTCTCGGCTGGGACGAGGGGTCGCTGAACGCGCCCGAACTCGCCCGCCGGGCCGAACAGGCGGGGGCGCGGATGGCGACCGTCCACGGGCGGACTCGCGCCCAGTTCTACAACGGCCGCGCCGATTGGGCCGCCGCCCGCGCGGTGGTCGAGGCGGTCCGGATCCCGGTTATCGTCAACGGGGATTGCGCGACCCTCGAAGACGCGCGCGCCATGCTCGCGCTTTCTGGCGCCGCGGGGGTGATGATCGGGCGCGCGGCGCTCGGCGCGCCGTGGCTGGTCGGCGGCGTATCGCGCGCGCTCGACGCCGGCGGCCCGCTGCCTGCGCCGCGGCGGGAAGAGCGTCGCGAGGCCGCGCTCGAGCACCTCGACTGGCTGGTCGGCAAGCTTGGGGCCCGCTCAGGACTTCGCCATGCCCGAAAGCATCTGGCGGCCTACGCCGATCAGGCGGGCGCCGACGAGACGCTTCGGCGCGAACTCGTGACGAGCGAGGACTTGCTCAAGGCGCGGGCGCTGCTCGCGCGGGCCTTCGACCCCGATCGGGCGAGGCTTGCAGCATGACGGCGCACCCCGCTCAGCGGCGCCCGGACGCCGCCAAAGTGCTGAATGCTCTCGCCCAGCCGCTGCTCACGGTCGACGCCCAAGGCTTGGTGATCGACGTCAACGTGGCGGCCGAGACGTTTTTCGACATGGGGCGCGGCACGCTGGTGCGCTCGCGACTGACCGACCTTATTCCGTCAGACTCGCCGGTTTTGGATCTTGTCGCCGAAGCGCTCAGCAATCGCGCGACCGTCAACGGCTACAAGATCGACATCTCGACGCCGCGAACCGGCAATCGAGATGCTGTCGATGTTTTCATCGCGCCGGTGCCCGAGACTAACGATGCAGTGGCGATAATGCTGCAAGAACGGGCCATTGCTGAAAAAATAGACAGACAACTGACGCATCGGAGCGCCGCACGCTCGATCAGCGCGCTTGGGCTCATGCTGGCCCATGAAATCAAAAACCCTCTATCAGGCATTCGCGGCGCCGCCCAATTGCTCGAGGCGAACGTTAGCGACGAGGATCGGGCCCTGACGCGGTTAATCTGCGAGGAAACCGACCGGATCGTGAAACTCGTCGATCGCATGCAATCTTTCGCGGATTCGACGCCCTCGCAATGGGAAAGCCTCAACATTCACGCGGTATTGGATCACGTCAAGCGCCTGGCTCAGGCCGGGTTCGCGCGCCACATTCGCTTTGTCGAGGTGTACGATCCGTCGCTGCCGCATGTGCGTGGATCCCGCGATCAACTGATCCAGGTCTTCCTTAATTTGGTTAAGAATGCCTCGGAAGCCATTGGAAGGGATAGCATTGACGGTGAGATAACGCTCACCACCGCGTACCGTCCGGGAGTCCGCTTGCGGACTGCGCCAAGCGCCGAACCGGTCGCCCTGCCGCTCGAGATCTGCGTTTGGGACAATGGCCCCGGCATCGCGCCCGAAATCCTCGGCAATCTATTCGACCCCTTCGTGACGACGAAGTCCCAAGGTTCTGGTCTAGGTCTTGCACTGGTTGCAAAACTGATCGGCGACCACGGCGGGATCATCGAATGCGAGTCGCATCCGCGCCGAACCATGTTTCGCGTGCTGATGCCGCTTCAATCGCTGCGCGCGGCGCCGAGGTGAGGGGCTGGACGTCGAGGCGAAGGAGCTAACAGGAATGCCGTCAGGGCATATTCTTATCGCCGATGACGACGCCGGGATTCGCACAGTTCTCAATCAGGCGCTGACTCGCGCCGGCTATGAAGTTCGAGCGACCGGAACCGTCGCCGGGCTCTGGCGATGGGTGGCGGCGGGCGAGGGCGATCTCGTCATCACCGACGTCGTGATGCCCGACGACAACGCGTTCGATCTCCTGCCGCGCATCAAGCGGATGCGGCCCGATCTGCCGATCATCGTCATGAGCGCGCAAAATACCTTTATCACCGCGATCAAGGCTTCGGAGCGCGGCGCCTACGAATATCTGCCCAAGCCGTTCGACCTGCGCGAATTGGTGGCGATCGTCGGGCGCGCGCTCGCAGAGCCCAAGCGGCGGCGCGAGGCGGCGGAAGCCGCGGCCCCGGCCGAGGTGATGCCGATCGTCGGGCGCTCCCCGGCGATGCAGGACATTTTCCGGGTTCTGGCGCGGCTGATGCAGACCGATCTCACGGTCATGATTTCGGGCGAGTCCGGCACCGGCAAGGAACTGGTCGCGCGGGCGCTGCACGACTATGGCAAGCGCAAGGGCGGACCATTCGTGGCCATCAACATGGCCGCCATTCCGCGCGATCTCATCGAGAGCGAACTCTTCGGCCACGAGAAGGGCGCCTTCACCGGCGCCGCCGCCCGCTCGGTGGGACGCTTTGAGCAGGCGGAAGGCGGGACCCTGTTTCTCGACGAAATCGGCGATATGCCGATGGAAGCTCAAACTCGACTTCTTCGCGTCCTGCAGCAGGGCGAATACACGACCGTCGGCGGACGGACGCCGATCAAGACCAACGTCCGGATCGTCGCCGCGACCAACAAGGACCTCCGCTTCGCCATCCAGCAAGGAGCCTTTCGCGAGGATCTGTTCTTCCGCCTGAATGTTGTGCCACTCCGCCTCCCGCCGTTGCGCGAACGCCCGGAAGACATCCCCGATCTGGTGCGCGCCTTTTTCCAGCGCGGCTCGGCCGAGGGCCTTCCAGTCAAGACGTTTGAGCCCGCGGCGATGGAGCGTCTGAGGCGCTATCTTTGGCCAGGGAACGTACGCGAGCTCGAAAATCTCACCCGCCGCCTTGCCGCCCTCTATCCCCAGGATGTCATCGGGGAGGCGTTGATCGAAGCCGAACTCAGCGTCGGGGCGTCGCCGCTGTTCCCGCCGCCGGCCGCGGTCGACGATGGAAGGAAACGCGTCGCGCCGACGACAACTCAAATCGCCGGGGATGGCTTCGACGCGGCGATGGAGCGCGCGGTCGCCGATCTCTTTCGGTCGTTTGGCGGAGCCAACCCGCAGGTCGGGCTTTATCACCGCGTGCTCCACGATGTCGAAGCGCCCCTGATCGCCGCCACGTTGACCTGGACCCGCGGCAATCAGATCAAGGCGGCCGAAATTCTCGGGCTCAACCGCAATACCCTGCGCAAGAAAATCCGCGATCTCAATCTCCGCGGCGTCGCCAGCTTTCGTTGAATCTGGACTGACAGCGTCACCGTTGAGCAACATCGTTGCAGCTTTGCCACGGAGGCGCTAAACACTCCGCCAACGCATGGCGAGTCTCGCGGCATTCGGTTCAGGGCTTTGACTGGAACGACCATCGACGCGCGCGGCGCGGCGCTCTTCGACGATAGCCGGCCCACCGGCCGGTTCGGAGTGATCGTCGTCGGCGCGGCGTTCGTCCTCGCGCTGGCGACTTTCCTCGTTTTCGCCGGCTTTACTCCGATCATTCCGACGGCGAACGTCGTCGCGACGCTGCTCCTGGGCGACGGCCTGGTCGTCGTCATCCTGATCATCCTCATCTCGATGGAGCTGGCGCGGCTCAGGGCCGCGCGGCGGGCGGCGCGAGCGGGCGCCCGATTGCACAGCCGCTTCGTGGTTCTGTTTTCGCTCGTCGCGGCGATTCCGGCCATTGTGACTGCGGTCGTGGCGACGGTTTCGGTCGAGTGGGCCATCAATCCGCGGTTCATGAGCGACGTCGCGTCGTTCATCAATGAATCGAACCAGGCGACCCAACTCTACCGCGAATCCCAGTGCCGGGCGCTTCTGCGCGACGTCGAGCTGACCGCCAGCGACATCGGCCGCAGCGCCTTGCTGCTGCGAGCGAACCCGGCTGCGTTCAAGGACTATTTCAGCTCGCGGTCGAAGACCTTGGGCTTCAGCGCCGCAGCGCTGATGAAAGGCGACGGAACGTCGATCGAGATCGCCGCGGGCTCTGATGAGAAGCTGATTGCGAGGCCCGAATCGTCCGATTTCCAGGACGCGGTGAACGGAGAGGCGCTCTGCGGCCTGCTCGGGGTCGGCAACATTTTCGTCGGCATTCGACCGATACCTGGCGTCGACGGGCAATTCCTGTACGCCGCGCGGGGGATCGACCCGCTGGCCGCGAAGGTGGCCAATGACGCCGCGGATGTCGCCAATTTGTGGGGACGATTCGAAGCCCACCGCCACAGCCTGGAGCTTGGGTTTGCGACGGTCTTCGTGCTTCTCGCGCTCACGATGCTGTTTTCAGCGATCTGGCTCGGTCTCGCTTTCGCCAACCGGCTGGTTGGACCGATCCGCCGGCTCATCCGGGCGGCGGACGAGGTCGCTTCCGGCAACCTTCATGTTCAAGTGCCGACCCGCCGTTCCGACGGCGACCTTGGCCATCTCGGCGACACGTTCAACAAGATGACTTCCGAGCTTTTGCACCAGCAAACGGGGCTGATCGAGGCGAACGCGCTCAACGATGAGCGGCGCGCCTTCATCGAGGCGGTGCTGTCGGGCGTGCCCGCCGGTGTTCTGGGCGTCGATAACGAAGGCGTCATCACGATTTCGAACGCCGCCGCGGAGCGGCTGCTCGGTGGCGATCTCGGTTTGATCGGGCGGCCCCTGAGCGCCGTCCAGCCCAGCATCGGATTGATCTGGGAACAGGCGCGGTCGCTGCGGTTGCGGCTCCATCAAGGGCAGGCGACTGTCCTGCGAGACGGTCGCGAGCGAGTTCTGAACGTTCGGGTCACCGGAAACCCCGGGCGCGACGATCGCGCCAGCGTCATCACGCTCGACGACATCAGCGACCTGGTGACCGCCCAGCGCACCGCCGCTTGGGCGGACGTGGCGCGTCGCATTGCGCACGAGATCAGGAATCCGCTGACGCCGATCCAGCTCTCGGCCGAGCGACTGAAGCGACGTTACGGCCGGCATATTCTCGAGGGCAGGGACGTATTCAACCAATGCACGGACACCATCATCCGGCAGGTGGACGACATCAAACGGATGGTCGACGAATTCTCCTCCTTCGCGCGCATGCCCAAGGCGCGGCTGGCGAACGACGATCTTACCGATTGTGTGCGCCAGGCGATATTTCTGATGCGGGTCGGGCGCCCGGACATCGCTTTCGAGGACCAACTTCCGGAGGAGCCTGTTCTGGCCAATTTTGATCGCCGGCTGGTGTCGCAAGCGCTCACAAACGTGCTGAAGAATGCTACGGAAGGCATTGACGCTTTGGGAGAATCTCAGGGCAAAGGAGTCATCCTGACCACCTTGAGCGTTGACGGCCCAGAGTTCGCCGAGATCGCCGTCAGCGACAACGGCAAAGGATTTCCGCGCGAGGATCGGCATCGCCTCATCGAGCCTTATGTGACAACGCGAGCCGAAGGAACCGGCCTCGGCTTGCCGATCGTGGTCAAGATATTCGAGGACCATGGCGGCGGCGTCGAATTGCTCGACGGGCTGGCGCGGAGCGATGGCGGCCGCGGGGCAAAAGTCTTGATGAGACTGCCCTTGCACCGCCAAGAGCACGATGGCGCGCAGCCCGAAAATGAGAGGATTGGATCGTCCTGATGGTTGCTGACATTCTCATCGTCGACGACGAACAGGACATCCGCGAACTCGTCGCCGGCATCCTGGAGGATGAGGGACACGGCGCGCGCCTGGCGCGCGACTCGGACGAGGCCGTCGCAGCGATCGAAGCGCGCCGCCCGCAATTGATCCTCCTCGACATCTGGCTGCAGGGATCGAAGCTGGATGGGCTGCAGCTGCTCGAGGCGGTCAAACGCCAGCATCCCTCCGTGCCGGTGGTGATGATTTCGGGTCACGGCAATATCGAGACGGCGGTGACGGCGATCAAACTCGGCGCTTACGACTTCATCGAGAAGCCGTTCAAGGCCGATCGTCTGATCTTGATTGCCGAACGGGCGTTGGAGACTTCGCGCCTGAAACGGGAGGTCAACGATCTGAAGGCCCGCGGCGGCTCCGTCGACCGAATGGTCGGCTCTTCGTCGGCGGTGGTCAATCTCAAGCGGATCATCGACAAACTCGGACCCGCGAATTCGCGCGTCCTCATTTCTGGCGCCGCCGGTTCTGGCAAGGAGCTGGCCGCCCGGCTCATTCACGAAAGTTCGGGGCGCGCCGAGGGCCCCTTCATCGTCATCAACGCCCCGGCGATGTCGCCCGAGAGGATGGAAGCAGAACTATTCGGGGTCGAGGCCAGCGCAGATCAGCCCCCGAGGATCGGCGCTCTTGAGGAGGCGCACGGCGGCACGCTTTATCTGGACGAAATCGCCGACATGCCGCGCGAGACGCAAGCGAAAATCCTCCGGGTTCTGGTCGATCAGAACTTTCAGCGCGTCGGCGGCGCCTCGCGGGTGTTCGTCGACGTCCGGATCATCTCGTCGACCAGCCGGGATCTGGCGGAAGCCATCACCGAGGGGCGCTTTCGCGAGGATCTTTTTCACCGGCTTTCGGTGGTGCCAATTCGCGTCCCGTCGCTGGCCGAGCGGCGAGAGGACATTGCCGAACTCGTTCAATATTTTCTGAAAAATATCGCTGCCGCGATGGGAGTTGCGCCACGCCGCGTCGGCGCGGACGCCATGGCGGTCCTGCAGTCCCACGACTGGCCGGGAAACATCCGCCAGCTGCGCAACAATGTTGAACGATTGATGATCCTGGCCCTCGGCGATCCCAACGCCGAGATCTCGGCGTCGATGCTTCCGGCGGAGGTTGGCGCGCTTGTGCCGGCGGTGCCGAGCGGCATCGGCGGCGAGAAATTGCTGAGTCTTCCGCTTCGCGACGCGCGGGAAGCCTTCGAGCGCGACTATCTCGTGGCTCAAATCAGCCGATTTGGCGGAAACATATCGCGAACCGCGGAGTTCATCGGCATGGAGCGCTCGGCGCTACACCGCAAACTGAAGTCTCTGGGGATTGAATAGCGTCGCTCCTCTGGTAAATCCTGTTCGAATTGTGCGATCCCGATCGGCGTCCGGGCGTGCGATCGACCATCGGTCATGAAAGCCGTTTTAACATTGTATTTTCGGTTTATGAGTTCGCTCGCCGTATTTTTTATGATATAAACTTGCGGAACGCTTCATTGAGAGGCGCGGGTTCAGACCAATACCGCCGGCCGGAAAGGCCCAACGAACGGAAAGACGAATGGCAACCGAGAAGGCGCAAAACCTCCAGGACACGTTTCTCAATCACGTCCGAAAGTCCAAGACGTCGGTCACGATTTTTCTCGTCAACGGAGTAAAACTGCAGGGTTTCGTTACTTGGTTCGATAATTTCTGCGTCTTGCTGCGTCGCGATGGGCACTCTCAGCTCGTCTATAAGCACGCAATCTCGACGATCATGCCGGCCAGTCCGATTACGATGTTCGAGGCGGTCGAAGACGGCTCGGACGCTCATTGAGCCGTCTTTTCCGGGTCCGTCGCGCGCAGGGATCGACGATCGAGGGCGCGCGGCTGTGAGCGGAGCCCGCGCTTGGGTCGTCTGTCCCAATCTCGCCCGAGAACAGGCCGGCCTGTCGCGCAGCCCCGGTTCGCGGCGCGATGAGGCTGTGGGGCTGGCGAAAGCCATCGACCTCACCGTGGTCGGCGCCGAGACCGTGTCGCTGAACGCCGTTCGGCCTGCGACTTACATCGGCAAGGGCAAGGTCGAGGCCATAGCAGCCAATGTGAAAGCCGAGGCGATCGATCTTGTGGTCTTCGACTGCGCGCTGTCGCCAGCGCAGCAACGAAATCTTGAACGGGCGTTCGGCTGCAAGGTGATCGACCGCACCGGGCTTATCCTCGAAATCTTTGGCCGAAGGGCTCGCACCGCCGAGGGCGCGCTGCAGGTGGAGCTGGCCCATTTGGACTATCAGCGCTCTCGCCTTGTGCGCTCGTGGACTCATCTCGAGAGACAGCGCGGCGGCTTCGGGTTTCTCGGCGGACCCGGCGAAAGCCAAATTGAAACCGACCGCCGCCTCATTCAGGAGCGCATCATCCGCATCGAGCGCGAGCTGGAGAAGGTCAAGCGCAGGCGCGCTCTGCATCGAGTGAGCCGTGATTCCGCGCCCTATCCCGTCGTCGCGTTGGTCGGCTACACCAACGCTGGCAAGTCGACCTTGTTCAATCGGCTGACGCAGGCCGAAATCCTGGCGGCCGACATGCTGTTCGCCACTCTCGACCCGACCGTGCGATTGATCCGGCTGCCCCATGGCGGTTCGGCGATCCTGTCCGACACGGTCGGCTTCATCTCGAACCTGCCGACNNCACGCCGACAGCGATGCGCAGGGCAATGACGTCGATGCGATCCTGGCCGAGATTGGAGTCGCCGATCGCGCCGATCGCGTCATTGAAGTCTGGAACAAGGTCGACTGCCTCGACGCGGATGCGCGTTCCGCGCTCGCGGACGAAGAAGAAACGAATGTCGCGCCGCCGCTGGCGGTTTCGGCGGTGACCGGGGAGGGGATCGATCGCCTGTTGCAGGCGATCGAGGACCGCCTGGCTCGCGGCCGGTCGCTGGTCGAACTGACGCTCGACGCCGGCGATGGACGGGGACTTCACTGGCTCTATGAACATGCCGAGGTCATGAGCCGGCGCGACGAAGAGTCGGGTCTGCATCTCACGGTGCGCGTTCCGGCTGACCAGATCGAGCGGGTCAAGAGACGCTTCGCGGGTGGCGGGGACGCCGCGCGCCAGGGCGAGGACTGGGCAGCCGATCGCTGAGAGGTCCCGTTTGAGACGGCGCAACCCCTCCGCGAGGCTCAAGACCCAATCGGCTTGGCTGGCGTCGATGTGAAGCGGACCTGGCGGACTACAGTTAGCGACCCATGACGCTCAACTCAGGTCTTCGCGGGGGACGAACTAAGCCTTCTCCAGGGCCGGCGGCTTCCATGCGCCGTTCCGACAATGTGACCCCGTCCTCCAAATTCCTCACCGCAATTCCGCGCAACGATCGCGTGGGGCCTACTCGGCAGTTGGTCGGCTGTGATAGTGTGTCCCCAGCGCTTTGTTCCGGAGAGGTCCTCCATGCGATTGGGTGCGGCCGCCTATTTTTCCGACTCCGTGCTGGCCTTGGCGACGATGCTCGCGCTGGCGTTCACGATTTCGTTGGACGGCTGTCTGTCTTGGCTGACCGCCGCCGCCGCGGGCTTAGGAGCCTGGACGTTCGCGGAATATTGGGCTCACCGCATTCTCTATCATCGCGTCGCGTTCTTCGCGCGCATGCACGAGAGGCATCACGTCGAGCCGGAGGCGCTCATCGGCACCCCGCCCGGCCTGCTATTCGCGCTCGTGGTTATTCTTCTGTCCGCGCCGACCTATTGGCTCGCGGGGTCGACAATCTGCGCCGGGGCGACTTTCGGCGCGTTCGCGGGCTATCTCCTCTACACGGCGGCCCATCACATCTCGCATTTCGGCAAGCCCGAAACCGACAGCCTTTTCCGTGGGCTGCGCGTCTGGCACCTTCGCCACCATCATGCGGGGGTCGAAGGCAATTACGGCGTTTCGGCGCCATTTTGGGATTACGTCTTCGGGACCGCGATCAAGCGGCGGCGAGAACGTCTGGACCAGGGCATGACCGCGCGCACGTAGCCGCTTAGCTCGCGAACGCCTGAATTCGGCTTTGCTGAAGAACGAATCGGGTCGCGAAAGGGCGAGAGTTTGTTTCCTTCGGGCACATCTGACGCGGACCGCCGGAGTCGACGGATAGTGTTGAAAAACTCGGAAATTGAGCGACCGCGCGAATCTCGTTTTCACGCGCGTCGGGTCGTCTCGACCAATAGTCATCACGGCAGGGCATATAGGAGGCTCGCGGGCGGCAAAACCGGTCCGTCCGCCGAACCCCTAAGGAATTTTCCCTCGAGCCTCTCAGCGGTCCTCTGAATTGGGATCTCGAGTTTTTCAACACTATCTGCGCGAAGCCGCCGTCTACAGTGTCGTCGGTGCGCGGCGAGTCAGGGCATTGGGGGATTATCGAAAAGAGC
>PLUH01000280.1 GCA_003164825.1 Hyphomicrobiales bacterium
GCAATCTGCCCCGGTTACGGAATTTCGTCGGAATTATTTCGTGGCCGTCCATCGCCCCCATTCGCCGAGATGCGCTGACTCCGCTCGGCCTGGGTCAGGACATCGAGCCGCCGGCGGCGTTCAGGGGTCTTCTCCATGATGCGCTGGCGCTCTGGAAAAGATGAATAGTAACATTATGTTCGAAAAAAATGAATAGGACGTGACGGGTCCGATCTCAGATCGGGCGCCTGGGCGCCAATTCGCCGCCCCACTGGGCGGGGTCCACGTTTCGGATTGTCTCGGAAAACGTCCAGGAATGACCTGCCGGATCGAGGCAGGAATATTGGCGCTCGCCATAGGGAAACTCCTCGAGATCCCGAATGATGCGGGCGCCGTGCTGACGGGCGCGAGATAAGTGCGCCTCGATCGCCTCGACCCGGACCATCACCGAATGTCCCGTTCCAGGCGCAGCGTCGGGCGAATTGCCCTCCGAAACCACGATCGCGCCGCCCTCGAATTGAAGCTGAGCGCGGTGCGCCCCGATCCGCAGCCGGACCTCGAAAGCGAAAGCCTCCGCGAGCCATTTCACTGCGGCCGGAACATCGGGATAGTCGAGGACCGGGATGATCGCGGCGGCCGGCATGGAAAGGTTAGCCCGCATCCGGGACTCCTTCGTATAAACGGTTGCGACCCGCCCTTGGGGAACTGATCGCCCCTCGGGGCATCACTCCGCCGCGAAGAACGCGGCGACCTCGCCGTCGAAGCCGGGCGGGTCGAAGCGCACGGCGCCGTCGCGCAGGATGCGAGTCTCGATCGCGCCGGCCTGACCGCGCTTGTGGTGGATCATCACCCGCCGGTCGGCGTCGAGGATCAGGTAGTGCTCGACGCTGGCGAGCGAGAAATAACCGTCGAGCTTGAGCCCATGATCGTCCGCCGCCGTGCTCGGCGACAGGACCTCGACGACGATGACCGGGTTCGGGATCTCCATCGTGTTGAGGTCGGTGGGGGGCGGGCAGACGACAAGCGCGTCGGGCTCGAACGCAGTGCGCGCGGCGATGCGGACCGTCATGCCGTCGGGAAAGACGCGGCACCGCAGGCCGGCGCGCTGGACGCCGTTTATCAGGGCAATGTGGGCCGAAAGTTTGGTCAGCGCATGCGCCGCCCGCTCAGGCGACATCATCACTGGCTGGCCGTCGCGCAGCTCCCAGCGTCCGTCGCGCCCCTCTCCCCAGACGAGGAAGGCGTCGACGTCCATTTCGTTCTTCGCCGGGTTGGACATGCCCAATCCTACCATAGCAGGGAACGGCTAGGAACTTCGCCGCGCTCATGTTAGGCAGCCGCGCCATGCAGCGGATGCGAGTCTTGCGCCTTCCGCCGTTTGATCCACATAGGATGCATGGCGATGGCGATCGTTGAAGCGAACTTTATTCCCGAGGGACTCGCGTTCGACGACGTGCTGCTGCGCCCGGGCCATAGCGCGGTGATGCCGAGCGCAACGAATATCGGGACGCAGCTCACCCGCACCATCCGCCTCAACCTGCCGATCATCTCGGCGGCCATGGACACCGTCACCGAGGCGCGGCTCGCGATCGCGATGGCGGAAGCCGGCGGGATCGGGGTCATCCACCGCAATCTCGAACCCGCCGATCAGGCCGAGGAGGTGCGCAAGGTCAAGCGGTTCGAAAGCGGCATGGTCGTCGATCCGATCACCATCTTTCCCGACGCGACGCTGGCCGACGCGCTCGCGCTGATGAAGCGCGCCTCGATCTCCGGCATTCCGGTGGTCGAGCCGAACGGCGGCAAGCCCGGAAAGCTCATCGGCATCCTCACCAACCGCGATGTGCGCTTCGCCGACGATGCTCGCCAGCCGGTGACCGACCTCATGACCCGGAACGTGGTGACGGTGAGGGAGGGGGTGAACCGCGACGAGGCGCGACGGCTCCTTCATCTGCACCGGATCGAGAAATTGGTCGTCGTCGACGATTCGGGCCGCTGCGTCGGCCTCATCACCGTCAAGGACATCGAAAAGGCGACCGCCCATCCCAACGCCGCCAAGGACGCCGACGGGCGCCTCAGGGTCGCCGCGGCGACCTCCGTCGGCGACAAGGGGTTCGAGCGCGCCGAGCTCCTGATGGCGGCCGGGGTCGACTGCCTCGTCGTCGACACCGCCCACGGCCATTCCGAGCTGGTTCTGCAGCAGGTGCGCCGCATCCAGCGGGCGACCAACAAGGTCTCGGTCATCGCCGGCAATGTGGCGACGCGCGAAGGCGCGAAGGCGCTGATCGACGCCGGCGCGGACGCGATCAAGGTCGGCATCGGGCCGGGCTCGATCTGCACCACCCGGATCGTCGCCGGCGTCGGCGTGCCGCAGCTGACCGCCATTCTGGAGGCGGCCGAGGCCGCGCGCGCGGCGGGCGTGCCGGTGATCGCCGACGGCGGGGTCAAATATTCGGGCGACCTCGCCAAGGCGATCGCGGCCGGTGCGGATTGCGTGATGATCGGCTCGCTGCTCGCCGGCACCGACGAGAGCCCGGGCGAAGTGTTCCTCTACCAGGGGCGTTCGTACAAGAGCTATCGCGGCATGGGCTCGCTCGGGGCGATGGGGCGGGGCTCGGCCGACCGCTACTTCCAGCAGGACGTGAAGGACCAGATGAAGCTGGTGCCCGAGGGCGTCGAGGGGCAGGTGCCGTATCGCGGTCCGGTGGCGGCGATCGTGCACCAGCTCGCCGGCGGCTTGCGCGCCGCGATGGGCTATGTCGGGGCGGAGACCATCCCCGAGTTCCAGCACAAGGCGCGCTTCATGCGCATCACCAGCGCGGGCTTGCGCGAAAGCCACGTCCACGACGTGGCCATTACGCGCGAGAGCCCGAACTATCATCCGTCGGGGGTGTGAGAGAGGCGTCGAGATAGGGTGTGACGCGCCTCATGGCGCCGGCGCCGCCCTCGCCCTAAGTGTTGGGTGCGCGGAGAATCTTGGACATGTCGCATCACCAGCACCAGAGGGCGTTGCGCCTCGAAATCGACCACGAGGCCAAAGCGCTCATGCTCGCCGTTGGCGCCCAGGCTTATTGGGTGGCTCGGCGGCGGGCGGAAGAGGCAAGCAGCGACGAAATGGCCAAGGGCTGGACCGGAGTCGCCGCCGTGATCGAGCGCAGAACGGCGAAGCGCACGTCGCTCCTGAGCTACTTGCTCCATTGATCGGCGCCCGTTTTGATTCGCGCCGTATTCCAGAGCACGACTCGTTAAGACGGCAACGCAGCCGTCATTGCGAGCGCAGCGAAGCAATCCAAGAGATAGGGAGCCCTGCGACTCCTGGATCGCCACCTCGCTTCGCATCTCGCGATGACGGATTCCGTCTGAACGCGGCGCCCTACAGCATGTTGCGTTTGGGTGGAGCCAGACCCGTC
>PLUH01000425.1:0-3596 GCA_003164825.1 Hyphomicrobiales bacterium
TGTCAGATTCTATCCACTAGATCGCGGAATAAAACGAGCGAGTGTAGCGGCGCCACGATACGTTGCGCAGCAAGCGCGGGCGCGATCTGCCCGCCCGTCTATCATAATTGGCAGCGGGCCTACGCTGTTCGAAGGCGCCAACGGCGCGCCGCCCGCAAGCGCGCTCTGGCGCGCAACTTCGCGGGACGCGTAAGTAGCGGAGCGCCCGGAACCTCAAGCGGGGACGCCCGCGCCGGTCATCCGTGCTTGACTTCCCGCAGCCGACCTGTGTCCACGTCGAAAATGAAGCCTCGAACGGGTACATCCTTGGCGATCCATGGATGTGACCGGACTCTCTCGATCTGCGCCCGAGTGTTCTCCTCAGGGTCTTTGAAGGAAAAGAGGCGCATCGGGACAGGCGTTGCGTCACCCGTTTCTCGGGCGAGCTTCTCGTTCAGCTCCTTGTCAGTGAAGGTTGTGAACCCGCAGCCGGTGTGGTTGAGGAGCATGATCTCCTTGCTGCCCAGGACCCGCGTGGAAACGACAAGTTCTCCCATCACATCGTCGGTGACCGCCGGGCCGCCGGTGCGGATGACGTCCATATCCGCAGTCTTCAATCCCAGGATCCCCTCGAGGTCCGAGAGCCGCGGGTCCATGCAGGTTACGATCGCGATCTTGGGCTGCGGGCGCCCTCCCAGCTTCGGATCGTATTTCCTCGCGAATTGCTCATTGGCCTTCAGGGCCTGATCGATAAGGCTCATCACCGCCTCCCATTCGAGTATCCTGTGGAGATAAGGGCGCCGCGTTCATATCGTTTGAAGCCGGCCTACGGGATCTCTTAGCGAGAGATCATAGGTGCGATGAGCGATCTATTGGGGCCCTCTCTGGCGCTGTCACGGGAACCTGGATTAGCGACGCGAAGTCCGGAAATTCCAACTGAGGCTCATGCCGCCGTTGCAGCTTGCCACGTCCGGAATGCTCCGTCTAGGACAGCTCGGAGCGTGCGGCGAGACGCGAGATGCGTAAATTGACTTGACTTCGTTGGGTTTCATTCAATGATGGCGGCGAAAGGCGTCGGCACAGGGTTGGCCGGCCCAGGAATTGAGGTATTCCGCAATTGCGCCTTTTGCAGCACATCCTGATTGCGGGTTGCGCGTTGGTGGCCGGCGTCGTCGGGGCCGAAGCGCAGGAACACATCGGCTCGACCGCGCTGGCGCGTAACGACGTCACCCGCGAGAGCGCCGGCGCCTCGGCGCCGCTCGTGACCGGAGACTCAGTCTTCCGCAACGAAACTGTGCGGACTGGCGCCGATTCGAACGCCCGGCTGGTCTTCCTCGATTCGACCAATCTCGGTGTCGGCCCCACTTCCAGCGTGAAGCTCGACCAGTTCGTCTATGTGGGCGAGTCGAACGGGCAGAAAATGACGGTCAATCTCGCCAAGGGCGTTTTCCGGTTCACCACCGGCGTGCTCGACAAGAAGGCCTATGAAATTACGACGCCGACCGCCGCCATCGGCGTCCGCGGCACCGTGCTCGACATCGCCGTGCAGGGTCCCGACACCCGGGTGACGCTGGTCGAGGGCCAGGCGCTCGTCTGTCCGCGCCGGCCCGGCGTCAGCTTCGCGCAGCAGGAGCGCAACTGCACGAAGGCCGCAGGCGGGATCGGGGGAGCGCACTGCGACTGCGTCGAGCTGAAGAACGTCGGCCAGACCGCGCAGGTCAAGAAAACCGGGAGCGCAAGTCTGACCTCGAATGCGGTGAATTACGCGTTCAATGACGGCGGCTTCGCCTCAGGGGTGCTCTGCGGACGGTGACGTCAATCCGTTAGGCGTATCTTCGGCTCGGCGACAAGCGCCCACGATTTAACGCCGCGTTATTGCAGCTTTGGCAGGCTGAGGCGATGTCCTTCGCCTTGCCATTGGTCCGCTCCGCCAGCGATGAGGGCGCCGAGGCCCGCCTTGCCGGGCTCGGCCTCGCTGCGATCGCGATTGCCTTGTTCGCGCTCGCGGCCTTCTCGCCGGCGGTGCTCGGCGACGGCGACACCTTCTCGCATCTGGCGACGGGCGAATGGATCATCGCCCACGGCGCCGCGCCGCGTGCGGACCCATTCAGCCATTCGATGCCGGGCGCGCCGTGGATCGCGCATGAATGGTTGTCCGAAGTGCTGCTGGCGCTCGCTTTCCGCCTCGGCGGGTGGAGCGGCGTTGTGCTCATCACCGGCGCCGCCGCGGCCAGCGCGGCGCTGATCGTCGGCCTCGCCGCCGCGCGCGGGCTCCGCGGCGCCCCGCTCGTGGCGACCGTCGGGCTCGGTCTTGGGCTGATGACGGCGAGCCTGCTGGCCCGCCCGCACATGCTGGCGCTGCCGATTGCAGCCGCCTGGAGCGCCGGCCTCCTCGCCGCGCGCGATCGCGGCCGCACGCCGCCGCTCGCGCTTGCCGCGCTGATGACCCTGTGGGCGAACATGCATGGCGGCTTCATCTTCGGTCTTATTCTGATCGGGCCGTTCGCGCTCGAGGCGCTGGCGGAGGCCCCAGCCGGAGCGCGTCTCGCAACTGCGCGCGCCTGGACTCTGTTCGGCCTTGCCGCGCTCGCGGCGGCGCTCATCAATCCCTATGGCGTCGAAGCGCTCATCCTGCCGTTCCGCCTGATGGGGATCGAGAACCTGTCGCGGATCAGCGAGTGGCGGCCGCAGGACTTCAGCCATCTTGGAACGATGGAGCTCGCGCTCCTGATGCTGATCGGCCTCACGCTGACCCGGCCGTTCGCGATGGCGCCGATCCGCGCCGCGCTGCTCGTCGCGCTGGTTGCGATGGCGCTGCAGCATTCGCGCCATCAGGCGCTGCTCGCCATCTTGGCGCCGATGCTCTTGGCGAAGCCGATCGCAGCGGCGATCGACGCCGGTTCATTCCTCGACGAGCGGCGGCGGGTTGCGGCGACCGCGATCGCAGCCACGGTCGCGGGCGCGCTCATTGTCGCGGCCGCGCGGTTCATGGCGCCGGTTGAGCGCGTCGACGGGAGCTCGGCGCCGATCTCGGCCCTCGCAGCGGTCCCGCCTGAACTCAGGGCGAAGCCGGCGCTCAACGAATACGGCTTCGGCGGCTATCTGATCTTCTCGCACGTGCGGCCATTCATCGACGGCCGCGCCGAACTCTACGGCGACGCGATGCTGGGCCTCTACGACAAGATCCAGGCGGGCGACCTCGCGACGGTGGAGAGCACGCTCAAGCGCTACGGGATCGCGTGGACGATCTTCTCGCCCGACGCCCGGATCGTCGCCATCCTCGACCGCACGCCGGGCTGGCGGCGGCTCCATTCGGACGCGACCGCGGTCGTGCAGGCGCGGGACGGCGCGGCGCCGGACGGCCTGAGGGGCGACTGAGCGCGCGGCGCCGAAATCCAAACCGGACGCAATAAAATCCAAGCCCGGCGCAACGAAATCAAAGCCACTCGCAACGAAATCCAAGGAAAAAGCAATGAAATCAAAATCTCTTTTCCTTCCGCGAATTGAGGCTTTTCAAGCGGTTATGGCGGCATTCGGCGAAGATTCGTAAAGTCCCGAGCCGCCCCTCGTCCTGAGCGCGCCGGGTCCGCGTCGCCCCTCTGGAGCATCCTTCGAGA
>PLUH01000425.1:3607-4636 GCA_003164825.1 Hyphomicrobiales bacterium
GAGCCTGGCCGAATTGTCCATGAGCAGGACCCTATCACCGATTTTGGTTTTTCGGAAGAGATTGTACGGAAAAACAGCTTAGCACACGGCAAGAACGAATTTAAGGGCGGCCGAACGCCCCCGCCGGCGCCGTCACCCGTCGTCGCNNCGGGCGTCGCGGCGCGACGGTCGAGGCGGAGGTGAACCGTGCCGAAAGCTTTGGGGTCAGGAATCACGCGAAACAGTTGGAGCGCGCTTCGCGCCAACTGCTGCCCGCCGCAATGGCGTCGCCAACTGCTTCGGCAATGTCGCCGAGATCTTTGCAAACATTCCTCTCGCCGTCCGGGGAGCTTACTCTCTTTCTAGGCTTGCTCAATGACGTTATGGGAAGTATGGAGTATTCGCGGGACTTGTGACCGAGGGTTTTCTGTCATGCTTTCGACAGCGCTAGGTCGTGGAGCGAGGTCTTTTTCGGTCATCGTCGCCTTCTGCTTGTTCGCCGGTTCGAGCGTCGCGGCGCCCAATTTGATTGTGAATGGCGATTTCTCGATCACAGACAAAAAGAAGCAAGGATTCTCTACTCAATACGCTCCTGCCGTGGCCCCCGCTCGCCTAGGTAAAGAAGGAACNNTACGATATCGTCAGCAACGCGACGCAACTGAAGAATGACAACAAGTTTTTTGTCTACCCGAATGGCTACGCTCAATTCATGGCGGTCAATGGAGCGACTGAGACTCTTGGTAATAAAGACAACCCTACCTTTTACACCGTCTGGACTGAAAGCATCCCCTTGCAGGCCAATACAACATACAGCTTCACCGGGTGGGTAAGCTCGCTGGTCGCGGAGTCTCCCGCGGTTCTGTGGTTTGGAGTCAACGGCGGCACTCTTGGGACCTTGACCGCCCCCGCGACAACCGACGCGTGGCGTCAGTTCAGCTTCTCGTATTCCACCGCGAAAGCAGGCACATTTACGTTCCAGATCGCTGATGAGAACCTTACCAAAGTCGGCAACGACTTCGGGCTGGCGATGCTGTCGCTTACAGCGACGGG
>PLUH01000029.1 GCA_003164825.1 Hyphomicrobiales bacterium
ATTACGGCGACGAAATCGGCATCGGAAAAGTGCAGATCCCCCGAGATGCCGTTCAGGACCCTTGGGAAAAAAATGAGCCTGGTCTCGGTCTCGGGCGTGATCCTTCGCGCACGCCGTTCCAGTGGGACCGCTCGGCCAATGCCGGCTTCACGAGTGGCACGTCGTGGCTCCCGTTGTCCCACGACGCATTGGCCAGGAACGTCGAAATCCTGAAAGAGGATCCTCGATCGATCCTAAATCTGTATCGGAACCTGATCCAACTCCGGCGGTCCCATCTCGCGCTCAGCATAGGCGACTTCCAATACCTTCACACGGAGGGCGAACTTCTGGTCTACGAGCGCCGCCACAGCGGCGAGCGCCTCCTCGTCGCGTTGAACTTCGGCCGTGACCCGCGCCCGCTGCCTTTGTTCGGGGACGCAACAAAAGCGCGCGTGCTGCTCTCAACGAACTTGGATCGCGCTTCGGGAGCGGTCGGCGCTCCGATGCTTGAGGCCAACGAAGGCGTCATTCTAGCAGTTGGCTTCTCGACAACAATCGCCCGGTAAGCGTCGACGATACGCTGGGCGGCGAGTATTTCTTTGAGCGAGCCGGGCGTCGACGGGGCAGCGCATCTAGTGGATCAAATCTGACGTTTGAATCCGGTTGAGGATTCCCGTCGGACTCAGGCGGTCGAGTCCGCGACGTGCGCACGTGGGCCGAACGAAAGGCCCAGCTAGATGTTTCGTCCCAGGCTTTGATGGCGCATTCTTATCGAGTGATTCGAAGGATGCGCTATGGGACAGATTCTACACGGGAGCGCCACAACGACAGAGGCGGTCCGTCGAGCGATACAACATGGTCAAGAGAGCCTGAGGGGGCTTGCGAAGCGCTACGGCGTCAACCCGAAGACGATCGCCAAGTGGAAAGCGCGGTCCTCCGTTTCCGCGAAGGCCCATAAGCTATTTTTTCTAGACCGCCGGGGCCAGTTTGAAGGTTTCGAGATCTGGGAACGTACCCGCTCGGTCTTGAGCATCCTAACCGTGACGCGGCGAAGCCTGCGGTCAATCAGTCGCCGCGGGCCCGGCTGGCCGATGATATTCCGGAGAGGATACGCTCAGCGCCATGGATCACAGAATGACCGCCTTGATTTGCTCGAACGTGCATTGATGCGGCGCCTTATCTGGACGCCAGCGCATCAACTTCGTTCCGTGGCGAAATCGATCCCCGGTGACATGGTCGAACCGCACCTCAACGACGAGCTCCGGTCGCAACGGCTCCCATTCCCCGCTTCGCTCGGTGCTCCAGCGGCTCGGACCGCCCGGGGCTTTTCCGGTGAAGCCGGGTCCCTCGCGTAGCGCCTCGAGCCGCTTGGTCAAGCCTGGCCGTTCCTTGTCTGTGATGGTGGCGGTGAAGCCGACATGATCGAGCTTGCCTTGGGCGTCGTAGAGCCCGAGGAGCAGGGATCCGACTTCCCGGCTGCCGTTTTCATAGCGGAAGCCGCCGACAACGCAGTCAGCCGTCTTAAGGTGCTTCACCTTAATCATCGTCCGTTGGCCAGGCTCGTAGGCGCGGGCCAGTTCCTTTGCAATCACGCCATCCATTGCGCCATGGCCCGCATCGCGCAGCCATGTTTCCGCAATAGCCAAATCGGTCGTGGCAGGAGAGATGACAAACCTTTTTGGGATCCCCTCATCAGCCATGAGGCCCTCCAACAAATCACGACGTTGCTGAAGGGGCCGGTCAATGGTGACAGAGCCATCCGGCGCCGCCAGAATGTCAAAGATGACAAGTCGTGCCGGAGTGTCGGCGGAGAGTTTTCGGATACGGCTCTCAGCGGGATGCAACCGCATCTGCAAAGCATCGAAAGCGAGCCGCCCGTCGATCTCGATGACCAACTCACCGTCGAGGACGAACCGCTCCAAGGTAAGCGCGGCCAGCATTGTCACCACTTCTGGAAAGTATCGACCGAGCGGCTTGCCCGATTTGGCGCGCAAATCTACGGCCCTTCCAGCCTTGAAGGCGAGACACCGAAAGCCATCCCATTTAGGTTCGTACTGCCAGGCGTCGGCCCCTTGCGGGAGCCGCTCTGCAGACTTCGCCTCCATCGGCGCCGTCTCGAGCGGAAGCGGGAACTCTCCTCCGTGCCTCGGCTTCGTCGCAGGTTTGCGGGAAGGAGCTTTCTGGTGGTCGTGGTTTTGCCGGCGAGCGACCATGACGCGGCTCCTATTTCAGGCTTTTGGCGCCACCCGTTAACCCGCACAGGTTGTTGTCGGTCTGGCGATCCGTTTGCGCGCCTGAACCGTGATGTGATCCATTTCTATGCTGCTCGTGTCCCCTCGCCCAGACGCTTGATCGCATCCCCGAGGGCCCGTTCGCCGTCGCAGTAGTCCGCCCAAGCCTTGGTCTTCCGAAGGAGGGCCGGTACGGAGCGCACGGTGAAGCGCTTTGGATCGAGGTCCGGCTTCAGCTGCGCCCAGGTCAACGGCATCGAAACGGTCGCACCCGGACGGGCGCGAGGCGATAAGGGGGCGACGGCGGTCGCCATGCGATCATTGCGAAGATAGTCAAGAAAGATTCGGCCGCCGCGCAGGCGCTTCGCCATGTTGAGAATATAGCGATCCGGGTTTTCTCGCGCCAGCTGCAGGCAGACCTCACGGGCGAAGCTTTTGGCGTCCGGCCAGGTTAGCGCGCTCTTCTTGGCGAGCGCCAGGGGGGTGACGACGTGCAATCCCTTGCCGCCTGTCGTCTTACAGAAGCTTACCAGGCCAAGTGCATCCAACCGCTCCCGCATTTCCTTTGCCGCGACGACGACCGCCGAGAAAGGCACGTCTGGTCCGGGATCCAGATCAAAAACGAGGCGACCCGGGATTTCGGGCTGCTGGGGCTGGCAATTCCACGGGTGAAGCTCGAGCGCGGCGACTTGAGCGACGGCCGCCAACCCCTCGAGTCGGTCGATTTGAAGATAGGGCTTGCGGTCGCCGAAGACCGTGACGAGTTCGAGGAGATTCGACATCCCCAACATGGCATGGCGCTGGAAGAATTGCTCCCCACCGATGCCATCGGGAACCCTGATGATCGAGCACGGGCGTCCTTTGATATGGCGCATCATCCACGGCCCAACCGCCTCGAAGTACCGCGCGAGGTCGAGCTTGGTGACCGGCTCGCCGTCGCCCGCGTCAGGCCACAGCGGCTTCTCGGGTTTGGAGATGAGTACACCCATGACGACCGGTTTTTCGGTAGACGGCATGGCTTTCCGCGCTCGGGCCGACGCCGGATTGGTGACCGAGGCGGTCTCGGCCGGCGCGGGCGTCTCGGTTTCGACCTCGGCCGCTGGCTTGTCCTCGCGTAGTCCTTTGAAGGCGGCCTGGCGCACCATGCCGTCGCCCGTCCAGCCCGCGAATTCGATCTCGGCAACGAGTTCCGGCTTCACCCAATGGACGCCCGCCTCCTTTCGGGGGGCGCCCCTCCCGGTGAACGGCGAGGTCGCGACTTCCATAGGTTTCAGTCGCGGAAGCAGTTGCTTGACCTTGGACTCGCTATAGCCAGTGCCGACTCTGCCGATATAGACAAAATGATCGCCCCGATTCACCCCGACCAGCAGCGAACGAAAATCACCCTCCGTCGTGCTCCAGCCGCCGATCACCACTTCATGTCCGGCCCGGCATTTTGCCTTCCTCCAGCTGTCCGTTCGGCCCGACTGATAGGGCGCGTCCGCCCGCTTCGAGACGATACCCTCGAGCGATAGCTTGCAGGCGGACCGCAACACGGCGTCGCCGCACGTCTCAAAATGCTCGACGAAACGGACGCGCACGTCTTGGCCGGCTTTCCGGGCCGAGAGCAAAGTCTCCAATCGTCTCTTGCGCTCGGCGACCGCCAGCGCACGCAAGTCGCCTGCGCCGTCGAACAGGAGGTCGAAGCCGTAGAAGACCAAATCACGCGTGTTCTGTTCGGATAGCGCCGCCTGCAATGCGGCAAAGTCAGGCGCACCGTGTTCATCAAGCGCGACGATCTCACCATCGATAATTGCATCGGCCAGCGAAGCCGCCCCTGCGGCAATCGCGCGAAATTTCGCTGTCCAGTCGAGGCCCTTCCGGGTCTTCAGGTTCACTTTGCCGTCCTGGATCCGCAGCTGAATTCGATAGCCGTCGAATTTTATTTCATGCAACCAGCCAGTCCCGTTCGGCGGTCGCGAAACCGATTGGCACAGTTGTGGCGCGATAAAATCAGGCAGCGCCGCCAACCGCCTTTGGGGCGACGTTGGTATGCCCTTGATCGAATTAGACGGCAGTTGGACCCGTCGGCGCGCATCCGCCGCCACGCCTCTATTGCTATTCCAGACGGCGTCAGGCTTGGCGCCATTCTTTGCCGCTAACATAAACGGCTTCGGACTACGCCCCTTGCCAGCGGCGATCGTCGCCATCGAGCGTCCCGAGGCAATTGAACGGTCTTCGCTGAGGACCTCACCATCGCCGTACCGAGCGAATTCGTCTCGGTGCTTAATGAGCAACCAATTCGTGTGCTTTCCGCTTTTCCTGTCCCACTTCATGCGGACTAAGACCCAACCCCCGTGCAGACGTTCGCCATCGAGCACGAACTTGAAATCGCCGCTGGCTAAGGCCTCTTCGGGCGTCCGATCCCCCTCCGGTTCCCAGTACCCGCGATCCCAGAGTTGGACGGTGCCCCCGCCGTATTGACCCTTCGGAATCGTCCCCTCGAAGTCGCCATAATCCAACGGGTGGTCTTCGACCTCAACCGCGAGCCGTTTGTCTGCTGGATCCAGCGATGGGCCGCGCGCCACCGCCCAAGACTTGAACACACCATCCAGTTCAAGACGCAAGTCGTAGTGCAGACGAGTCGCCGCATGCTTCTGAATGACAAAACGGCGCCGACTTGCGGTAACGATCAAAGCTTCGCCAGTTGGCTCAGCCGTTTTGGCGAAGTCCCGCTTCCTCCGATAGCTCGAAAGCTTTTCGCTTGCCGCCATGGTCTCTACCTGTTCGAGTTCGAGAGAAGGATAGGCCCGACAAGGGCTGGCAGCCGTTCCGACCCCTCTCCCATCGGTTTAACCCCAAGACTGCCGGCGAGTTCCGGCTACGTGCCTCACGCGGCAGTCAGGACCGGCATAATCTTGCAGCGGAGGATGGTAGCGTCCTAGATGCGCAGCTCGTCCGGATCGGCTGGCTTCTCTTCCGGGTCGACGATAGCCTCGACCAGCGCGGGTCTAAGCGAACGGAGCGCCGCCTGGATCGCAGGCCGTACCTCCTTGTATCTCCACTGCGTCGCGCCGGGCCGCTAAGGTAGGCGTCGCGGCGGCGGATGGGAGCCCTGGCGCTCCTCGGGTTCACAAGCCCGCTCCTGAGCATGGCGCCCGATCCGCCTATTCCACGATCCCGAACAGTCGCCGGGGCCGCGTTGCGAGCCCGCATGTGCAAGGACGGGAGATGGATTTGTTCATCGGAATCGACGTGTCGAAGGACCGGCTCGACGTCTGCGTCCGGCCGAGCGGGGAGACCTTCGTCGTCACGCGTGACGACGA
>PLUH01000200.1 GCA_003164825.1 Hyphomicrobiales bacterium
CCCACGCCGCGCGCAACCCGGCTAGGGCCGGGCGACGGCAAGGTCGAGCGCGGCGATGATAGCGGCGACCTCGGTCTCGGCCGACCCGCCGGCGTCTACTTCAACCGCCTGCTCCTCTGGCNNTCGAACTGGCTGCGCAGCAGCGAGGCCGGCATGTACTCGTGATGGCGCGCGCCGACGCGGCCCTTGATCAGCGCCTCCGAGCCCTTCAGATAGACGATGCGGACGTCAGGGCGAGCGGAGCGGATTCGATCGCGATAGGCGCGCTTGAGCGCCGAGCAGGTCAGCACGCCAGATTGTCCCGCGGTCGCCCAACTTCTGAGCTCTTCGCCTATTCGGTCGAGCCAGGGGGCGCGGTCAGCGTCGGTCAGCGCAACCCCTTGCTTCATCTTCTCGACGTTGGCCGGCGGATGCAGCCGGTCGCCCTCGACGAATCGCCAGCCGAGCTGCTTGGCCAGCAGTTCAGCAACGGTCGTCTTGCCGCTCCCCGACACGCCCATGACGACCACCGCGCATCCGGTCTTCGCCGCGCTCATCGGAGCTTCACGCCGGCGCAGGCGCGGTCGTCAGCTACCTCGACTCGTTGGGCTTCAACGGGATCGTTGCGTCGACGACCGAGGCCGGCGGTCTCNNAGATCGGCTCGATTTTCCCCAGCACGACGACGAAGGAGAAGATGCCGATCAAGAGCACGGCGCCCGCCACCAGGAAGGCGAGCGAAAAGGAATTCGTCGCGCCGACGACGAAGCCGGTGACCACGGGCGCGACCGCCCCCATGAGATTGTTGAAGAAGTTCATGATCCCGCCGATCGTGCCCGTGCCGCCCCTGGGCGCGATGAGCGACGGGATCGACCAGCCGACCGGCGCCGCCGCCGCAAGGCCGCTCAGCGCGATGGTGATCCAGAAGATCGCCCATACCGGGCTTGTCGTCATCGTCGCGCCGAATACGGCGAGGCCGAGGATCATGCCGCCGACCAGCACCGTCTTGCGGGTCTTCGTGTCGTCGTAGCCCTTCGCCAGCAGGTGATCGATGAGCCAGCCGCCGACGACGAGATCGGAGATCGTCGCAAACAGCCAGGGAATCGCCGCATAGCCCGCCGACTTGATGATGCTCATGTGCATCTCGCTGACGAGATAGCCCGGCAGCCAGGTGAGGAAGAGGTAGAACGAATAGCCGTAAGCCGCGAAGCCGATGGTGAGCCCCCAGACCTTGCGATTGCGCAGCAGATATCCCAGCATTCCGATCGGGCTGGCCTCGGATTCGCCTTCGGGTGTCGCGCCGCCTTTGCGGATATAGTCGCGCTCCTCGCGGGTGAGCTTCGTGTCGGCGCTCGGGTCGCGGTAGATGAGCCAATAGGCGACAAAATAAGCGAAGCTGAGAATTGCGGTGAGGCCGAAGCCCCAGCGCCAGCCCAACGTGACGACGGCGACCGCCACGAGCGGAACGCCGATGACATTGGAGAACTTCGCCGCGGCGTCGAAGATCGCCGTCGCCGTCGCGCGCTCGCCGCGTGGGAACCAGTAGCCCGTCGCCTTGGAGTTGGCGGGAAAAGCCGGAGCTTCCGCGACGCCGAGCAGGACGCGCGCTCCGAAAATGAAACCGAAGCCGGTCGCGAAAGCGACAATTCCCGAAGCGACGCCCCAGAGGAACGCGCCGATGCGGCTGACGGTCATCACGCCGAGCCGGTCGAGCACGATGCCGATGGGAATCTGAAGGATGGCGTAGGACCAGAAGAAGGCGCTGAAAAGCAATCCCAGATCGGCCGGCGTCAGGCCGAACTCCTGCTGCAGCTGCGGCGCCGCGACCGAGATGTTCACGCGGTCGAAATAGTTGATGAGAATGCCAGCTCCAAGAAGGAAGCCGATCACCCACCGCCGCCGTCCGACGATTTGCGTCTGCGCCATGGCGTCTCCTCCATCTTGTCTTGAACGCAGGAGATGCCCCGACGGCAAGGATGTCAATCCTTGGCGCGGCGCACAGGTTCACCCTCTCCGACGCCTTGCGCGGGGCGTGCAAGGCGTCGCCCGCCGCGCGGCCAGATGAGCCGCCGGACGGCCTCGATGACGATGAGGGTGATGAGCCCGCCAAGCAGGACGTCGGAGAGATAATGGCCGCCGAAAGCGAGCCTGAGCAGGCTCGCGCCGGCCCCGAAGGCGAAGGCGGCGACGATCGCGGGGGCACGCCAGGGCGGGGGCAGGACGCTCGCCGGCGCGACCATCCAGAACCCGGTCGCCGCTTCGCCGGAGACGAACGAACAGTTCCTCTTGCACGCGCCGCCCATCTCGTACCACGGCATGAACGGGTCTTGGCCGCTGAAGCCCTGGGTCTGGTACGGCCGCGGCCGGCCCCAATGGTCCTTGAGGCCGAGATTAACGATGAGGCCGGGCCCGACCGCGATCGTGGCGATGAGAAAGATCATCGCCCGGCCGCTCGGCGCCCACGGGAGCTTCACGCCGGAACGCTTGGCGAGCCACAGCGCCGCGTAGGCCGCGAGCACGACGAACGGCGTCACGCGGAAGACGTCGCGGGCGAAACGCAAAACCGTGTCGCCGCCGAAGAACCCCCCGGCGTGGAAGAAATAATGCGCGACGATCAGGTCGAGCTCAGGCCAAAGGGCGAAGACGCCGAGCGTCAGAACGGCCAGCGCGAGGTAGACGGCGAGCGCGCTTCGCATCGAGGGCGCTAGACCACGAGATAAGTCTTGCCGGTCTCGAGCCCTTCGATGCTGCGGCTGAATGCCCGGCCGACGCGGAGGGCCGGTACCGGATCGTGGCCGCGGAAAAACGGCCCGAAGTCGGTCATCGATTCTTCGACGACCGTGGGGCTCACCGCATTGATGCGGATGCCGCGCGGCATTTCGATCGCCGCCGCCATTGCGAACGCCTCGACCGCCGCGTTGACCATGCTGGCGGACGACCCGTAGGCGATCGGAGTCCGGGACAGCACGCCGGCCATCAGCGTAATCGACCCGCCGTCGTTGAGATGGTCGCGGGCGGCGAGTGCGAGATTGACCTGGCCCATCAGCTTGTTGGCAAGCCCGAGTCCGTACGACGACTCTGCGAGGGCCACGGGCTTGATCGCCGACAGCGGATGGAAGTTCACGGCGCCGGCGGCGGAGGCGACCGCGTCCAGAGGCCCCACCGACTTGAGGGCGGCCTCGATGCTCGCAGGGTCGGTGATGTCGATGCGGATGTCGCCAGTCTTGGAGCCGGCTGAGATGATGTCGTGGCGAGGCGAGAGTTCGGCCGCGATCGCGCGCCCGAGCACGCCGCTCGCGCCGATAAGGAGAATGCGAAGACGAGCGGACATCGGCGTGACCTCAATTTTCGGGGTGGAAACGGGCGACGGCCGCCGCCGGAGCCGCGGAACCTACCGGAACGAGGGCCGTCGCGCCAGCCGGCCGCGCCCGGTGGCGCCGGGCTGATATCGCGGGCTATAAGGCTCGCACTCGCTCTTCAAGCCCGCGGAGGCATTTCAATGGTTCGACTCGACGACAAGCTCGCCCGCATCCGCGGCGGCCGCTACCAGCGCTCGGATTTCATCATCGCCGACGCCAAGGATCCCGACATGGGGCCGGGGCTGCATGCGATCGGACCGGCGCGCGCCGCCGGCGGCGCGACGACGCGGTTCGCCACCCGGGCGGAATTTCTCGATTCGATCGCGGCGATCATCAAACAGGATGTCGTCGACATCATGCTGACCTCGGCCTCCAACCTCGAACAGCTTGCGAAGCGCAAGGCCTTCGCCGGCACGGGGGTCAAACCCGCGATCCGGGCCAACGACACGACCGACATCTGGCGCCATCGCGGCGGGACTTTTCATCACGCGCCGTCGCGGCCGTTCCGCACGGCTTCGCTCGCCCACGTCAAGCCGTTCACCGACCTCGGCCTCTATTCGATCACCTTCACCAATGACACCGACGCCGACATCGCCTCGCTCGAGGCGTTCAAGGAGTTCCGCGCCGACGCCGCCGCCAACGGCTTCTCCTATTTCCTCGAGGTCTTCAATCCGAACGTCGACCGGGGCTTGAGCGCGGAAGCGATGCCCGAGTTCGTCAACGACGCGATCGTCCGCTGTCTCGCCGGCCTCACCGAGGCGGAGCGGCCGGAATTTCTCAAGATCGCCTATAACGGGCCGAGAGCGCTGGAAGAGCTGGCGTCGTTCGACCCGGGCGTGGTCGTCGGCGTCCTCGGCGGCGGCGCGGGCACCGCGCGCGACTGTTTCGAGCTCATTCGTCAGGCGGAAAAGTACGGCGCGCGGGTCGCGCTGTTCGGGCGCAAGATCAATCTGGCCGAATCGCCGCTCGACATCGTCCGCCTCATGCGCGCCGTCGCCGACGGCTCCCTGACCCCGCTCGAGGCGGTCAAGGAATATCACGCGGCGCTGCAAAAGCAGGGCCTCAAGCCGATCCGCGCGCTTGCGGTCGACACCGCGATCACCGAATCCGTTCTCTTGGGCGCCTGATCGATGAGCGAACGGCGAGGCGTGCTGTCGGCGGGCACCTTTTGCGTCGATTTCAACAAGTCGATCGCCCGCTGGCCGCAAGAAGATACGTCGAACGAGGTCATGGCGATCGACCGCCAGGGCGGCGGGTCGGGCTTCAACATGGCGCTCGACCTCAAGCGTCTCGATCCCTTTTTTCCGGTTCAGGCGATGGGAGTCGTCGGCGACGATGACCTCGGGCGCTTTCTCTTCCATGAATGCGACGCCCATGGCGTCGATCGCGCCGCCCTTCACGCGCTGCCTGGCGGCGTGACGATGAGCGTCGACGCTTTCAACGTCGCCTCCAACGGGCGCCGCACCCATTTCTATCATCAGGGCGTCGCCGCCGAGATGACGCCTGATAGCTTCGATTTCTCTTCGACGCCGGCGAGGATCCTCCATCTTGGATTGCCGGGCGCGCATAAGGCGATGGATGGCCCATGGCGAGGCGACGCCAACGGCTGGGTCGCGGTGCTGCGGCAGGCGCGAGCCTCGGGGCTTGCCGCCAATCTCGAATTGATGACCACAAAGGCCGATCGGCTCGCAGAGCTTGGCCGCCCGTGCCTGCCCCATCTCGACTGGCTTATCGTCAACGACTACGAGATCGGCGCCCTTGCCGGGCGCGAGACGCGGCGGCGGGACGGTTCGACCGATGCGGCCGCCGTCGCGCACGCGATCGACGAAACGCTCGCGCTCGGCGCCATGCGCTGGGCTGCGGCTCACTTTCCCGAGGGCGCGGTCGTCGGCGGACGCGACGGGTCGCGCGTCGTGCTCGGCTCGGTCGCCGTCCCTGCCGGCGCCATCGTCGGCGCCAATGGGGCAGGCGACGCCTTTGCCGCCGGCATGCTCTATGGGCTGCATGAGCAATGGCCGATCGCCAAATGCCTCGAGCTCGGACACGCCTGCGCCGCGGCCTCGATGCGAGCGGTGTCGACAACCGGCGGCGTCGCAACGGTCGCCGAATGTCTGGCGCTGGCGAAGCAATGGGGATTTCGGCCGTTCTCGCTATGACGGTTCTCGGTGAAGCTGTCGCTATGACCGCTTGACCGAGTATTGCTTTTGCATATGCATAGGCGTATTCAGCGTCGATGCATTTCGGCGGCTTCGAGTGGGATAGCGGGAACCTGCCGAAATGTCTTGCTCACGGAGTATCGCTGGCGGAAATCGAGGCCCTATTCCGCGGCGACGTCTACATCGTCCGCGATTCCGTCGCCAGGGGAGAGCGACGGACGCTCGCTTTCGGCAATGGGGCGGGCCGTTGGATTTTTTGTGTGTTCACGTGGCGGGGCGACAGAATTCGACCGGTCAGCGTGCGCTTCATGCATGACAAGGAGGTCAAGCGATATGTCGAAGAAATTTCCCGTCTTGAAGAGCGACGAGGAAGCTGACCGCTGGCTCCAGCGCGCGGACCTTACTGAATATGATCTCACCGAGATGAACAAGGTGCGGTTCGAGCTGGCGCGCAAGGACGCTTCGATCAGTTTGCGCCTTCCGGCTGCTTTGCTTGCAACGCTGAAGATTGAGGCGGCGAAAGGCAATATGCCAACCCAGCGCCTGATCCGCATGTTGATCGAGACGCAATTGGCGGAGAGGTCCGCGAAGGCAAAGCGAAAAGCGCCGCGTAAGCCGGCGCGGCCGAACCCCCGCGCCGGGAAGCGCGCGGCTTGAGGGGCCGCTCCCGCTTGACGAGGGCGCTGCGGTCCGAGATCCGGCGGCCGCCATGCACAGGCAAGAGAGCGTCGTGGCGCCCTTCCCCTACCGCTTGATCTTCTTGCGCCACGGCGAAACGGCGTATAACGCCGAGAGCCGCCTGCAGGGACAACTCGACATCCCCCTCAACGCGCGCGGGCGCGAGCAGGCGCGGTCGGTCGGACGGACGCTTCAAGCGCGGATCGGGGCCGAGATCGAGCAATTGGAGGCGGCGGGCGCGTTCATCGCTTCGCCGCTCGTGCGGGCGCGGGAGACGATGGAGATCGCCCGCGATGCGATCGGCCTGCCGCCTCACCGCTACCGGCTCGACACGGCGCTGAAGGAAATCAGCTTCGGCGTCTGGGAGGGGTTGACCTGGCCGGAAATCGAGGCGCGCGACCCCAAAGGCATCGCGACGCGGAGGAGAGACAAGTGGAACTTCGCGCCGCCGGGCGGCGAGAGCTACGCGATGCTCGCCGAGCGCTTGCGTCCATGGCTCGATCGGCTGAGCGGAGACGCGTTCGTGGTCTCGCATGGCGGCGTGGCGCGGGCCTTGATGGCGCTGGTCGCCGGCGTCGCGCCGCCCAAGGCCGTTAATGCGCCGATCGCCCAAGGCCGCGCGCTGTGCTTCGAGAATGGGAGTTGTCATTGGATCATGTGAAAGCGCCTCGACTGGCGCCGCCGCAGATTTCGCCCGGCACGATCTTGCTGCTTGCGGCGGCCTGCGGCCTCATCGTCGCCAACATCTATTATGCCCAGCCGCTGATCGGGCCGATCTCGCAATCGCTGGGCCTTGCGCCGCAGGCCGCCGGGCTCATCGTGACGATGTCGCAGATCGGCTACGGCGCCGGCCTCATGTTCATTGTCCCGCTCGGCGATCTGATTGAGAACCGGAGGCTGGTTCTCGCCTCGGTGGCCTTAAGCGCGGTTGCGCTCGCCGCTGCGGCGTTCGCGCCTTCCGCCGCGGTGTTTCTCGTTTGCGCCGGCGCGATCGGCCTGGGCTCGGTGGCGGTGCAGATCCTGGTGCCGCTGGCCGCGCATCTCGCGCCCGATGCGACGCGCGGGCGGGTCGTCGGGATGGTGTCGAGCGGGCTCATGATCGGGATCATGCTGGCGCGGCCGGTTTCGAGCTTCATCGCCGCCCAATCCTCCTGGCGCGCGGTCTTCATCGCTTCGGCTGCGATGATGGTTGCGCTCGCCGCCGTGCTCTCGCGCGCGTTGCCGGTTCGCGCGCCCCATACCCGCATGACCTATGGCGCGCTGATCGCCTCAATGGCGCATCTGGCGGCCGCGACGCCGATCCTGCGCCGGCGCGCGTTCTACCAGGCATGCCTCTTTTTCGCCTTCAGCCTGTTCTGGACGACCACGCCGCTGTTGCTCGCCGGGCCGCACTATCAATTGACGCAGAACGGGATCGCGCTGTTCGCTCTCGCCGGCGTCTCCGGCGCGATCGCTGCGCCGATCTCCGGCAGGCTCGCCGACCGCGGGTTCAGCCGGCCGGCGACCGGGGCGGCCATCGCACTGGTCATCGCGGCTCTGCTCATGACCCTCTATGCGGCTCCGGGCTCGTCGCTGGCGCTGGCGCTTCTCGTCGCCGCGGCGATCGCGATCGATTTCGGCGTTCAGGCCAATCTGGTCCTCGGCTTCCGCGCCATCTTCGCGCTTGCGCCCGAGGCGCGCGGGCGCCTCAATGGCGTCTATCTGGCCTCGCTGTTCGCCGCCGGGGCGGTCGGATCGGCCGCCGGCGCTTGGGCCTACGCGCGCGGCGGCTGGACGCTTGCATGCTTCGTCGGCCTTGCGCCGCCGCTCGTGGCGCTGGCGCGCTTTGTTTTCAGCGCCGCGAGAGGGCGAGAGTGAAAGGGTCTCATTCTCGCTCCGATCTGACGCCAGTGCTCAGGCCGCTTTCTTGTTGACTGACGAGGTCGCGAGCTTGGTGAGCAGCTTGTCTGTCTGGATCTCTTCCTGCAACGTCTCGTCGAGAAGCTTCGCGGCGTCGTTAAGCCCGAGTTGCAGCGCCCAGGTCTTGAGCGTGCCGTAGCGGGCGATCTCGTAGTGCTCGACCGCCTGGGCGGATGACGCAAGGCCGGCGTCAAGCGCGTCTGCGCCCTTGAACTCCTCCATGATCTCCTTCGCTTCGTCGATGATGCCGAGGATAGCCTCGCAGGTCTTGCCGCGCGCGGGCCGGCCGAGTTGCTCGAACACCTCGTTGAGGCGCTCGACGTGGCCTTCCGTCTGGTCGCGATGGGTCTCGAAAGCCTGCTTGAGTTCGGGTGATTCCGCTTGCTTCGCCATCTTCGGCAAGGCGCGCAAGATCTGCTTTTCAGCGAAGTAGATATCCTTGAGGGTCTCGGTGAACAATTCCTTGAGGTTCTTTCCGTTTTGCATGGCGGGCTCCTGGGCGTTGACGATGCCCAAGAACAGTCTGGCGCTCATTAGGTTCCAGTCGAAGCGATCGGGATCTCCGCCGGGCGGGAGATTCGATCTCCGCGTCAGTCCGAAACAACGGAAGCCGCCGGGAATTGACGCCGCACCACCTATCGCCATGCCGCTCGGCGGCCGCCGCTTGCGTATGACGCGCGCGAGCGCGACAATCGCCCGAGGGAAGTTGCCAAAGGAGGCTCGTCCATGACCAGTAAGCTCGAACAATTGCGCGCCTGGACCACGGTTGTTTCGGACACCGGCGACATGGAGTCGATCCGCGCCTTCAAGCCGACCGACGCCACGACAAACCCGTCGCTGATCCTGAAGGCCGCGGAGATGCCGGCCTATGCCCGTCTCGTCGACGAGGCGATTGTCTGGGGACGCAAGCGGGGCGCCTCAGTTGGCGAAGTGACCGACCGCATCGCCATCAATTTCGGCTCGGAGCTGACAAAGATCGTGCCGGGACGGGTGTCGACCGAAGTCGACGCCGATCTATCGTTCGACACCGAGGGCATGGTCGCCAAGGCGAAATCGCTCATCGCCGCCTACAAGGAGCGCGGCGTCGGCCACGAGCATATCCTGATCAAGCTCGCTTCGACCTGGGAGGGGGTGCAAGCGGCGCGGCGCCTGCAGGCGGAAGGCATCGATTGCAACATGACGCTCGCCTTCTCCATGGCCCAGGCGATTGCGGCGGGGGATGCGAAGGCGTTCCTTCTTTCCCCCTTTGTCGGACGCATCTTTGACTGGCATGTGAAGGCGGGTGGGGGGCCGTACACCCCCGAAACCGATCCGGGCGTGCACTCGGTCCGCACCATCTACGCCTACTATAAGACCTATGGCGTCAAGACCGTCGTCATGGGCGCGTCGTTCCGCAACACCGGCGAGATCGAGGCTCTCGCCGGCTGTGACCGGCTCACGATCTCGCCCCAGCTGCTCGAGGCGCTGTCGAAGGACGAGGGGGTGCTCACACGGCATCTCGACCCGGCCCATCCCGGGGCGGCCCCAGCCAAGGTCGCGATGGACGAAAAGACTTTCCGCTGGATGCTCAACGAGGACCAGATGGCGACGGAGAAGCTCTCCGACGGCATCCGCCTCTTCGCCCACGACCTCGAGAAGCTGCGGTCGTCGGTCCAGCACCGGCTCGCGGAGGCTGCGTGACGACGGGCTGAGCCGCAGGATCGCGGCGCTCCGGCGCGCGTCGCGATGACTGCCCGGCTTGGCCGATGAGTACGGCGATCGAGGACGCCGAGTTCAGGCAAGGCCAAGCCGGTTCGGCGCTCGAAGTCTGGCGCGTCTTTCTCAAGCTCGGCCTGACCAGCTTCGGCGGGCCGGTCGCGCATCTCGGCTACTTCCGCCGCGAGTTCGTCGTCCGGCGCGCCTGGCTCGACGAACGCGCCTATGCCGACCTGGTCGCGCTCTGCCAGTTCCTGCCCGGTCCGGCCAGCAGCCAGACCGGCTTCGCAATCGGCCTCATGCGCGCCGGATACCTCGGCGGCCTCGCCGCCTGGGCCGCGTTCACGCTGCCCTCGGCGATCGCGATGACGCTCTTCGCTTACGGCGAGGGCGCGCTCAACGGCCCGGCTGGCGATGGGCTGATCCACGGCCTCAAGCTGGTCGCGGTCGCAATCGTCGCCCAGGCGGTCTTGGGGATGGCCCAGAGCCTCACGCCCGACCGGCCGCGGG
>PLUH01000124.1:0-4299 GCA_003164825.1 Hyphomicrobiales bacterium
CGGCTGCGGCTCGAAATCGTCCAAGACCACTTCGAGCGTTCCGGCGCGTTTGGCCGCGCCCATCTTGTAGGACATCACCCGCGCCAGTCCGGCGCCCTGCATGGCCGCCAGAACGGCGGCTTCTGACGTGTTGACCGTAAGCCTGGTCCGCATTGGCGCGACGATCGAGCGATCTCCCTGTGAGAACCTCCACGCGGGCGGCGAAGGACCTTCGCCAATCGTGATGCAGTCNNACTCCGGTAGAATGCCGATCCGAATCGCGACATCGATGTTTTCTGTCACAGTGTCGACGACGCGGTCGGTCAGCGCCAGCCGCAAGGCGATGTCCGGATACGCGGCGAGGAACTCGACCGCAATCGGCAGCAAATGGGTGTGTCCGAGGCCCCAGGGCGCGGTCACCGCCAGATCGCCCTTGGGAGCTCTGTATTCGCCGGAAACTTCCCGCTCGGCGTCGTCCACCTGCTCGATAATGCGCTTGCAAGCGTCGATATAGGATCGCCCCGCGTCGGTCAGCGTCATCCTGCGCGATGATCTCTGAAACAGCTCGGCTTTCAGACGCGCTTCAAGTTCTGCAACCTTGCGACTGACGCTCGCCACCGGCGTGCCCAGCTTGCGGGAGGCCGCCGAGAAACTGCCCGTCTCGGTCACGGCGATGATTACCGACATCGCTTCCAAGCGGTCCATCGGCGCCGCCTTTCCGAACTTCGAGAAGCTGCTTCTCGATCATATGGACTGATCATTCATGTCGCAATGTGTCACGCAGAGACAGGCCAGGGATTCCTCCATGACTCGCTGCGATAATCAATCCAGCAATGCCCCCGCGTGGACCGACGCCAGCGGCGAGGCAATCGTTGTCGGCCTGTCGCCCGGCCAGCGTAAAGACTTGGCCGAACTCGCCAACCCGACGCACCGAGTTGTCGCCAGCGAAACGATGAGGTTCACTGTCCCGGTAGCCAAAACCCCATAGCTGAGGAAAAGCTGAACCTGGCCAAGGACTCGATGGACCATTTGCCAAGAAAACTGATTTCGCGACGCGGCTTTTGCCTCTGCTGCGTTGGGAGCGCCGGTTTGGCCGCGAGCGGCGGGCTCCTCACGCCTCGCGAGGCCTATGCCGAGGCGCGTGGCCTTGTCAGTCTGATCAAGGATAGCGCGGCTGTTTCACCTATCGTCACCCACAAGCTGCGCGGCAATATCAGCGCCCTTGAGGGCTCAGGGGGAAACATCGCCGTATTGAACGGGCCTGACGGCAAGGTGCTGGTCGACGCGGGTATCGGCGTATCGCGCCCCCAGATGACCAAGGCGCTTGCCGATCTCGGCCCCGAACCCATCACCCACCTCATCAACACCCACTGGCACTTCGACCATGCCGACGGCAATACCTGGCTGAATGCCGCAGGAGCGAAGATCATTGCGCAGGAAAACACCCGCAAGCGCCTTTCCGAGGTTCAGCGGGTCGAGGACTGGGACTACAATTTTCTGCCTCCGCCATCGGGGGGGATCCCGAGCGAAGTCTTCGCGGATGAGCACAATCTGAAGCTCAACGGCGCCTCGATCGCCCTCAAGCACTATTTGCCCGCCCACACCGACAGCGATATTTCCGTCCGCTTTGGCGAGGCGGATGTTCTGCACGTCGCCGACACCTTCTGGAACGGCGTCTATCCCTTCATCGACTACTCGACCGGGGGCAGCATCGACGGGACGATCGCCGCGTGCGACGCCAATCTCGCCGCGACGACGGCGGATACGATCATCATTGCAGGGCATGGTCAGCCGGTGAGCAACAGGGCCGAGCTCAAGGAATTCCGCGACATGCTTGTCGCGGTTCGCGAGAAAGTATCGACGCTCAAGAAGCAGGGCCGGTCGCGCGACGAGATCGTTGCGGCCAAGCCGACCGCCGCCTTTGACGCTGAGTTTGGCAATTTCGTCATCGACCCGGGCTTCTTCACCCGGCTGGTCTACGAGGGCGTTTGAATGCCGGCGCCCCGCGGCGGCGGAAAACCGATTTTGAACGGAGGCTCCCATGACAATCTATCCGGCGCCCACGCACTATCGGACGAAGGAAGTCGATGGCGTTAAAATTTTCTACCGCACGGCCGGGCCGGAAGGGGCCCCGGTCGTGTTGCTGCTGCATGGTTTTCCGACGTCGTCGCACATGTTCCGCAATCTGATTCCGGCCCTTTCGGACCGCTATCGCGTGATCGCCCCGGATTACCCGGGCTATGGCCAGAGCGACATGCCCGACCACACGAAGTTCGCCTATACATTCGATCGCTTCGGCGAACTTGTTGACGGCTTGCTCGACCAACTGGAGGTCGCGCGCTACGCGATGTACGTGATGGACTACGGGGCGCCAGTGGGTTGGCGGCTAGCGCTCAAACATCCCGACCGGATCACCGGTCTCATCGTTCAAAACGGCAACGCCTACGACGAAGGGCTGAAGGAGTTCTGGGATCCGATCAAGGCCTATTGGTCCGATCATTCGGATGCCCACCGCAAGGCGCTATACTGGCTGGTTGCGCCTGAGACCACGATCTTCCAATACACCGACGGCGTCGCCGACCTCAGCCGGATCTCGCCAGACAATTGGGTCCACGACCAGGCGCTGCTTGATCGGCCTGGCAACGCCGAAATCCAGATGGACCTCTTCTACGACTACCGGTCCAATGTCCCGCTCTATCCGGCGGTCCAGGCCTATTTCCGTCAATACAAGCCGCCGACTTTGATCGTCTGGGGCAAAAACGACAAAATCTTCCCGGCCGACGGAGCTTACCCCTACAAGCGCGACCTGCCCGACGTCGAATTTCACCTCATCGACACCGGCCACTTCGTGCTCGAAGACAAGGCGGATGAAGTGGTTCCGCTGATCCGCGACTTCCTCGACCGGACGCTCAAGCAGCAGTGATGCGCCGCGCCGGGCGAGGTTTTGCGGATTGCGTGTTAGGCAAGCTGGGCGTCGATCCAGAGGACTCCGTTTGGACTCTTCGTCTCTTTCCAATCTCTACCGCGCCTACATCGACTGCCTGAATCGACAAGATTGGGAGGCGCTCGGGCAATTCGTCGACGACGAGGTTGAGCATAACGGCCGACCGCTCAAGCTCTCCGGCTACCGTGACATGCTGGTAAGGGATTTCGAGGATATCCCCGACCTCCGTTTCAATATCCAGCTGCTGGCCTCATCTCCCCCGCTCATCGCAGCCCGCCTCGCCTTCAAATGCTCGCCAAAAGCGAAGTTCCTTGGGCTGAACGTCGATGGACGCGTGGTTTCGTTTGCGGAGAATGTCTTTTATGAGTTCAAGCGCGCGAAGATCGCCGCGGTCTGGTCTGTCATCGACAAGGCCGCCATCGAGGCTCAGCTTCCCCGATAATGGGCAGCGTCCGCTCGCTGCGGCGGCGCCTAGCTATCCACTGACGACGAAGCTCAGCGGCTCAGCCGCCGTGGAGGTCGATCGATCCGCCGATCCTCTGGGCGATTTCGCGCGCGATCCGGCCGGTGACCGCATCGGGGATGTCGACGCCCGACAGGCGCCAGGTCGCTCCGGCGAGATTCATGTGGACGCCATAGCGCCCGTCGGGGCTATCCAGCCCGACGACGAAGCTCAGCGGGCTGACAAAATAGGAGTTCATCGCCGCCCGCAACGGGCCGGCCTGGAACGCCTCGCCGAGCCCCGGCATCCGCCAGAGCCCGCCTGCGTCCGGACCGCCTGCGACGCGTCCCTGGTTCAGGAGCGCGGCGATGTTCTCGGGCGTCAGAAAGGCGCGCAGCAGCATCTCGGCCGCGGCGGCGTTGAGGCCGGCGCCGTCCCCAAAGCCCGGATGGAGCGCCATGAGCTTCTGAAGTTGCGGATTCTGCTCGAGATAGGCGCGCGAGATCTGGCCGCTCAAGGAGCGGCTGAGCGCCGTCAGATCGACGCGCTCCATCACCGCCGCCGCGTCGCCGCGCGAAGCGGCTGACGCAAGCTGGGCCGCGCCGGCCAGCGCCCAACCCCAATAGGCCGCAACAAGAATAACAAGCGCGACGGCGGCGCCGATAAATTTTCGCATAGTGTTCCTTAGATCCTGACCCCGGCTTGAGCGCGAAATAGTATCGATTCTCGACGCTACTGCTTTTCACTCTGGCCGCCAATTGTGACACAGTCGCGGCGTTGCGAACCGCCGCAAGCCGGGTTAGCTGGCGCAGGCGCGCGCCGACGCGGGCGCCGGATTCCAACATGCGGAACAACCGAGCGAGGCTGAGGTTCTTTGCCTGGCAGAGAAGTGGAAGCGCTGCGTTGTCAGCGACCTGCGACAGGTTTCTATCGC
>PLUH01000124.1:4343-12825 GCA_003164825.1 Hyphomicrobiales bacterium
AAGCTTGGGCGCGGCGCCTTCGCAGCGTCATTTTTCCTCGCCTGCCTGGCCGTATTGGGACGGAACGAAATAAGGGTGGAGGATATCTAACGTTCGGATCTCCGATCTCTTCGGCGCCGCGCATCGCGAGTTCTGATATGCGCTCTACGTTTTGCTTCCGCCGCCGCTACGACTCGAGCGCCTCGTGCTCCGCATGGTTCTCGCCGATCGAAAAAGCGCAAATGCGCGAGAGGTGGGCGTAGGGCAGGCCAGTTTCGTTCGCCCAGACGTTGAACTGATCCTGAACCAGCTTGAGGTCGCGCTTGGATTTGACCTCGTCGGCCACATCGAGGCCGGCGTCACGCAAGCAGGCGACGACGTCCCTCGAACTGACAAATCCGTCCCAGCCGAGAAACCTCAGCAGCATCTGGCCGGTATTGCCGCCGAGCCGGCCGCCGCGCTTGGCCAGGAGTTCGAGCAGGCCGACCTCGTCGGAGGACGGCCACCCGGCGAGGAACTTGCCGAAACTGCCGTGCTCCTTCGCCACATCCTGGACCAAGCGCGCATTCAAGCGCACCGCGCCGATCTTCGCGCCGTTGCGCACGATCCGCGCGTCCTTCACGAGCCCGTCCCAGAAGTCGTCGGGCTCGAAGGCGAGCCGCGCCGGCTCGAAGCCGAGAAAAGCCGCTTCGAATCCGGGCCACTTCGATTCGATCACGCTCCAGGCGAAGCCGGCCGAGAACACCCGCTTGGTCATTTCGGCGAGGACACGATCGTCGCGGAGCTTGGCGAGCGCCTTCGGGTCCGGTTGCGGCGGCATGAGCCGGGCGAGCGCCGCGGCGCCGCCTTTGCGCTTCTCGGCCCGGGCGCGGATGGTTTGGAACGCGATCATTCCCTAGCGGCCCCTGCGTCGACCCTCGTCAACTTACAAGCGGGCCCGGCTCTGAGCCAAGCGTGCAAATCCCTCTCGTGCACTGTCGGATGTTCGGCTGCGATCCCGACGCAGCCATCGCCGCGCCTCCCCAAATCTTGCCCTTGCGTAACGCAAGGCGCGGCACGTAGGCTCGGCTCGTCCAAAGTCTCGACGCTCGTGGCAGCGCGAGCTTGCCAACCAGCAAACGGGGAGGATTCGTGATGAGGAGCGAACGCGCGCTTGTTTTGGCCGCTCTTGCGGCGGGGCTCATGAGCGGCGCAACCGCCGCGCGTGNNTCGCGGGCAGACGGCTGGGTCGGCAGCTGGGGGGCGAGCGACGTTTTTCCAGTCGGACAGGACATCAACTACCAGACGTTGCGCCAATTTGTACGGCTCAGCGCCGGAGGTAATGAGGCGCGCATCCGCTTCTCCAACGCGACCGGGCTCTACCCGCTGGTGATCGGTTCGGCGCATGTGGCGAAGCCGGCGGCTGACGGCTCCCCTGGCGCGATCGATCCCGCAACCGACCGCGCTCTCACATTTGGGGGGGTCGGCGGTGTCACCGTCGCGCCGGGCGCGGAGGTGGTGTCGGATCCCGTAGCGATGGACCTGCCTCCTTTGTCGACGCTCGCCGTAAGCACGTTTGTGCCGCGATGGACGGGACCCTCGGTGATTCATTTCGACGGGGTCGCGACGACATACATCTCGGGTGATGGGGACCATACCGCTGACATCGTCATCCCTTCGCCGCACACCTCGACCTCGCGGTTTTTCATCGACGAGGTCGATGTGGACGCGCTCGGCCAGCCAGCGACGGTCGTTACGCTCGGCGACTCCATCACGGATGGCTATCGCTCCAAGGTGGACGGGAATCATCGCTGGCCCGACCGGCTGGCCGAACGTCTGGCGGCGCGTCCAAACTCCGAGGCTATTGGCGTCGTTAACGCGGGCGTTAGCGGCAACCGCATCCTGCACGATCACCCCGAGGAGCTGTTCGGACCGACGGCTCTGGCCAGGCTCGATCGCGATGTGCTTTCCGTACCGGGGGTCCGCTGGGTGGTGCTGATGGAAGGAATCAATGACATCGGCCATTCGACGAGCGCGGGGCTTCCGGAGCAGGACGTCACGGCCGATCAGATCATCGCCGGCATGAAGCAGATCGTCGCCAGGGTGCACGAGCACGGCGCCAAGATCTACGGCGCGACACTAACCCCCTACGAAGGCACGGTGTTCCACGGCTACTACCAACCGGAGGGCGAAGTGAAGCGGGAGGCGGTGAACGCCTGGATACGCTCGCCAGGCTCGTTTGACGCAGTCATCGACTTCGACGCGGCCGTTCGCGATCCGGCGCATCCGACCCGCATCCGGCCCGACTACGATGTAGACGACCATCTGCATCCGAACGACGCCGGCTATCGTGCGATGGGGGATGCGGTCGACCTGAACCTGTTTCAGTAGCAGGTCCAAAGCGAACGGTGAGCGGACGAGGGGTCGCGCGGCTTTGCGCTTCGCGACCTCAGAGTCGCACGACCCCGCAACACGGTCGGATCGGCGCAGGCGAGGGCCGGTCACGGTAGAATTGTATTGGCCCCGTCCGCGAGAATTCCTAGCCTGTGACGTCCCTCTAGCCTCGCCGCGGCGAGGTTAGCCGTCCCACATCCGGAGAGTCCCGTGATCCGCTTCTATTTCCACCCCACCCCCAATCCCGCCAAGGTCGCGCTCCTGTTGGAGGAGCTCGGCCTCGCCTACGAAGTCGTCCCGGTCGATACGAGCAAGGGCGAGCAGCACGCGCCCGCCTTTCGCGCCATTAACCCGAACGGCAAGGTGCCCGCGATCGTCGACACCGAAGGGCCGGGCGGGAAAGAGGCGCGGGTGTTCGATTCGAGCGCCATCCTGCTCTATCTCGGCGAAAAAACCGGGCGCTTCGTCGGCGCTCCGGCCGACAAGCCAGAGCTCTTGTCGTGGCTCTTCTTCATCGCCAGCGGCGTGGGGCCGTTCTCGGGCCAGGCGGTGCATTTCCAGCACGCGGCGCCGGAAAAGCTTCCCTATGCGATCAACCGCTACCGGCGCGAGATCGAGCGCCATTACCGCGTCCTCGACCGGCATCTGGCCGGGCGCGAGTTCATCGCCGGCAGTGCGTATTCGATTGTCGACATGTCCGCCTGGGGCTGGCTGGCTCGCGCCGGCCGGGTGTTGCCCGGGGAGGACGATGCGCTCGCCGCCTTCCCGAATCTCAAGCGCCTGTTCGAGACCGTCGACGCCCGCCCGGCGGCGGCGCGGGCGAAGGCGGTCGCCAAGGATCATCCGTTCAAGCGAACGACCGACGAAGAGACGAAGCGGGCGATGTTTCCGTCGAACTATCCGGAAATCGCGATGTGAGGCCCTTATAGTCTGGCGTTCTCTTCGCCATCGAACACGATCTGGTCGGCCCATTTGCGCGCCGCCTGGCGCTGTCCGGCGGTCCGCACGGTCCAGGCCATGACCGGCGCGCCGGTGAGTTCCTTCATCAGGAACGGGATCTTGTGGGGGAGGTCGTCGACGTTCCACGACAGGAAATCCGGCCGGGCGAGATCGAAATGGTCGAAATCAGTCCAATCCCGCCTTTGCTCGGCGCTCAGGAAGGACCAGGACGGGTCGTCGTAGGCGGCTTGGGCGAGGATGCCGATCGGGCAGGGCGCGCCGTTGCGCGTGCGCGGGCGGAGCAGACGCATATAGGCGACGAGATCATGGTCGAAGCTCTTGAAGGCGAGGGGGCCGTCATAAGCCGCGGCGAGGGCGGCGACGCGGTCGGCGATCCGCCAGTCGCCGTCGAACCGGCTCTTGAGCTCGCAGATGAGCGGGGTCCGACCGGCGACGGCCTCGAGAAACGCGGCGAGGGTCGGCGGCGCTTCGCCTGCGCCGTTGATTCGAACCTTGGCGATGTCGGCCGCGCGCATGGCCGATAGCGGGCCCGACGCGTCGGTCAGACGATCCAGAGTTTCATCATGAAAAACAATGGTCTCTCCGTCCATGCTCATCTGAACGTCGAACTCGATGGCAAAACCGCCCGCGATGGCGGCCTGGGCTGCCGCAACCGTGTTTTCGATCACCGCTTTGGCGTTATCGTGCAAGCCGCGATGGGCGATCGGACGCTCGATGAGCCAGGCGGGAGCGTTGACCGGCCTCAAGCCTTGATCTCGAACACGGCTTCGATTTCGGCCAGCGCATTGAGCGGCAGATGCGACACCCCGACCGTCGTTCGCGCGTGGCGCCCTTGGGCGCCGAACAATTCGGCGACGAGATCGGACGCGCCGTTCATCGCCTGGGGCAGGGCGTCGAAGGTCGTCCCGACATTGAAGAACCCGCCGAGCCGGACCACCTGCGCGATCGCGTCAAGATCGCCGAGCGCCGCATGCGCCTGGGCGAGNNAGCGGAATCTGGCCGGAGACGAACAGAAGCGTCCCGGCGCGCACGTAAGGAACATAGTTGGCGACCGGCGCCGCGGGTTTCGGAAGAACCACGCCCAACTCCTTCAGGCGCTTGGCGGTTTCGCTCATCGGGGCTGGACTCCTCGAACGGGAAGTGGGACTGACCCTGCGTCGCTGCAGCGGGGCGAAGGATGTGGCCGGCGACCGCGCCGACAAGCGGGCGGGAACGGTTTGGCGGATCGTTTCTCGCCTATGTCGCATGGCCGGCGAAGGCAAGCTTGTTTTTGCCTCGGCGCGCGCTTAGGTTTGCGGTCAAAGAAGTGGATGCGCCGGCGGCCTTGAAGCCGGGCGGCGCGGAATGGGATGACGGCCATGGGTAGCTTTAGCATTTGGCATTGGATGCTGTTCGGCGCGGTCGCGCTCCTGCTGTTCGGCGGCAAGGGCAAGATTTCGGATCTCATGGGCGACGTCGCCAAGGGCGTGAAGTCGTTCAAGAAGGGCTTGGCCGACGACGACGAGACGCCCGCGTCCGCCCCGACGACCGCCCAGCGGACGATCGAGAACCGCGTCGGCGTCGAAGCCAACGACGTTCACAAGGTCGGCTGAGCGCGCTCTTAAGCGGTGCGCCTGCGACTGGGCGGGCGTACGCCAACGCCGCTCAACGGTCGCCGGGTCCGGTGAGCCATGTTCGATCTTGACATCAGCAAGATGATCATTGTCGGCATCGTCGCTTTGGCGGTGATCCCGCCGAAGGATCTGCCGCGCGTCATGCGCACCGTCGGCCAGACGGTCGGCAAGATGCGGCGCATGGCGGCCGAGTTCCAGGGCCAGTTCATGGAGGCGATGCGCGAGGTCGAGCGCGAGGCCGACCTCGAGAGCGTCAAGAAGGAATTCCAGGCGATCAACGACCAGGCGAAAATCGATACCAGCTTCGATCCGGTCGGCATGATGCGCGACGACATCACCAAGGCGGTCGAACCCCCGAAAGCCGGCGCCGCTCAAATCGCCGCCCCTGAAACCGGCAAGCCAGAAATCGCCGAGCCAGAAATCGCCGGCTCTGAAATCGGCGTGTCCGAGGTTGCGCTGACGGGTCCGGCGCCCGCCGAGGCCTCGCCCGCGGCCGTTCCGGCGGAGGCGGAGCCCGAGCCGCCGGCCGCCCGAAGAAGCGCGGCGGAATGAGCCAAGAGGACATCGACGCCACCAAGGCGCCGTTGATGGACCACCTGATCGAGCTCCGCGCTCGCATCATCCGGTCGCTCTACGCCTTTCTCGCTGCTTTCATCGTCTGCTTCTATTTCTCGCGCACCATCTACAACATCCTGACCCTGCCGTATGTGCGGGTGGTCGGGGCGGAGAAGGCGACGCTGATCGCCACCCATTTCCTCGAGCAGTTCTACACCAACATCCGCCTCAGCATGTTCGGGGCGGGCGTCATCGCCTTCCCGGTGATCGCCGTCCAGCTCTACAAATTCATCGCGCCCGGCCTCTACCGCAACGAGCGGCAGGCGTTCCGACCCTATCTGATCGCGACCCCGTTCTTCTTCCTGTTCGGCGCGCTGCTGGTCTATTTCGTGGTGATGCCGCTCCTGATCCGCTTTTCGGTGTCGCTGCAGCAGGTCAACGTTCCGGGCGAGGCGACAATCGAGCTTCTGCCCAAGGTCAGCGAATATCTGTCGCTCATCATGACGCTGATCTTCGCCTTCGGGATTGCATTCCAGCTGCCGGTGATCCTGACCCTGCTCGGTCACGTCGGCATCATCGATTCCGCCTATCTCATCCGGATGCGGCGCTACGCGATCGTGGCGGTGGTTGGGATCGCGGCGATCCTGACCCCGCCCGACCTCATCAGCATGACCTCGCTCGCGCTCCCGATGCTCCTGCTCTACGAGGGCTCGGTTATCGCAGTCAAAATGGTCGAGAAGCGGCGGGCGCAGGCCCAGAGCGCGGCGAACAGCCCGGCGACCTGACGCTCGCCCTGGCTCAGCTCGGGTTGAGCGAGGGGAGGTTGAGATGCTGCTCGACCCGGCGCACGCGGGCTTCGAGTTCGCTAATCAAGATTCCGTGGCCGATGACCGACGTATGGTACTCCACAACGGCGCGGCGCAACCCAACGATCTGTTCGCTCAATTCCTTGCGGTTTGAGAGGATGTCGGCGGCGACGTCGGCGTGGAGCATGCTGAGATCCGATTTTGTCGCCGAATCGGCGCGGAGCTGGCTGATGTCGGAGCGGACGTCGCCAAGCTCCGCGCGCATCTGGCGCAGAAGCTCGAGAATGAGGCTTTCGGGCTCTTCGGTCATGCGGCGATTCTAGCAGCTTCGCCGGCCGCCGTCAGCGGATCGTTTAAGGACTGCTTTTGGTGTGATAGCTCCGGGCGCATGATTTCTGACGCTGCAGTCCTTCTCCGGTCCTCGGCATGAGCGCGCGCGACATCCTCGCGGCGGTGAGCGTCGCGATCGTCTGGGGCCTGAGCTTCATTGCGATCAAGGTCGGCGTCGGCGAGACCTCGCCGCTGATGCTTGCGGCGCTCAGGTTCCTGTTCGCCGCGATCCCGATGGTTTTCTTCCTCGCTCCGCCGAAGGCGCCGGCATGGGCGGTCGCGCTCTATGGGCTTCTGATCGGGGTCGGGCAGTTCGGCCTGCTGTTCATCGCTATCCACCAGGGCTTCCCGGTTGGGCTGGCGTCGCTGGTCATCATGGCGCAGGTGTTCTTCACCATCCTGCTCGCCTGGGCCTTCCTCGCCGAATCGCCGAGCCGCGTGCAGATCGTGGGCGCCGCGGTCGGCTTTATCGGCATGGCGGTCATCGGTTCGGAACGCCTGGCCGGGGCGAGCCTCGGGCCGTTCCTGATGGTCATTCTGGCGGCGGCGTTCTGGGGCGCCGGCAACGTGCTGGCGAAGAGCGTCGGCAAGGTCAACATGCTCGCCTTCACCGTCTGGTCGAGCCTGGCCGCGCCACTGCCTCTCGTCGCGCTGTCGCTCGCCGTCGAGGGGACGGGCGGCGTCGCCGCGCTCGCTCATCCGGGTTTGAAGCTTGTCGTCAGCGTGCTGGCGCTTTCCTATGGCGGGACTTTGTACGGCTATGGCTTGTGGGTGCGCCTGATGGCGCATCATTCGGCGGCGACCGTCGCCCCATTCGCCCTTCTTGTGCCGGTTGTCGGCATGATCGCCGCCGCGCTCCTGTTCGGCGAGTCTCTGAGCTTGCTCGAGCTTGCCGGCGGCGCACTGGTCATGGCCGGCCTCGCGCTCAACGTGTTCGGCGAGTGGGCGCTCAGGCGCCGCTTGCCCGCGTTCAGGTGAAGGCGCCCTTCAAGGGCTGTTGAGTTTTTCGCGGGCGGTCTGGTAATGGCTGGCCTCGCGCTCCACGTCGCCGGCGAGCAGAAGAACGCGGCGCGCCCTGCATTGTCGAGGTCGGATCATGCACGATGTCAGAGCGATCCGCGAGAATCCCGAAGCCTTCGACGAAGGCTTGAGGCGCCGCGGTCTTGGCCCGCGCGCCGAATCGCTGATCGCGCTCGACGGAAAGCGCCGGGAGGCGATCGCGGCGCTTCAGAGCGCGCAGGAGCGCCGCAACGCCGCCTCGAAGCAGATCGGCGCGGCGATGGCGCGCAAGGATAGCGTTGCAGCCGAAGATTTCCGCGCCGAGGTCGCCGCGGCGAAGGCGAAAATGCCGGAGCTCGAGGCGGCGGAAAGGGAGGCGGCGGCGGCGCTCGAAACGGAGCTCGCGGCGATCCCGAACCTTCCGGCCGACGACACGCCGGACGGCAATGACGAGAGCGACAATGTCGAGCTTCGCCGCTGGGGGAAGCCGCCGGCGCTCGAGGGCATGAACAAGCCGCGCGAGCATTTCGAGATCGGCGAGGCGCTCGGCCTCATGGACTTCGAGACGGCCGCAAAACTGTCGGGCGCCCGCTTCGTGGTGCTGAAGGGTGCGCTGGCGCGGNNGCGAGCATGGCTACACCGAAGTCTCGCCGCCGGTGCTGGTGCGTGACGCGGCGATGTTCGGAACGGCGCAGCTACCGAAGTTTGAGGACGATCAGTTCTGGGCTGTTGGCGGGGAGTTGCTTCACGAGGCGTCCGACGATGAAATCGCTCTTCTCGATCCGCTCGACGCCCAGGCCGCGCTGGTCAGCCGGCTGACCATGATCAGGAGTAGCCGGCTCGGCCTCATCCCCACCGCCGAAGTGC
>PLUH01000124.1:12879-13009 GCA_003164825.1 Hyphomicrobiales bacterium
GGATGACGGCGTGCGCCGAAGAGGTGCTGAAGCGCCTCGGCCTGCATTACCGCGTCATGGCGCTGTCGACCGGCGACCTCGGCTTTGCTTCGCAGAAAACCTATGACCTCGAAGTGTGGCTGCCGGGGCA
>PLUH01000206.1 GCA_003164825.1 Hyphomicrobiales bacterium
TCCTCATGACCGACGGCGTCACCATCGCCGCCACCGAACCGGCCGAGGACGTCGTCGCGCGGCTCGAGGCCGAGGCGGAGGCGGAGGACCACGCGGTCGAGGCAATCAAGGAGCACAATCGCCATGGCAATGTCCCAAACCGAGATTGAGCGGATGATCCGCGACGCGTTCCCCGACGCCCGCGTCGAGGTGAAGGACCTGGCGGGCGACGGCAACCATTATTCGGCCAGCGTCGTCTCCTCAGCCTTCAGGGGCGTGAACAAGGTGAAGCAGCACCAGATGGTCTACGCCGCGCTCAAGGGGAAGATGGGCGGCGAATTGCACGCGCTGGCGCTCACGACGTCGGAGGGGTGAAGGGTCGGTTGGCGCCACCGAGCGATATTATCTCTTGACTGACGCTAGATTGAGCGATATTATCGCTGTGAAAACGATTATCCTGACGCTTGCCGCCGCAAAAGACCTCGACGCGCTTCCCCAGGACGCTCGTGAACAAGTGGAGGTCGGGCGTCACCGCTACGCAATGACCGGCCAAGGCGACGTGAAGCCCCTTTCTGGGCGGGGTGGGTGGCGGCTCCGCATCGGCGGCTACCGGGTGATTTTCGAGGAGGATGCGAGCACGATCCTGGCGATCTACATAGGCCGCCGGGTTACCACGACCTACAAAAGGACCTGAGCTTTGAGACCGCCGCAAATCATTCGGACGCCCGATGGCGAAGAACTGGTGGTGCTGCCCCGGGCTGACTATGAGGCGCTCGTCGAGCGCGCTGATCACGAGGCCGAGGACGCGGAGGACGTCGCAATCTACGACGCTCGGAAGGCCGAATTGGCTGCCGGCGGCGGAATCCTGCCGCCGGAGGTGAGCGCCGCCATTCTTCGAGGCGACAGCAGGCTGAAAGCAATCCGCAACTGGCGGGGCGAAACCCAACTGCACCTGACTTTCAAAACAGGCATCGCTCAGGGCTATCTGTCTGATCTCGAAAACGGGCGCCGCAGGGGAACTTCCGACACGATCGCAAAGCTCGCGCAGGCCTTGAATGTGCCGGCGGAGTGGCTTTCGTAGACCCGGAGACTCGTGGCGACGTCAGTCGCGCTCTGAAGCGGGCCCGGCGCAAATCTTGAATCCGGGCGGCAAGGCGACGATATCGCAACCGGCCGCCAGCTATGCGCGGTCCGCAACTCCTTTAGCGAGGGCCATAATTTGACCGCCGACGCCAGCACCCCGACCACCGAAGCCAGGACCCAGAGCTTCGAGGCCGACGTTTCGCGCCTGCTGCATCTCATGGTCCATTCGGTCTATTCCGACCGGGCGATCTTCGTCCGCGAGCTCGTCTCCAACGCCGCCGACGCCTGCGAGAAGCTGCGCTACGAGGCGATCGCCAAGCCCGAGCTGATCGAGGACGGCGCTCCGTTCGCGATCGAGATCGCGATCAATCCTGACGCCAAGACGCTGACCTTCTCGGACAATGGCGTCGGCATGACCCGCGAAGACCTGACCCAAGGCCTCGGCACCATCGCCCGTTCCGGCACCAAGGCTTTCCTGGACAAGCTCGCCGCCGATGACGCGAGCAAGGAAGCCGCGGCGCTGATCGGCCAGTTTGGGATCGGCTTTTACTCGTCATTCATGGTCGCGGACGAGGTCGTCGTCGACACCCGCCGCGCCGGAGCGAGCGAGGCCTGGCGCTGGTCGTCGGACGGCAAGGGCTCATTCACCATTGCGCCGCTCGCGCTCGAATCCGCGCCGAAACGCGGTACGCGCGTCATCCTTCACCTCAACGACGAAGCGCATGAGTTCGCCGAGCCGCGCCGGCTCGAGCGCATCGTGCGCGAGCACTCGGGCGCGGTCGCCGTGCCGATCGACCTGCGCCTGTCGCCTGGCGAGCGCGAGGCGATCACAGACCGGGCCGACATGATCGTGGCCGAGCCGCTCGGGCCCGCGACAGAAGGGCGGCGTTTGTCACCGGCGTCCGTGCAGGCGCCGCGGGCAGACGCTCTCGCCGGTGGGCACGACCTCGACGCGACCGCCGTCGTGATCCACACGTCGGGCACCACGTCTGCGCCGCGGCCGGTGGCGCTCACCTACGGCAACCTGCTGTGGAGCGCGCTCGGATCGGCCGTCGCGCTCGGCCTCGATCCAGACGAGCGCTGGCTGTGCGCGCTGACGACCGCGCACGTCGGCGGGCTCTCGATCCTCGTGCGCTCGGCGATCTACGCCACCACCGCCATCGTCCACGAGCGCTTCGAGGTGGACAGGGTGCTGCACGAGCTCGGCTCGCGGCGCACGACGCTCGTCAGCCTCGTCGCCACCACGCTCGCGCGGCTGCTCGACGCCGGATTCGAGCATCCACCGACGCTCCGGTGGGCGCTCCTGGGCGGCGGACCGATCCCACCGGCGCTCGTTCGCCGTGCGGCCGCGGCGGGCGTCCCGATCGCCTCCACCTACGGCATGACCGAGGCGTGCTCGCAGATCGCCACGCACGGCTGGCCGCTGACCGGGGTGGAGCTGCGGGTCGCCGCGAACGGAGAGCTGCTCGTGCGCGGACCTACGGTCGCATCAGGTGCCCTTGGGCCCGACGGCTGGCTGCACACGGGCGACCTCGGCTCGGTGGACGAACGCGGCTACTTCCGGATCGAGGGCCGGCTCAAGGAGATGATCATCCGCGGCGGCGAGAACATCTATCCGCGCGAGANNTCACCGGCGGCGAGAACGTGGCGCCGGCAGAGGTCGAGGCGGTCCTGCTCGAGCACCACGCCGTCGCGGATGCCGCCGTTCACGCGCGTCCGGACAGCGACTGGGGAGAGCGGCTCGTCGCCACCGTGGTCCTGCGCAAAGGCGCGGACACGAGCCCCGAGGAGCTGCGGGCGCACTGCGCCAGCCGCCTCGCTCCGTTCAAGGTGCCCAAGGCAGTCGAGCTGACCGGCGCGCTGCCGAGGAGCCCGACCGGAAAGCTGTTGCGCCGCGAGCTTCGTTAGCTCCGGGCCCGCACCGTCCAGCGGCGAGTACCGGGTTCGGTGCCGGCCTCCAGCG
>PLUH01000416.1 GCA_003164825.1 Hyphomicrobiales bacterium
GGCGATCCCGACGGCCTCGCGGCTGGGTCCGACGAGGTCGAGCCGAACGGGGCGCTGAAGAGCCCGCCGCCGCCGTTCCCCGAGGTCGATCGCGGCGCAAAGGGAAATCCGTTCATCGGCTTGCGCCCCGGCTTTGAGGCCAGGCGCCTGAACGGCGCGCTCGCCCGCGCCGGGCTCGACGCGCCTGACGCCCGGCCGCGCGGGCTCGACGATCCGCGCGACGGCGATTTCGATCCCGGCCACAGCATGAGCCCGGAGCGCCCGGACGATGGCGGCCCGCCGCCCGCGGNNGGCTCGCCTTCGACGACGGCGCGACGCCGGGCCTGGCGCTCGAATTCGCGCTCAATTCCTCGTCGCCGACCCCGAGCGACGGCGTGCTGGTCGTGGTCGAGACCGATTCCGCCAATGAGACCACGGTCCCGCAATTGTCGAGCGCGGACGGCAAGCCGAACTATGCGGCCCTGATCGATCCCAGGGACAACGCCCGCCAGATGCGCTGCCTCGCCGAGGCGATCTATTTCGAGTCGCGCAGCGAGCCCGAGGACGGGCAGGCGGCGGTGGCCCAGGTGGTGCTGAACCGGGTGCGCAGCGGCATCTATCCGACCACCGTCTGCGGCGTCGTCTATCAGGACCGCAACCGGCCGTTCGCCTGCCAGTTCACCTTCGCCTGCGAGGGCAAGTCGCTCAGGATCGAGGAGCCGGGCCCGTGGGCGGTCGCGACCCGGATCGCCGAGGCCGTGGTGAGCGGCGCGAATTACAACCCCAAGGTCGGCGAAGCGGTCAATTACCACGCCAACTACGTCTCGCCGTTCTGGGTCGGCTATCTGCGCAAGGTCGACCGCATCGGCGCCCACATCTTCTACGCCATGCGCGAGGGCGTGAACTGGGCGCCGGGCGCCCTCAACGGCAACGGCGATCGGCCGCCGGCCGCCAACTGAGAAAGTTCCGCGGAAGAATGACAGACGTCTTAGCCGGGCATGGATCAGCGCTAAAGCCGAGTCCAAGACCGGGTCGCAAGCGGTCCTAACCCGGAGCGCCCGGAGCGCCGAATCCCGCCAAGGCGTATATCCAGACGATCAACGTCCCGATCGACCACAATGTCGTCATCGACACCGTCGCCGCGACAAGCGGTTCCTCACAATGGTACTCGCCGGCCAAGATGTACACCGTCTTGGCGGTCGGGACCGCGGCGCAGATGACGGCCGCGATCAGATAGAGCGGTTCGAGCCGAAGCGCGACCGCAAGGCCGAACACGATCAGCGGCATGATCACGAGCTTGACCACGGTCAGCGTGGCGGCGCGGCCGAAGTTGGCGCGAAGACCCTGGATCGAGACGCCGAGGCCGATGGCGAATAGGGCGCATGAGGTCAGCGCGTCGGCGAGAATGCGCAGATAGGCGCCGACCGGCCCAGGCATTGGGATTCCGAGCGCGGACCAGGCGACGCCGATCAATGTCGAGAGGACCATCGGATTGAGGATCACGCGCCGCGCCAGTTTCGCCGGCGCGACCCCCGATCCGAGAGAGTCGCCGGCGTCAAGCTCCTGCAGGATGACGGCGGCCGGAAACATCACGACGGCGACAAGACCGTCGCGATCGCGGCCGGGAGCACCGCTCGCGGCCCGTAGGTCGCCTGGAGGACCGGCAGCGCGACAAAGCCGGTGTTCGTCATCGATGCGGCCCAGCCTTGCATCGCCGGGCCGGCGAGGCCGCGACCGCTCAAGGCGCGAGCGAACGCGAAGACAAGAACAAAGCAAATGAGCGAGCCGCCGCCGAAGGCGACCAGGAAGCGCCAGGCGAGCAGCGAGCGCGCCGGCTCCTGGGCGATGGTGACCACGAGCAGGGCCGGCATCGCGATATTGTAGGCGAAGTGAATCAATCCATCGGCAAGGTCGCGCGAGACATAGCCCACATAGCCGGCCGCCCACCCGGTNNTCGCTAAAGCACGCTCTCGGGAGGCGTGTAGGGGAGCCCGTGCGCCGCCGCGACCGGCTCGCAGGTCACCTTGCCGTCGTGGACGTTGAGGCCTGCGCGCAGGTGCGGGTCCTCCCTCAAGGCCTCCCGCCAGCCCTTGTCGGCGAGCGCCAGCGCGAACGGCAGGGTCGCGTGGTTGAGGGCGAAGGTCGAGGTGCGCGCGACCGCGCCCGGCATGTTGGCGACGCAGTAGTGGACGATGCCGTCGACGACATAGGTCGGGTGGGAATGGGTCGTCGGCTTCGAGGTCTCGCAGCAGCCGCCCTGGTCGATCGCGACGTCGACGATGACCGCGCCCGGGCGCATCGTCTTGAGCATCGCCCGGGTGATGAGCTTGGGCGCGGCCGCGCCGGGCAAGAGCACCGCGCCGATGACCAGGTCGGCGCTTTTCACGAGGTCGACGATCGAGGCGCGGGTCGAATAGACGGTGCGCAGCGCCGAGCCGAACTCAGCCGAGAGCCGCCTGAGCGCCTCGTGCGACCGGTCGACCACGGTGACCGAAGCGCCCATGCCGACCGCGATCGTCGCGGCGTGGGTTCCCGAGACCCCGCCGCCGAGGACAAGCACGTTGGCCGCCGCCACGCCCGGCACGCCGCCGAGCAGCACGCCGCGGCCCCCTTGCGCCTTCTCCAGCGCATGCGCCCCGACCTGCGGCGCGAGGCGGCCGGCGACCTCCGACATCGGCGTCAATAGCGGCAGACCGCCGTGGCGATCGGTCACCGTTTCGTAGGCGATGCAGGTCGCCCCTGAGGCCATAAGGTCGCGGGTCTGCTCGAGATCGGGGGCCAGATGGAGGTAGGTGAAGAGGATTTGCCCGCGCCGCAGCAGCTTGCGCTCTTCGGGAAGCGGCTCCTTCACCTTCACGACCATCTCGGCGCGGGCGAAGATGTCGGCTGCGGTCTTGACGGTTTTGGCCCCGGCGCGGACGTATTCCTCGTCTGGCGAGCCCGAGCCAAGGCCGGCCTCCGCCTCTACAATCACCTCATGGCCGTGATGTACGAGCTCGGCGACCGCGGCTGGCGTCATGCCGACCCGGAATTCGTTGTCTTTGATCTCCTTGGGAACGCCGACGAGCATGGCTGGCCTCCGAAAGCCTCCTGAAGCGACTTGAGCGCCTTATCGCAGGAAATCCGCAATCAGGACAGCGCGCGGCTTGGCTCGCCGGCACGCGACCGCCTGCCGGCTGGACTTTTGCTTGCGCCCCGAACCGGCGTCGTTCACCATGCGGGCAAGTTTCGCGAGGCGGGGATTGCGAGTTGGGGAGACGCATGGCTTCCAACAGTCGATGCTTATGGGCGCTATCGATCGTGGCGACGGTCGCCGCATGCGGCCTCGGATCGGCCGCCGCGGGGACCGTCGATAAGCTCAAGCAGGACAAGACGCTGCGGATCGCCTACCGCGACGACGCGCCGCCGTTCTCGTTCACCGACGCCATCGGCGAACCGGCGGGCTTCATGGTCGACCTTTGCCGTGCGGTGGCGAAGAATTTGGCGGCCGGGCTCGGACTCGGCGATCTCAAGGTGGATTACGTCCTGGTCAACGCCGCCAATCGCTTCGATGCGATCACATCCGGAAAGGCGGACCTGTTATGCGAGCCGACCTCGGCCACATTGTCGCGTCGAGAGCAGGTCGACTTTTCGATCGCCACGTTCATCGACGGAGCGAGCCTCCTGGTCAGCGGCGAAGGTCCGAGCGATTTTGGCGCCCTGGCGGGCAAGAAGATCGGCGTGCTGGCCGGCACAACGACCGAGCAGAGCTTGCGCGACACCCTCGCCAACGCCAATATCAATGCGGAGGTCGTTCCCGCGAAGACCCACGAGGAGGGGCTCGCGATGCTCGACCAGGGGACGATCGTCGCTTATTTCGGTGATCGCGCCATCCTCGCCTATCTCGCCTCCAAGAGCAGCGCGCCGGGCAAGCTGCGACTCGCCAACAATTATTTCTCGCTCGAGCCGTATGCTCTCGCGCTGGCGCGCGGCGACAGCGATTTCCGCCTTGCGGTCGATCGGGCGCTGAGCCAGATTTACCGTTCCGGCGAAATTGGCGCCATTTTCGCGCATAGTTTCGGAAGCGAGACCCAACCCAGCGACACGCTGCAGACCCTGTACTTGATTTCGGCCCTGCCCGAATGAAGCATCGACGCTTAGCGGCAGGCGGGCATGCCGCGGCGCGACAGGTTCGCTCCGGAAAGCTCATTAGGGCAATGCGGACGAAGACCCTCATGTCGCTGGGCGTCGCGGCTGAGGCGGGTCGAGAGGAGCCGAAGTGACCGAGCCCAAGCCCGACATCGCCACGATGCCGTTCGAAGCGGCGCTGGCGGAGCTCGAAGCGATCGTCGATCAACTCGAAAAAGGCGCGGTGGCGCTGGACGAATCGATCAGGCTCTACGAGCGGGGCGAAGCGCTGAAGCGGCGCTGCGACGAACTGCTCAGGAACGCCGAAATGCGGATCGAGAAGATCACCCTTTCGGCCGACGGCGCAATAAAAGGAGTCGTCCCGCTCGACGACGACTGAGCGCTGCAAGCGTTAAGATTTGACCGCCGTCGCGGGCGAGAATCGGCGCCTGAGCGGTTCCGTTGCGTCAACGACCCGTCGCCAATTCGCGCGATATGAGAATGATTTGCGGCAAATTATTACAAGACGCTGAATGCGGTCGATTGCGAAACCGTCTGTTAACCATTTTCCGCTCAACTCGTGAACATTCATTAATCCCCGCCCCGGGTTCCGAACCAGGGGCGAAACTCGGAAGGCTGAGGGCGGAAGTCATGCGGACCATAGCGTTTGTCACTCAAAAAGGCGGCTCGGGGAAAAGCACGATCGCGTCGTCGCTCGCCGTGGCGGCGCACGAAATGAAAGAAAAGGTCTGCGTCATCGACATGGATCCGCAAGGTTCGCTCGCGAATTGGGCCAAGACCCGCGGAAGCGGCGATATCGAGGTCATCGCCTCGGGGGCGGCGCGCCTGCCGGCCCTCCTCTCCTCGCTCGAGCGCAGGGGCTTTACTCTTGCGATCCTCGACACTCCCGGCGCCGAGGGCGCGGCGTCTTCAGCCGCGATGCAGGTCGCCGACCTCAACATCATCCCTTCCCGCCCGAGCATGTTCGACCTTTGGGCCAGCGCCCGAACGCGCGCGGCGCTGAAGGAGATCGGCGGCGATTTCGTGTTCCTGCTCAACCAGTGCCCACCCGCTCAGCAGACGGCCCGGGTCCAGGACGGCGTCGAGACGCTCGAGGAAATGGGAGGGCTGATTTCGCCCTTGATCCTGACGCGGGTCGACTACCAGGAATCGGCGCGGCATGGCTGGGGAGTGACCGAACTCAATCACTATGGCGCAGCGGCCGAGGAAATGCGCGGCCTTTGGCAATCGATCAAGCGCCGCCTGGCGCGCGCCAAAGTCCGGCAGCCCGCCCGCAAGGCGGCTTAAGGTTCGAAGCGGGCCGAGACCGGCTCGCTGAACGGAAAAGCGCGGGCGGCCATCCTCCCTCCGCTCGCGCAGATCGGCAGGACGCTCCNNTCAGCCGCCGAGCTGGGTGCGGATCGTCTGCGCGCCGCGTTTGATGGTCAGATCCCATAGCCGCGCGTGTTCGGCGCAGGCCTTCTCCAGGTCGCGCGTCGTTGCGATCTTCAGGCCGTTGACGGCAACGACGACGTCGCCCTTTTGCACACCGACTTCAGCCGCGGTCGAACCGTCGCCGACCGAAGCGACGACGACGCCGTCGGGAGCGCCTTCGAGCGACAGCTCCTCTGCGACAGCGGGTGACATATTCATCACTTCGGCCCCCTGGAACGGCGAACGGCTGCGGATGGTCAGGACATCGCGCGGAGGGATTTCCGGCGCTGCGGCCAGTTTGAGCGGCAGGCTCAAGGTGCGCCCCTCGCGCAGGACCGAGAGCGTGGCGGCGCCGCCGAGGGGCTTGACCGCGAGCCGAAAGCCGACGCTCTCGGCGTCCTCGACGCTTTGCCCGTCGACCGCGGTGATGACGTCGCCCCGCTTGAGACCCGCATCGAACGCCGGACCTTCGCCGGCGACTGTCACAACCAGCGCGCCCGTCGGGCGATCGATGCCGAGATTGTCGGCGATGTCCTTAGTCAGGCTTTGGAGCGTCGCGCCGAGCCAGGGCCGTCTGACAGTCGCGCCGCCCTGACGCGCCGCAACGATGACGCTCTTGACCATGTTGACGGGAATGGCGAAGCCNNTCGACCAGCGCCCCGCCGGAATTGCCGGGATTGATGGCGGCGTCGGTCTGGATGAAGAAGCCGTAGTCGCTGATTCCGACCTGCGTGCGCGCAAGCGCGGAAACGATGCCTTGAGTGACCGTCTGGCCGACGGCGAATGGGTCGCCGATAGCGATGACAAAGTCACCGACTTCGAGCGCGTCCGAATCGCCAAGCTCGAGCACTGGAAAATTCCCGCCGCCCTTGAGCCGGAGCACCGCGAGATCCGTTCGCGGATCGCGCAGCACAATTTGCGCTTCGAACTCGCGCTTGTCGGAAAGCGCGACTTTCACCTCGGTCATGCCCTCGATCACGTGGTAGTTGGTGACGACGAGACCCGAGGGGTCGACGATCACGCCGGAGCCCAGCGTCTTCTGCACCCGCTGGTCCTCGCTTCCCTGGCCGCCGAAGAAACGGCGGAAGATCGGATCGTCGAACAGCGGATTCTGCGGCATGGTCTCGACGCGGGAGGCGTAGACGTTCACCACCGCAGGCGCCGCCTTCTTTACGACCGGCGCGAACGAGAGCCGAACCTGCGCCGGGCTTTGCGGCGCGGTCCGCTGGACTGTATCGGCGAAGGCGGGAGCGCCGAGAAGGGCGACGACGACGGCGAGCGCCAAGCGAATCAAACGGGACCTCCGGCCTTTGTCATGCGGCCGCTGATATAGGGGGCGCGGCGGCATGTGCAAAGCATCGGCGGCCGGGCCCGCAACCCAAAGACGGCCTGGCCATCTGGCGAGGTGGGAAAAGGGCTCAATGAGCGACATCTTAGGCGGCAAAGGAGCTCTTCATGTCAGATCAATCCGCCTCTTCCCCCGTACTCGCCTTCTCGACGGCGCTCGCCAACCTCGTCCGCGCCGCCGCGCCGAGCCTCGTCTCCGTCCAATCGAACCGCGCGCGATCGACCGGTTTTTCCTGGCGCCCCGGTCTCATCGTGGCGGCCGAGAACGCTCTCCCCGATGAGGAGGAGGTTTCGATCGTCGCCCATGGCGGGGCCTCGAGCCCGGCTGAGATCGTCGGCCGCGATCCGTCGAGCGACGTCGCCCTGTTGCGCGTCGCTCGGACCGATCTGGCCAAAGCGCCCGCTTCGGCCGGTGCGCCGGCGGCGGGAGCGCTGGCAATCGTCGCCGGAGCGCGCGAGGGCGCGCCGAGCGCGTCGCTTGGCGTCGTGTCCTTCGTCGGTCCGCAGTGGCGCAGCCTGCGCGGCGGCGTCATCGACGCGCGCATCGAACTCGACGCGGCGCTCAACCGTTCGAGCGAAGGCGGCCTCGCGCTCGATGCGGAGGGCCGCGCGTTCGGGATGGCCGTCTTTGGCCCGCGGCGGCGCACGCTCGTCATTCCCATGGCGACGATCGACCGGGTGGCGGAACTCCTGTCGACGAAGGGCAGGATCGCGCGCGGATATCTCGGCCTCGGGCTGCAAGCGGTCAAGCTCGACGGCGGCGGGATCGGAGCGATGGCGATCAGCGTCGACGCCAAGGGACCTGGCGCGGCGGCGGGCGTCCGGCAGGGCGACATCATCGTCGGATGGAACGGCGAACCGATCCGCGGCGTCCACCACCTCGTGCGCGCGCTCGGACCCGACAGCGTCGGCGCCAGCGTCAGGCTTACGCTGCGGCGGGCCGGCGAGCCGGTCGAGGCGACGCTGACGATCGGCGAACGGCCGGAGAGCCGATGAGCGGCGAACCGCCCGCCCTCGTCGTCGCGATCGAGGTCGGCGAGCCGGAGCTCGCCGACCGGCTGGCGGCGCTGCTGGCCGACGTGCCGGGCTTGAGGCTCGCGGCGCCGGGCGAGCCTGCCGATGCGACCCTCGTCGCCGGGAGCGAGCCGGCGCCGGACGTGGCCTTGACCCCGCGCGAGCTCGACGTGCTGGCGCTGATCGCCGAGGGGGCGTCCAACAAGGCGATCGCCCGGCGGCTCAAGATTTCGGTCCATACCGTCAAATTCCACATTGCATCTCTGCTCGATAAACTCGATGCGCAGGGGCGCGCCGAGGCGGTGGCG
>PLUH01000337.1 GCA_003164825.1 Hyphomicrobiales bacterium
CCAGTTCTCGCGCACCTTGACGAACAGGAAGAGATGCACGTTTGAGCCATGCGCCGCGGCGATGTCCTTGCGCGCGGCCGTGCCGATCGCCTTGATCGTGCGCCCGCCCTCGCCGAGCACGATCTTGCGATGGCTTTCGCGGGTGACGAAGATCGTCTGCTCGATCCGCGCCGTACCGTCGGGCAGGTNNNNGGGCGGAATGAGCTCGATCAGGCGCTCCGTCAGCCGCTCGAGCCCGTCGCCGGTCGCGGCGCTGATCATGAACGTATCATCGAAGGTCGTCGCGGCGTTGAGCCTGGCCGAGAGTTCGAGCAGCTTCGGCCGCTGGACGAGGTCGATCTTGTTGAGGACGGCGAGCTTCGGCTTGCCGCGCTCACCGAGCCCGGCCAGGATCGCCTGGGTCTCCTCGGTCAGGCTCGCTTGGCCCGCCTCCTTCCTGGCGTCGATCATCAGCGCCACGACGTCGGCGTCCGCCGCCGCGCTCCAGGCGGAGGCGACCATCGCGCGGTCGAGGCGGCGCTTGGGCGCGAACAGGCCAGGCGTGTCGACGAACACGATCTGCGCCTCGCCCTTGGTCATCACGCCGCGCACGACCGAGCGCGTCGTCTGGGCCTTGCGGGTGACGATCGAGACCTTTTCGCCGACGAGCGCGTTGATGAGCGTCGATTTTCCGGCGTTAGGCGCGCCGATGAGGGCGACGAACCCGCAGCGCGTCGCGCTCAACTTCCGCCCCGGCGGTCGAGAAAGGCCTGCGCCGCCGCCTGTTCCGCGGCCCGCTTCGAGCTCGCTGCGCCAAGCTCGGGCTCAAAGCCTTCGAGCACCAGGCGCATCACGAAATGGGGGGCGTGCGCCGGACCGCTGCGCTCGACCTCCTCGTAGCGGGGCGCGGCCAGCGCGCGCGACTGCGCCCATTCCTGCACCGCGGTCTTGGCGTCGCGCGCGGCGTCGGCGGTGATCCGGTCGCCCCAGGCGCGCAGGACAAGCGCCTCGGCCGCCTCGAAGCCGCCATCGACGAATACCGCGCCGATCAGGGATTCGCAGACGTCGGAGAGGATCGCGGCCTTCTTGCGGCCGCCGCCCCGCGCTTCGCCTAAGCCCAGCGCGACATGCGGCCCGACATCCCACTGGGCGGCGATCTCGGCGCAGGTCTCGCGGCGCACGAGCTTGGCGAACCGCATTGACAGTTCGCCCTCGCTCGCCTGGGGAAAGGCCTGATAGAGCCGGCCCGCGATGGCGACGCCGAGCACCCGGTCGCCGAGGAATTCGAGACGCTGGTAGGACAGCGCCCGCCCCTGCCCGCCCGCGCTTTGCGCCGAGAGATGGGTCAAGGCGACCTTGGCGAGCCCCGGATCGCGGAAGCTGTAGCCGAGCCGGGACTCCAACGCGGACAATTCCGCTCGCGGCTGTTTGTTCATTGAGCAACCGATCGGAGATGGGCCGCGCCACGGCGCCGCCTGACAGCAGTCGGGAAACGGGAACGACGGCCCGCCCGACTATAACGCCTTCGGGCCTGTCGCGGGAGCCTTCGGCCGGCCGCTAGCGCACTCGCTGGAAGATGCGGCTCCACCGCACCGTCCACGGCCACCGCCACACCTCCCACGCCGGCGTCCCCTCGTCGATCGAGAAGAAGATGACCTCGGCCCTGCCGATCAGGTTCTCGAACGGCACGTAGCCGACGCCGCCCTGATCCCCCGCGAGCCTTGAATCGCTCGAATTGTCGCGGTTGTCGCCCATCATGAAATAATGTCCGGGCGGCACCTCGTAGACCTTGGTGTTGTCGAAAGTTCCCTCGTCGCCGTCGATCTGAATGATCTTATGCTGGACCCCGCCGGGAAGCGTCTCGAGGTACTGCGGGGCCTCCATCGGCTTGTTGAAGTGATTGACGGTCAGAAAGGGCGCGATCGGCTCGCGCGGGACCTCCTCGCCGTTGATAAAGAGCCGCCCGTGGAGGACCTGGATCTTGTCGCCGGGCAGGCCGATCAGCCGCTTGATGTAATCGGTCTGACCATCGCTCGGCAGCTTGAACACGATAATGTCGCCGCGCTTCGGCTCGGAGGCGAATATGCGGCCGGGCATCGCCTGGGGGTCCAGATCGAGAAAGCTCGGCAGCGAGAAATGCGAGTAGCCGTAGGCGTATTTGGAGACGAACAGGTAGTCGCCGACGAGCAGCGTCGGCACCAGCGAGCCTGAGGGAATGTTGAACGGCTGGAACAAGACCGTGCGCACCACCAGCGCGATCAGCAGCGCTTCGATGATGACCTTGATGGTTTCCCACCAGCCCTCCTCCTTCTTGGCGGGCGTGACGGCGACCTCGACAGGCTTCAGGCTCGGTTCGATCATTCGGCTCAATACGCCCTTCCTCGTTTCGTCCGGAAATCGGCCGGCGCCGGCCCGGCGCGCCTCCTATACAAGGGCGGTCAGCCTGCGCCAAGCACCGGCTGGTGGCGCGGAAACTTGGCGCAAGAAAGGCCGCAGCCCGGCTTCACGGTAAGAGGATGAGCGAGCCCGTCGTTTCGCGCTTCTCGAGCGCGACATGAGCGTCAGCGACTTGGGCGAGCGGCCATTTCCTGCCGATCTGGATCTTGACGTCGCCGCGCTCGACGACGCGAAACAGCTCGCGCGCCATCTTCTCGGCCCGGGCGCGATCCG
>PLUH01000343.1 GCA_003164825.1 Hyphomicrobiales bacterium
CCCCGCGGTTGTTATTCGCACGTTCAAGCAAACTGCGATGTGACTGTGCTCACACCTTCGCGCCGAGCCACCCAGCGAGCCCGCCTCTCCTGTCCGGCGTGGGGCCACCCGCCGCGCCGACCGTTATCCACACTACCCGGCAATGGATATTGACTTATCTATTAACGCTCCGTAAATTTGGCGGGCGGCGACGAACTCAAACAGGGACAACAATGAAAAGAGCCTTAATGTTGGGCGCGGCTCTCGCGCCACTGCTGGCCGTCGGCGCCCAGGCCGGGACAAATCTGGTCCAGAATGGCAGCTTCTCGATGAACACGCTGCCATCCCCCCTCAATCCATCCAACGCCAGCGGAGCGGAGATTGATTCGCTGTGGAACTACAACGGCGATCTGACCGATTGGTCCTCGACGGCGTCGCTGTCGAACCCGCAACTTTACAATATCCTGTTCACCGGTACATTGGCGGCCGACACCAGCATCAACCCGGACACCCGCTACACTTCCTCCGAGCCTCAGTACCTCAACGCCAACGTTAACAGCCTGAGCCCCGACGGCGGCGCCTTCGTAGGGTTGGACGGGGATCCTAACTTCACCGGGGCGCTGACACAGACAATCACTGGTCTGACGAGCGGGCAGGAGTATCAGCTCAGCTTCTACTGGGCCGGCGGCGAGCTCTTCAACCGAACTGGTTACACCAGCATCCAGCTCACTGGCAGCCTCGGCGGCGATTCGTTCGCGACACCCGTCTACCTGAACACAAACCCTGCCGGCACGCCGGGCTCGTTCTCCGGCTGGACGTTGGAAACCTTCGACTTCACCGCCAACGCGACGAGCGAAGCGCTGTCGTTCCTGGCGGTCGGGTCGCCGGCGGCCAACTTGCCGCCGTTCGCCCTTCTGGACGGCGTGTCGCTGACCGCCGTCCCCGAGCCGTCGACTTGGGCGATGATGCTGGCCGGGTTCGGCGGGCTTGGATTCGCGGCCTTTCGCCGCCGACGCCGGACGCCGGTGGCGATCATCTGAGGGCTGGCGCCAGATTGCGGTCTTGCGGCCGGGGCGGATTGAATTCCGCCCCGGTTTTTTGTTATAAAACGGGATCGCCGTCGCAACGGGATGACATGATTTCATGACTGAGTTTCTGGCGTCGCATCAGCATGTGCTTTGGTTCGCGAGCAACGTGCTGCGGGCGTGCCTGCTGCTCGCTGTGGTCACCGTGGTGTTCGCGCCGCTCGAACACATGTTCGCCGTCCGTCCGGGCAGACTGTTCGAGAGGGGCTGGTCGGTCAATCTCGGCTGGTATTTCTTCAATGGCCTCTTCACCACCCTCCTGCTCACCCCGCCCGCACTCCTGATAGCCTGGCTCATCCATTCGACTCTGCCGGGGGCCGTTACCGGCATGGCGGCTGGCCTGCCGCTATGGGCGCGAATGGTCGCCGCCATGGTCGTCGGCGAGATCGGCTTCTACTGGGGCCATCGCTGGAGCCACGAGCTTCCGCTCCTGTGGCGGTTCCACGCCGTTCACCACAGCGCTGAGCATGTGAATTTTCTGGTCAACACGCGCGGTCATCCGATCGATCTGGTCTTCACCCGCCTATGCGGCTTGACGCTGCTCTACGCGACAGGCCTCGCGTCGCCGGTCGGTCCGAACCCGTCGCTGGTGCCGATGCTGGTTCTTTTCATCGGCTCGCTATGGAGCTTCTTCATCCACGCTAACGTGCGCTGGCGCTTGGGACCGTTCGAAGAAATTATCGCCAGTCCGGCTTTCCATCATTGGCACCACACGCTCGAGGATCACAAGGACCACAATTATTCGTCGATGCTGCCGTTCATCGACCGCCTGTTCGGCACCTTTTACCTGCCGAGGACGTGGCCCAAGGACTACGGAACCTCGACTCCGGTGCCGGAGACGCTGATTGGCCAATTGCTCGAACCGCTTGCGCCCGCCGCCATGGGCCGCCCAACTGCGCCGGTCGGCCGCTCGAACCAGGCCTGATCGACTCGCAAACGCAGAGGCTGCACTACCCCCGCCCCACGAACGGCATCTTGGTCGCCATGATGGTCATGGTGAGGATGTTGGTGGTCAAGGGCAGGCTCGCCATGTGGACGATCGCGGCCCCGACCTCCTCCACGTCCATGGTCGGCTCGACCGCGATTCGCCCATCGGCCTGGGGAACGCCGCGGGTCATCTTGCGGGCCATGTCGGTCAGCGCATTGCCGATGTCGATCTGCCCGCAGGCGATATCGTAGGCCCGCCCGTCGAGCGCGATCGACTTGGTCAATCCGGTGATGGCGTGCTTGGTCGCCGTATAGGGGACGGAGAACGGCCGCGGCACGTGAGCCGAGATCGAGCCGTTATTGATGATGCGTCCGCCTTGCGGCCGCTGCCGCTTCATCAGCCCGAAGGCGCCTTGGGCGCACAAGAAAGCGCCGTTGAGGTTGACGTCGACGACCGTCTTCCACTGCGCATAGGTCAATTCGTCGATCGGAACGGCCGGCGCGCCGGTCCCGGCGTTGTTGAACAGGAGATCGAGCCGGCCGAACTCGCGCTCGATCATCGCGAACAGCGCCTTCACCGCCTCCGGGTCGCCAACGTCGGACGGCGCGGCGACGGCGCGCCGGCCGAGCGTTTTGATCTCGCCCGACGTCTCCTCGAGCGGCTCCCGCCGCCGCCCCGCAAGCGCGACATGCCACCCCGCGCGCGCCAGCGCCAGCGCCGACGCCCGCCCGATCCCCGATCCCGCCCCCGTCACCAAGGCAAAACGCTCGCCGCTCATAATCCCTCCCTCAGTCGTCATATAACCCGTTCCTGCCTGAGGTCCGGCGCCATGCGCCAGACGGCGGCGGCGAGCACGATCGCGCCGCCAACCATGGTCGGCAGGCCCGGGTTCTCGCCGAAGGCAAGAAACACCCATACCGGTCCGAGCACAACATCCAGCAGGCTGATAAGGCCCGCTTCGGCGGACGGGATGAACTTCGCCCCCTCCATGAAGATGACGAAGGCGAGGCCGATCGTGGTCAGGCCGAACACGAACAGGATGACGAAATCGTGGAGCCCGATTGGCTCGAGCGGCGAATTCGCGAGGCCGAAAATTCCTGATCCGAGCGCCCCGAGGCAATTGACGACGATCATCGACGCCTTCGGCTGGCGCCGCTGGAGCACGATCATACCGGCGAAGGCGAGCGTCATCAGCATCGACAGCGCCTGGCCCAGGACGCGGCCCGAGCCGAGGCCGCTTGCGACCATGATGACGATGCCCAGGAGCGCCACGGCCGCGGCGGCGAGGGTGCGCGGGCTGACCCGCTCGCCATTGATGACAAAACCGATCGCCGCGGCGACGAACGGCAGGGTCGCATAAATCACCATGACGTCGGCGATGGTCGTGGTCATCACCGAGGCGGTGTAGGCCGAGATCGCGATCATCGCGAGCAGCGCCACGAGCGGCGACAGCGGACCGAAGCCGAACGCATTGTCAAGGCGTCCGCGTCTCCATTCGATCAGGCCGACGACGGCGATCGAGACCGCGCCGAGCAGCGCCCGCCAGCCCATAACTGTCCAGACGTCGAGATGGGCGAGGAGGCGGGCGAACGGGCCGGCCATGCTCCAGAGCACCGTGGCGACGAGAACCAGCAGCACGCCGCGCCGGCGCGCGGACTTTTCGCCCGGCACGGAAGCGTCTCCATTTCGCTTGGGGGTCGAAGCGAGAATAGGGAGATTCGCGCCGCGGGGGAACGCGCGCGACTGCGCAAAAATCCGATGGCGCAGCTCCCGTTCGTCATTGCGACCAGCCATAGGGCATGAAAAGACGCCGTCGCTCGATGGACTACGGCGAGGAGGCGGCCCAGAGCCGCGGCCTTACAATTCCTTGGATTGCCTCAGTTCGCGCGCAATGACGAATGGCGTTTGAGCGCCGCTCGCAACCCCGTGCGCGGCCGCGCGCCTTCGCCAGCCGGCGGCGAACCTGCCCACATGCCCGGCGAAGCGCACGCAGGGGACAACGAAGGCGGCGACGGCGGAGCGGAATGGAGGCGCCTTGTCGCCGACGCCGAACACGATCAGCTCGCGCGCCCTCGAGGGAATGACGAGGGTGCCGAACGCCCAATCCCAGACGGCGAGCGCAAAGCCGAGGTTCCGATCGTAATGGATGGGATTGGCGGAATGGTGCAGCTGGTGGTGGGCCGGGCTCTGCAGGATGCGGCCGGCGAAGCCGGTGAAGGCGATCCACATGTGGCTGTGGCGCAGGTGGCCGTAGGTGACGAGGAACGCCATCAGCAGAATGTTGCCGTTGAGGAGGGTGAACGGGCGCACGCCGGGGCCGAAGGCGTAGGTCATGACGCCGAATACGATTCCGGTCGACAGCCCGATCAGGTTCATGAAGGCGATGATCTCGACCGGATGCTGACGCAATTCGGTGAGCGTCGTCATGACCTCGGCCGAATGGTGGACCTTGTGGAACTCCCACAGCGCTGGGATTTTGTGGAAACAATAGTGGGCGAACCAATAGGCGAGCTCGGAAGCCAGGAGCTGGAGCACGGTCGCGAGCGTCAGGATCGTCCAGGCGGGCCAGCGCGCGGGCGTGTGCCGGCCCCATCCATGGGTCAGGCCGGCGACGACTTCGTCGCGCCAGAAGAAGAGGCCAAGGCCCAGCATGCCGTAAGCGGAGGCGAGCGCGACGCCGTTCAGCGTCCACAGCCGCATGTCGATGAGCGACGAGGGATGGAGGAGAATGCGCTTGGGGAAGATCGAGCGCACGAACCCCCTGACGCTCAAGCGCCGGCCGCGCGCCCGGCGGCGGCCGGCGTAGTAGAGCGCGCAGACCGCGAGCGCGCCGATCAGAGCCGGCGCGCCATAGGCGGAGGCGGGCTTGAAAGCTTCCAGGACCGCGCCCTGCAACGCGGCCCAGATCGCGACGGGGCCGGACACGGTCCCTCCTCGGCTGGTCGATGAGACGAGAAGGCTAGCGCGCGAGGCTTCCCAAATGGTTAGAGAGAAAGGGAGAAGTCTTCTCCATGGGGTTGACGGCGGAATGGAACAGACGATCGGCGCGGATTGGGGAGACTTCGCCCGGACGGCGAATGGCGCCTTCCTGCTCGCCTTCCCATCCCTGTTCTCGATTATCAACCCAATCGGCGGCGCGCTCATCTTTTATGGCGTCACCAAGGACTTCGCGACCGCCGACAGGGAGAAGGTCGCCGCCCTGGTCGGACTTTATTCGCTTCTCATCATGTTTGGCGCGCTCTGGGCCGGGGCCTATGTGCTGCGCTTTTTCGGCGTGTCGATCGACGCCCTGCGCATCGCCGGCGGAACAGTGATCGCGCTCAGCGGCTTTCAGTTACTGACCTCGGGCGACTATCATCCCGACCAAAAGGGCCACGAACACGCCGGGGAGCAGAGCGGCGACGGCGATCCGATGCAACTCGCCTTCTTTCCGCTTACACTGCCGTTCACGACCGGACCGGGAACGATCGCCGTTGCGATCACGATTGGCGCAGAGCGGCCGTCGACCAGTGTCGGCCTGATCGCTTTCTTTCTCGGCGCGAGCGTGGCCGGGGTCGCCAACGCCGCGATCATCTGGATCGCCTATCGCTTCGCCGACCGACTGACGGAGCTGATGGGGGCAACGGCGCGCACAGTGATCGTGCGGCTGACCGCCTTCCTGCTCATGTGCATCGGGGTGCAGATTCTGGTCACCGCGATAGGAGACCTCGTGGTCAGATGGCGGGGTGTCTAATGGCGCGCCTTCAAATGGCCATCCACCGACAGGGGGCCCGCGCCTCCAATGCAAAGCGCGAGGAGTCCCGCAATATAAAGCAGGTCCGTTTCATATCCGGGCTGGCCGAAGTGCGCGCCCGCCGCATCGTAGGACATGAGCTTGATCGAGCTGAACCCGTTGGGAAGATGAACGGTGAAAATCGCGACCAGGAGCACAACGATCATCGGCGCCGCAGCGAGGGGTATGAAAGCGCCCGCGAGGATCAATACTCCCCCGACGATTTCAACGACGATGGTCGCCCAACCGAAAAACTCGGCAAAAGGCATCCCGATGGCGTGGAGAATCGCGATGAAGTCGTCTGCGCCGCGGGAAAGCTTTGCGTGGCCATGCTGCACGAAACCGAAACCGACAATCAACCGAAGCGGCAAGGCGTACCAGCTCCCGGGAACCGGAAGCGGCGAAACGGCAAATCTCCGAAAAAGGAAGTCGAACTCCATACCTCGCACTTCGTCCCGATAACGGTTTTGGTCACTCGCTCTCGGCGGTTTTCTAGGATGTCCGCGCCGCCTTCTCGGCCTGGTAGAGTGCGCGATAGCGCCTGAGGCGTGGCGCATGGATCGCGGCCCGCTCCGGGTCCGGCTTGAACTCGCGCTGGACCGGCGGACGCGCGCACACCGCTTCGATGGGTCCCACGCCTGCGGCAAGCATGCCGAGCCGGGCCGCGCCGAGCGCCGCGCCGGCTTCAGCGCCGGAAGCGAGATCGATCGAAAGGCCGGCGACATCGGCGATCATCTGGCCCCAGAATTCCGACCGCGCGCCGCCGCCGACCAGGAGCGGCCGGACCGGCCTCGCCCCGGCGGCGTCGAGTACGTCGACGCCGTCGGCGAACGAGAAGGCGACGCCCTCCATGACCGCGAACACCAGCGCATCGGCGCCGTGCTCGGCCCGCAAGCCCGCAAACATCCCAGTGGCCTCGGCGTCGTTGTGCGGGGTGCGCTCGCCGCTGAGATAGGGCAGGAAGATCGGCGCGGAACCGACCGCGCTCTTCGAGCGGGCGAAGGACGCCGCGCCGGCGATCAATTCGCCGATGTCGCGTTCGCGCCCAAGGACGGCGGCGATCCAGGAGAGCGAGGAGGCGGCCGACAGCATCACCGCCATGCCGTGCCAGCGATGCGGCAGCGCATGACAGAACGCATGCAGGGTGCGCTCGGGCAGGCTGACGAAGCGATCGGTGACGGAAAAGATGACGCCAGAGGTGCCGAGCGAAACGAAGCCCGCGCCGGCTGCAGTCGCGCCGACGCCGATCGCCGAAGCGGCGTTGTCGCCGCCTCCGCCGGCGATCGGAATCTTGCGGCCCGTGAGGCCCCAGGCGCCCGCGATCTCGGGCGCGAGATAAGCCGAGACTTCGGACCCCTCGACTAGGCTCGGCATCGCTTTTTCGGTCAGGCCGGTCGCCGCGAGCAGGCTCGCGTCCCAGCGCCGCCGGCCGACGTCGAGCCACAGCGTTCCCGAGGCGTCCGACATTTCCGAGACGGCTTCGCCCGAGAGGCGCAGGCGTACATAGTCCTTGGGCAGCAGCACCCGCCTGGTCGCCCTGGCGACCTCGGGCTCATGCGCGGCGACCCACAACATCTTCGGCGCGGTGAAGCCCGGCATGGCGAGGTTGCCGGTGCGCTGCTCGAGGTCGGGGACGCGGCGCTTGAGCTCCGCGCATTCGGCAAACGAACGGCCGTCGTTCCACAGGATTGCGGGCCTCAGCGGTTTGTCATGCGCGTCGAGCAGAGTTGCGCCGTGCATCTGGCCCGAGAGTCCGATCCCCGCGAGCGCAGCGAATTCCGTCGGCGCATGGCGGCGGATCGCGGCGACCGCCGCCTCGACGCCCTCGACCCAGTCGCCGGGATCCTGCTCGCTCCACAATGGATGAGGGCGCGAGACGCTGAGCGGCGTCGAGGCTTCCGCGACCACCCGCTGATCGGCGTCGACAAGCAGCGCCTTGATCGAGGACGTGCCGATGTCGAGCCCCAGAAACGTCTCTTGCTTGCCCCCACCCATTTGCGCCTCCCATCAAGGGGCCACCATAAACAAAAAGCCCCGGCCTTGTCGCCGGGGCTCAAGCAGGCGCGGGCAAGCGCGCAAGCCAGTGAAAGAAAGTCAGGCGACCTTCAGGTTGCCTGCCGACGAGCGGCCGGTGCGCTTGTCGGCGACAATCTCGTAGACGACCTTCTGTCCCTCGGCGAGGTCGCGAAGCCCCGCGCGCTCGACGGCGCTGATGTGGACGAATACGTCCTTGCCGCCATCGTCGGGCTGGATGAAGCCAAAGCCCTTCGTTGCGTTGAACCATTTGACGGTTCCAGTAGCCATAGATGCAGTCCCGTAGATGAAGTTGAGAGGAGCGGCCTGATATCGCCAGTCCGCTATCGGTGCGGAAGGCTTCCTCGTCGCGCGTCACAGAACGCGAAGTCGAGTGGTCGCTCGGACATCGATATCAGCCCATAGCCACACATGGTGGTGAAATCAAGATCACGGTTTTGGCGGCCCTCAGAGCCGTGCGCCGACGACGTGGGCGATCTGGGCGCCGGCTTCGTAATAGGCCTCCCTCAGCGCCGGCAGCGCTGGCGCGTTAGGCTCGGTGACCGGCAGCGGCAGGTCCTTTTCGCTGAGCTTGCCCAGAATGTGATCGGCAAGGACGCGCCCGAACACCGTGCCGGTTCCGATTCCCCTGCCATTGTAGCCGCAGAACGTGACGACGTTTGGCGCGAGTCGATGAAAGCGCGGCAGCGCGTCGTCGGTCATGCCCATCATCCCGTACCATTGCGCCTCAAACGCGACCTCGCCGATCTGGGGAAAGGTCTTCTTGAGCGCACGCATGCTCCAGGCGCGATGGACCGCCAAGCCGGTTCCCCGCAGCGCGCCAATGCTGCCGAACAGAAGCCGCCCGGCGCGATCGAAGCGGAAGGAATTCATGATCAGCCGAGTGTCCCAGCAGCCCTCGCGGCCGGGTAGGATCGCGGCCTGCAGTTCGGCGCCCAAAGGTCGGGTGGCGAAATTGAAATAAGGCACGCAAATCTGTTCGCGGCGCCCCTGCGGCCATGGAGCGACGCCATAGGCGTCGGTCGCGACCGCGATCCAGTCGGCAGTGATACTCCCGCTGTCCGTTGCGAGCGTCCATGCCTTTCCCGTCCGCTCGGCCGATCTGACCGGACTTCGGGTGTGGATCGCGGCGCCGGCGGCGATCGCGGCGCCCGCGAGGCCGCGCGCGTAGGCGAGCGGCTGGATGATCCCGGCGCGCAGGTCGAGCAGCGAGCCTGCGTAGATGTCGACGCCAATGCGCTTGGCGGTCTCGGCCCGGGTGAGAAGCCGGACCGGCGCGCCCCGCGCGCCCCATTGCCGGGCGCGTTCCTCGATCTTGGCGAGGCCGGAACGNNGCTTGTCGACAAGCGCGTAGACTTCCGCCGGGCCGCCGCCGAGCAGGCCGAGGAGCCGCTCGCCATAATCCGCGCCGAGCCTCTCGATGATGTCGTCGGGCGCGAGCCACATGCCGGCGTTGACCAGGCCGACGTTGCGTCCCGCGCCGCCGAAGCCAATCTCGATCGCCTCGAGCGCCACGACCTTCGCCCCGGCCTCAGCCAAATGGAGCGCTGTCGAGAGCCCGGTATAGCCGCAGCCGACGACCGCGACGTCAGCCCGAACCTCGCCCTTGAGCGCCGATGTCGGCGGCGCTGGCGGAGCGGTCAATTCCCACAGGCCGTGCGAGAGCGGATCGTTTTGCATGCGCTTGTATCATATCCTTGTCGCCGGGGTCAGCGCTCACCGATGATAGGCTGGCGCCGGCGCCGTTTCCACCTTGCCGCCGGGCCCCGCCCTCGACGCCTCGTTCGCCGGCCAATATAGATCGATATTGGCGATATCCCTCATCCTTAGGAGCCCGCGAAGCGGCGGCTCGAAGGATGCGGGCGCCGGAGGCCCGAGGGCGTTGCGATGAGTGGATTTCATGGACCCGATCTCGGCCCGTTCCAATGGGACGATCCGCTGCTGCTGGAATCCCAGCTCGCCGAGGATGAGCGGATGATCCGCGACACGGCGCGGGAGTTCGCCGCAAAGGAGCTCGCGCCGCGCATCCAGAAGGCCTATCTTGAGGAGAGGACCGACCCGGAGCTCTTCCGCCTGATGGGCGAAGCGGGGCTGCTCGGGGTGACGCTGCCGCAGGAATTCGGCTGCGCCGGCGCGGGTTACGTCTCCTACGGCCTGGTGGCGCGCGAGGTCGAGCGGGTCGACTCCGGCTTCCGCTCGATGATGAGTGTGCAGAGCTCGCTCGTCATGTATCCGATCCACGCCTACGGCGACGCCGACCAGCGGCGGAAGTACCTTCCGGGCCTCGCGCGCGGCGAGCTCATTGGCTGCTTCGGGCTCACCGAGCCGGGCGCGGGTTCCGATCCCGGCGGCATGGTCACGCGGGCCGAGAAGATCGATAGCGGCTATCGACTCGTCGGCGCCAAGACCTGGATCAGCAACGCGCCGCTCGCCGACGTGTTCGTCGTCTGGGCGAAGTCGCGCGCCCACAATGATCAGATTCGCGGCTTCATCCTGGAAAAGGGTATGAAGGGCCTCTCGGCGCCAAAGATCGAGGGCAAGCTTTCGCTGCGCGCCTCGATCACCGGCGAGATCGTGCTCGACAATGTCGAGGCGCCGGAGAGCGCACTATTGCCGAATGTTGCCGGCCTTAAAGGTCCGTTCGGCTGCCTTAATCGGGCCCGCTACGGTATCTCTTGGGGGGCAATGGGCGCGGCGGAGGATTGCTGGCTCGCCGCCCGCCAATACGGCCTCGACCGCAAGCAGTTCGGCCGCCCGCTGGCCGCGACCCAGCTCTTCCAGAAGAAGCTCGCCGACATGCAGACCAAGATCGCTCTCGGGCTCCAGGCTTCGCTGAGGGTGGGGCGGCTCATGGACGAGGGCAAGGCGGCGCCGGAGATGATCTCGCTCGTCAAGCGCTCGAATTGTGGCGAGGCGCTCGACGTCGCCCGCGCCGCGCGCGACATGCACGGCGGCAACGGCATTCAGATCGAGTACAAGGTCATGCGCCACCTCGCCAACCTCGAGACCGTCAACACCTACGAAGGCACGCACGACGTTCACGCGCTGATCTTGGGGCGGGCGCAGACCGGCCTGCAGGCGTTCTTCTGACGATGAGCCCGCTCGCCGGACTGCGCGTCGTCGAGCTCGCGCGCGTGCTCGCGGGCCCGACGACCGGGCAGACGCTCGCCGATCTGGGCGCCGACGTCATCAAGGTCGAGAGTCCGGAGGGCGACGAAACGCGCCGCTGGGGCCCGCCCTTCATCGACACGGAGGGCGAGCAGTCGGCCGCCTATTTCCACTCGTGCAATCGCGGCAAGCGCTCGATCGTCGCCGACTTCGCGACCGAGCGGGGTCGCGAGATCGTGCAGCGCCTCGCGGCGCGCTCGGACGTGCTCATCGAGAACTTCAAGGTCGGCGGACTCGCCAAGTTCGGCCTCGACTATGAGCCGCTCAGCCGCCTCAACCCGCGCCTCATCTATTGCTCGGTGACCGGCTTCGGCCAGACCGGGCCTTACGCGAAACGCGCCGGCTACGACTTCCTTATCCAGGGCATGTCGGGCGTCATGGACATCACCGGCGAGCCGGATGGGCCGCCGGAGAAGGCCGGCATCGCGATCGCCGACCTCTTCACCGGCCTCTATGGCGTGATCGCCATCGAGGCGGCGCTGATCGCCCGCGATCGCACCGGCCGGGGCCAGCGCCTCGATCTTGCCCTGTTCGACTCGATGAGCGCGATGCTCGCCAATCAGGCGATGAACTATCTCGCTTCCGGCCGGTCACCGAAGAGGATGGGCAACGCCCACATCAATCTCGCACCGTACCAGACGCTGCCGGTTGCGGATGGCTGGCTGATCGTGGCGGTCGGCAACGACGGACAGTTCACGCGGCTCTGCGGGGTGCTGGGTTTGGAGAACCTTGCCGTCGACCCGCGCTTTGCGACCAATCCCGGCCGCGTGACGAACCGTGTCGAGATGGGGCGCGAGCTTGAAGCGAAGACCGCTCTATGGAAGCGCGACGAGCTTCTCGCCGCGTTGGAAGCGGTGGTCGTCCCTGCCGGGCCGATCAACACGATCGCCGATCTCTTCGCCGATCCCCAGTTCAAGGCGCGTGGCATGCGGATCGAGCCTCAGGGGACGCCCGGCATCCGCAGTCCAATCATGATGAGCGAAAGTCCGCTCGTATTCGAGCGCCGGTCGCCCAACCTCGGCGAGCATCAAGCGGAGATCCTGCGCGAGATCGGGCTGGAATAGGGCAAGAGGGTTTTCGACCGCGCCAGGCCGTCATCGCGAGGAGCCATAGGGCGTCTAAAACGCCCGTCTTTCGACCGGCTATGGCGACGAAGCAATCCAGAGTTCGTTGGGGGGCTCTGGATTGCTTCGCTGCGCTCGCAACGACGGTGAGAGCGACAATGAGGCCCGACACAATCGTCGAAGCCGCCCAAGCGCGACTGTTGCAAGCCCTGCGCGCGCTCGGCGGACGCGAGCGGGCGGAGCAAGAGAAGCGGTACCAGAAATCGCGCTGGGAGCATTGGGGCGTGCCGTTGCCGGGGATGGACGTCGCGATCAAGGAGGCGCTCGGCGATCTCACGCAGCAGCGGGCGCTGGAGCTTTGCCGGCGGCTGTGGCGGGAGCCGGTGTGGGACTTGAAGATCGTCGCCGGGCGGATCCTGGCGCGGAAGTCGATCGAGCCCGACGCCAGGGTCTGGCGTTTCGTGACCGAGCGCCTGGCCGATCTCGACGGCTGGGCGGTGGCGGACAATCTGGCGGGCGTCGCGTCGCGCTGTCTCATCGAAGACCCCGGCCGGCTCGACGCGGTCGAGGCCTGGATCGAAAACCCGCATTTGTGGATGCGGCGCGCGGCGCTGGTCTTCACCTTGCCGTGGGCGAAGGAAAGACGCGACCCCGAGCGGATGCTCGGCTGGGCCGTGCTTCTGGCCGAGGATCGCCAGTGGTTCATCCAGAAGGCGGTCGGCTGGTGGCTGCGCGAATTGTCGAAGCGCGACCCCAAACGCGTGCGCCGGTTTTTGAAGGACCATGGCGAGAAGCTGACCGGCGTCGCCAGGCGCGAGGCGATGAAGTATTNNGCGCACTGGATCGCCCTTCGAGGCCGCTGCGCGGCGCCTCAGGACGAGGTCGGGTAAGGGGCGCCGATGACCGACCTCGAAAGCTTCGCATTCGGCGACAGTCCCGCGCTCGCGGATGAATTGCTCGCCCTCGTGCTCGCCGGCAAAAAGACCGCGACCTGCTGGGCGGCTAGCGAGGGCGGGAAGGGCGTCGAGATCGGCAAGCGGTGGATCGTGAAGGACGGGCAGGGACGGGCGCGCGCGGTCGTCGAGACAGTCGAGCTGACGCGGCGGCGGTTTAAAGAAGTCGACGCGGCGTTTGCGTTTGACGAGGGCGAGGGGGACCGGTCGCTTGGCTGGTGGCGGCGCGCGCATACGAATTATTTCACCAGACGAGGCGAGTTTGCGCCGGGCATGGAGGTTTNNCCGGCGCCGGCCGGCGGATGAGGGCCCTCTTCACCCCTCGACGAATTCCTTGCGCGAAATGCCTTGGGCGTAGAGGAGGGCGGTGAGGTCGGCGTGGTCAATGCGGGCGTCGGCGTTGGCGGCGACCTTGGGCTTGGCGCGGTAGGCGACCCCGAGGCCTGCCGCTTTGAGCATCGCGAGATCGTTGGCGCCGTCGCCGACGGCGAGCGTCTCAGCGAGCGCAAGGCCTTTTGCCGCGGCGATCGCCTGAAGCGCGCCGAGCTTGGCGTCGTGGCCGAGGATCGGCTCGATCACCTCACCGGTCAGCTTGCCGCTTTCAATAGCGAGCGTATTGGCGCGGTCCTCGTCGGCGCCGATCCGGTCGCGAACCGCGGCCGTGAACTGGCGAAAGCCGCCGGAAACGATGGCGACATAAGCGCCCCTCGCCCTCATCGTGAAGGCGAGCGTGCGCGCGCCGGGGCTCAGCATGATGCGTTCCCGCAGCACGTCGGCGATGACGCTCTCGGATAGGCCGGCGAGCAGCTTGACGCGCTCGCGCAGCGCCGGCTCGAACGCGATCTCGCCCCGCATCGCCCGCTCGGTGATCGCGGCGACGCGATCACCGACGCCCGCGGAAGCGGCGAGCTCGTCGACGCATTCCTGGCCGATCAGGGTCGAATCCATATCCGCCACCAGGAGGCGCTTGGCGCGATGGGCAGCCGGCTGGACGATGACGTCGACCGGCTCGCCGGCCAGCGCCGCTGTGAGCGCGGCGCGGACGGCGTCGAGCGGGGCGCTGAAGAGGAGATCGGCGGCGACGCCCTCATCGAGCCACCGCTGCGAGTCGAATCCGCCGACGCCTTGCGCCAGACGCGCGATATGGGCATCGCTGAGACGGATCGACCGGGGATCGGCGATCAGCGTGGCGACGACGGCGGACGACTTCATGCAGATTCCGGAACCAGGGCGGACGGGGTGAGGCGCGCGCTCCTCATCGCAGGCCCAACGGCGAGCGGCAAGTCGGCGGTGGCGCTTGCGCTCGCGGAGCGGTTCGGGGCGACCATCGTCAACGCCGATTCGATGCAGGTCTATGCCGATCTGCGCATCCTGACCGCGCGGCCGACGCCGGAGGAAGAGCGGCGCGCGCCCCATCGCCTGTTCGGGACGGTCGACGGGGCGGTCAATTATTCCGCCGGACGATGGGTGCGGGCGGCGCGCGAAATCCTCGCCGACATCGGTGAGCGGCCGGTGTTTTTCGTCGGCGGCGCCGGCCTCTATCTGCGCGCGCTGACCGAAGGCTTGTCCGAGGTGCCGCCCGTGCCCGAAGCCGTGCGGGCCAGGATTCGGGCCGAGGCCGAGGGGCGCGCGAGCGCCGAACTCCATGCCGAGCTTAAGGCGCGCGATCCCGAGACCGCTTGGCGCCTCAACGCCAGCGACCGGCAGCGGATTGTGCGCGCGCTCGAGGTTCTGGCCGCCACACAGCGCCCGCTCGCTTCGTTCCTGGGCGCGCGGGCGGCGCCGGCGCTTGAGCCGCGCGAGTGGGCGGGGCTCTACCTCGCTCCCGACCGGGCGGGGCTTTATCGGCGCATCGACGCGCGATTCGACGCCATGCTCGCGGAAGGCGCGCTCGGCGAGGTCACGACGCTCATGAAGCGGGGCCTCGATCCGGCGCTGCCGGTGATGCGCGCCCATGGCGTTCCCCATCTCATCGCCAATCTCGAAGGCCGGATCACGCTCGCTCAGGCCGCGGAACGCTCGAAGATCGACACCCGTCATTACGCCAAGCGGCAGTTCACCTGGGCGCGCCGCCAGATGACCGGCTTCAAATGGGTCGCGCCGGAGGAGGCGGCGGAGGAAGGAGCGCGGGCGCTCGAAAGCGGCCGCGGGTCCTCGGGTTGACGTGCGAGCAGCCTCGGCTAGGTTCTCGGCCCTTGGACGGCGGAGTTCGAATTGCCCCAGGCGCGCGCCAATGGAATCGATATCGAATACGAGAGCTTCGGCCGCGACGGCGACCCGCTGATCCTAATGATCATGGGGCTGGCGGCGCAGCTCGTCTTCTGGCCGGAATCGCTCTGCAAAGGGCTGGCGGACAAGGGATTCTGGGTCGTCAGGTTCGACAATCGCGACATCGGCAAGTCGACCCATTTCACTGATCGCATCGCGCCGGACTTTCGCGAGCTTTTTCAGCAAGTCACCGCCGGCCGGACACCCGAAGTTCCCTACTCGCTGTCCGACATGTCCGACGACGCGCTCGGCCTGATGAGCGCGCTTGGCGTGGAGCGCGCCCATATCGTTGGCGGCTCGATGGGCGGCATGATCGCCCAGCTCATCGCCATCAATCATCCCGAGCGGACGAAAAGCCTGACCTCGATTATGTCGACAACCGGGCGACGGGATCTGCCGCAAGGCGATCCCGCCGCGCTCGCCGTGCTGTCGAAGGGCCCGGCGAGTCTCACCCGCGCCGATCTGATCGACAACGGCGTCATTGTCCGGCACGCGCTCGCCGGCCCGGGCTTTCCGGAAAGCGAAGCCGAAATCCGCGCCCTGGTCGAGCGCGTCGTCGACCGTGCGCCATACGATCCGGCGGGGGTGGCACGGCAATGGTCGGCGGTCTTCGCCGCCCCTCCCCGCAATTTGCTGCTTAAGAACGTGCGCTGTCCCGCCTTGATTGTTCACGGCGATAGCGATCCGCTGTTTCCGCCCGCGGTGGCGAAAGACGCCGCCGAGAGCATCCCGGGCGCGGAGCTCTTCATGGTTCCAGGCATGGGCCACGGGGTTCCGAAATCGCTCGCCCCGGTTCTCGTCAAGCGTATCGGCGATTTCGTCCTGAAGGCGGAGGCGCGCGCGACTATTGCCGGGTGAAGCCGCATTCCTTGTCGACGTACTTGCTTTCCCAGCAGCCGCTATTGAGACAGGTCTGAAGATATCCTCCGCATACGGCCATGCATGCGGGCGAACCGCCCTCGCTCCGGACGCAGAATTTCTGGCAGACCCTGAGTCGATCCGAGCAAGTCTTCGCCTCGGCCGGCCCGATAGCCAAGAACGCGATGACGCCGATCGCGCCCGCCCCGACGCTCCAATGCAGCAGCTTTCGCACGCGCTCCCCCGGTCTTCAGAAAATGCCGCGGGTCGCAAGGGTAGGCGGCGGATCGCCTATTGGCAATCGAGCCATCCAATTGAGGCTGCATCGCCGGATCAGCTCTTGCGCACGGCCCAAGAGTTCACGGCGCCGCGGCCGTCCGGGGTTGGCGCGATATAGACAAGGAGCTGGTTGTTCTCGCACCAGCCGAATTTCATGAGTTGGCATGTCCATTCATATCCGGCGAGGATGCCGCAGCTCATCGCCTGAGCGGAGACCGGTTCCGATCCGATGATGAGGATCGCGACGTCCGTCGGCATGCCGACGGCGAGCTTCATGCCCGCCTGAAAGGCGTCGAACGGAGCCGGATTCGCGCCCGACACAGCAGGATAGCCGCCGGCGCAGCATCCCGTAACCAACGAAGCGGCGACAAGAATCGCGATTTGGGCGCGCATTTGGCGATCTCGGCTGTCGGGCCGGCGGATCATTTATCTCATGACGCGCGGCAGCCCCGCTCCGGCGTCTCGCCGCAGTGATCTATCGGGCAAACGCGTTAGCCGCCGGTTAAAGGGCGCCGTCGCCTTTCGCCGGCCCCGGCGCTACGCTAAATTTGCCTCATGACCACGGCCGAAAAGCAACCGGTGAAGCTCACCCTCGCCAAGGCGCGGGCCGAGCATGCGCGCCTCGGGGCGGAAATCGCCGAGCACGACCTACGCTACCACGGCGAGGATCAGCCGACGATCTCCGACGCCGAATATGACGAATTGCGCCGGCGCTATACCGCGCTCGAAGCGGCGTTTCCTGACCTTGCCGGCGCGGACTCGGAAAGCCGCAAGGTCGGCGCGCCGCCGTCGGAGAAATTCGCCAAAGTCCGCCACGCCGTGCCGATGCTGTCGCTCGGCAACATCTTCGCCGACGAGGAGGTCGAGGAGTTCTGCGCCCGGGTCAGGCGCTTCCTGGGATTAGGCGACACTGCGGCGCTCGACGTCGTCGCCGAGCCCAAGATCGACGGGCTCTCCTGCAATTTGCGCTACGAGAACGGCGAACTCGTCCGGGCGGCGACGCGCGGGGACGGCTACGAGGGCGAGGACGTGACCGCGAATGTGCGCACGGTGAAAGCCATCCCGCATCGGCTCAAAGGCGCGCCGAGGATTTTCGAGGCCCGCGGCGAGGTCTATATGCGCCACGCAGATTTCGCCGCCCTCAACGCCCGTCAGGCGGAGGCGGGAAAGCAGGTGTTCGCCAATCCGCGCAACTTCGCCGCCGGCTCGCTGCGCCAGCTCGATCCCGGCATCACCGCAAGCCGGCCGCTCGCCTTCTTCGCCTACGCCTGGGGCGAAGTCAGCGAGCCGTTCGCCTCGACCCAGCTCGGCGCGGTCGAGGCGATGCGCCGCTTCGGCCTGCCGACCAATCCGCTGACAAGGCTATGCCATTCGACCGCCGAGCTGATCGCGCACTATCACGCGATCGAGGCTCAGCGTGCGACGCTCGGCTACGACATCGACGGCGTCGTCTACAAGGTCAACGATCTTACGCTCCAGGAGCGGCTCGGCTTCATCTCGCGCTCGCCCCGCTGGGCGGTCGCGCACAAGTTCCCGGCCGAGAAGGCGATGACCATCGTCGAGGCGATCGGCATCAACGTCGGCCGGACGGGCGCCTTGACGCCGCTCGCCAAACTCAAGCCGGTGACCGTCGGCGGCGTCGTCGTCTCCAACGCCACCCTGCACAACGAGGACGAGATCGCGCGCAAGGACGTGCGGGTCGGCGATACGGTCGTGGTGCAGCGCGCCGGCGACGTCATCCCGCAGATCCTCGAAGTCGTGCTCGACAAGCGGCCCCACCCGGCGCCCAAGCCTTACGTATTTCCTCAAGACGACAAGGGAAACTTCGTCTGCCCGGTCTGCGGGTCGGCGGCTTTGCGCGAGATCGACGAGAAGACCGGGGAGGCCGACGTCGTGCGCCGCTGCACTGGCGCGCTGGTCTGCGCCGCGCAGGCGGTCGAGGGCCTCAAGCACTTCGTCTCCCGCAACGCCTTCGACATCGAGGGTCTGGGCGAAAAGCTGATCGAACTGTTCTTTACCGAAGGGATGATCCGCACGCCCGCCGACATCTTCACGTTGAACGCGCGCGATGGACAGGGCCGGCCGCCGTTGCGCGAGTGGGAAGGATTCGGCGAGCTGTCGGCGCGCAACCTGTTCAACGCCATCGACGCGCGCCGCTCGATCGCGCTCAACCGCTTCCTTTATTCGCTCGGCATTCGCCATGTCGGCGAGACCAACGCGCGGCGGCTGGCGCGTCATTTCGGCGACTGGGAGGCGCTGCGCGTCGCCGCCCGGGCCGAAAACGCGGCGGAGGAGCTGTCGTCGGTCGAGGGCGTCGGGCCAGTGGTCGCCGAGGCGGTCGCCGATTTTTTCGCCGAGCCGCGCAACGAGGCGGCGCTCGACGCGCTGGTCAGGGAAGTCAGTATCGAGCCGATGGAGGCGATCGCCGCCGGCCATCCGCTCGCCGGCAAGACCATCGTCTTCACCGGGTCGCTCGAGCGGATGACTCGCGACGAGGCCAAGGCGATCGCCGAGCGGCTCGGGGCCAAAGTGTCCGGCTCGATCTCGGCCAAGACCGACCTCGTCGTCGCCGGCCCCGGCGCCGGCTCGAAGCTCGCCAAGGCGCGCGAGCTCGGCGTCGAGACGATCGACGAGGAGGAGTGGGCCAGGCGGGCGGGGCGGGGGTAGGCATTCCCTTCTCCCGCTTTGCGGGAGAAGGTGGCGGGCGGAGCCCGACGGATGAGGGCGCGCCAACCCTGACCCTCTCCCGCACACGGGAAAGGCGAACGGCGCGGGCGGCGAGCGAAGGGAGAGCCGGTCATATCCACCATGAGCAACTGGCGCCACAGCGGCGTCGTCGTTCGCGAGGCGCGTCTCCGCGATCTCGACGCGATCGCCAGGCTCGAGAACGAGTCGTTCGAGACCGACCGGGTCTCGCGCCGGTCCTTACGCGAATTCCTGCGCGCGGCCCACCGGCCGGTGATCGCGGCGATCATCGACGACGAACTGGCCGGCTACGCGCTGGTCTCGCTGCGCAAGACCTCGCGGGCGGTGCGCATCTATTCACTCGCGGTCGACGCCCGCTTCGCTCGCCGCGGCGTCGGCCGGGCGCTGCTCATGGCCTGCGAAGCCTATGCCCGCCGTCACCGCCGCGCCGCCCTCACGCTCGAAGTGCGCTACGACAATTCCTCGGCGATCGCGCTCTACGAGAGCTCAGGCTTCCGTCAATTCGGCGAGCACGCCCGCTATTACGCCGACGGGGCGACGGCCTTGCGCTACGAGAAGTCCCTCATCCCCGCTTCTCGCCGCGAAACCGGGAACAATCCGCCGCCGGAGGGCGTTCGGCCGTTGCGCGGCGCATCGCGCCCGCGCTAGGGGAGGCGAAGAAGCGCGGGAAGTGAGTCGCGCCCGTCGCGAATGAACCTGGCCCACGCCTAACCTCAGGGACCTTTCCGCCCGTCATCATGCAGACGTCGTCGCGACTAACCGCACGCCCGGAGCGGCGCGCGTCATGACCGGCTGGGTCATTCTCGTCGATCAGGCGCGCGACTTCCCCAACGCCGACACGCCCCACAAGGTGATCACGACGCGCGACTATCTCGCGCGGCCGAAACTGTTCGCCATGCTCGGACGGGCGAAGATCATCAATCTTTCCCGCTCCTACAACTACCAGTCCAAGGGCTATTACGCCTCCCTGCTCGCCGAGGCGCGCGGCCACCGGGTGATCCCGACCGTCGAGACGATGCTCGATCTGCGCGAGCTCAAGCTCTACGAGCAGTCGCTGCCGGAGCTGCAGGAGGCGCTGACCGCCGCAGCGCTCAAGGCGCAGGCGACCGAGGACACGACGTTCGACCTCCTGTTCTGCTTCGGCTTCGTCCAGGATTCCCGCTTCGAGGCCTTCGGGCGGCTCCTGTTCGACTGGTACCGGTGCCCGGCGATCGAAGTCACCATAACGGCGGGCAAGCGGTGGAAAATCGACCGGCTGCGCGCCCGGCCGCTCGCCAAGCTCGGGCCGGACGAGGCGGAATTCTTCCACAAGAGCCTGCATCGCCACACCCAGCGCGACTGGCGCAACCCGCGCGGCCGGGCGATCGCCCGCTATTCGCTCGCGGTTCTCCACGATCCGCAGGATGCGCTGCCGCCCTCTTCGCTCGACACGCTCAGGCATTTCTCGCGGATCGCCGAGAAGCAGTCGGTCGCGGTCGAGCTGATCACCCGCAAGCAGCTCGCGGAATTGGCCGAATTCGACGCCCTGTTCATCCGAGCGACGACTTCGATCGACAGTTTCACCTATCGCTTCGCCCAGCGCGCACGGAGTGAAGGCATGCCGGTCATCGACGATCCGCAATCGATGATCCGCTGCACCAACAAGGTCTATCTGCACGAGCTCCTCGAGGCCCACGGCGTTCCCGTGCCGCCGACGGTGATGCTGGCCGAGGACGAAGACCTCATCAAGGCCGAGCGGCTGCTCGGCTGGCCGATGGTGCTCAAGATTCCCGACGGCTCGTTCTCGCGCGGGGTGCACAAGGTCGAGACCGCGCAGGCTCTGAAGGCGCTGTCCGACGAACTGTTCGAGGACACCGACCTCCTGTTGGCCCAGAAGTTCATGCCGACCAGGTTCGACTGGCGGATCGGGGTGCTCGACGGCGAGCCGCTGTTCGTGTGCCAGTATCAGATGGCGCGCGGCCACTGGCAGATCATCAAGCACGGGCCGAACGGCGCCCGGGAGGGCGGATCGAAAACGATTCCCATCGCCGACGCTCCCCCGCGGGTCATCGACGCCGCCCTCAAGGCGGCGCGCGCGATCGGCCCCGGCCTTTACGGCGTCGACATCAAGGAAACCGACGGCGCAATCGTCGTCATCGAGGTCAACGACAACCCGAACCTCGAACACGGGGTCGAGGACCTCGTCGGCAAAGACGAGGTTTGGACGAGGCTGCTCAACTGGTTCATCAAGCGGATCGACGCCTGAGGCCGGCGGCCGTTGACCGAAGCTCATTCGGTCTGGCGACCGAGTCCCTCCATCGAAAAACCGAACTCCCGGGCGGCCTCTTGCTGTATTGAGAAATAGGTTTCCAAGGCGCCGTCTGGGATCTCGTCCGACCACCCCGCCAGATCCGCCGCCACCGACAAGGGCGAACTGTGGTAGAGCGCGATCTGCTCCAATCCGGACGCCTTCCGGTCGACCTCCCGGCGGTAGTCGCGAACGATGGAAGGGGCCTCCGCCTCTTGGAACACTGTCCCGAGGGTTTGCTGCACGACCCGCCAGAACCAAAGCCGTTGCGCTTCGATGCTGCCGAACGAGTCGGAAGTCATAATGAGAGGTTCGGGCACCGGCGCCAGGGCCTCCTGCATCGTGCGGGTTCAGAACAGCCCAGTGGTTGCCGAAGCGATCGCGGCGACGGTCGGATTGGGCAGGATTCCGACTGCGCTATTTGTGTGAAAGCTAATCTGGTCCCCAGTCCTGTATCAAGAGCAGCGACGGCCACATGGTCACGAGCCCGTACACCACGTCATATTCCCTGGTCGATCCGCGGCGACCGTGAACGGAGCCGCCGGAGCGGCAATGGGTGACGAAGTCCCAATAATCCTGGATCGGGCGAACGAAAACAAGTGATTCCAATTTGGCCAAACGATCGCGGTCAAGGTCAAACCTCAGCACGAGTCCCGCGGTTCGGTTCCTTCGTCGAACGCGCCTGACCTTCGAATTGGCCCATTGGCGGGCTTGATGAATTGAGGTGGTGGGAAATGGGTTGCCGCCGATCAATTGCAGGGCTTGATTCCGCCGCAGGGTGTGGCTCGGCTGCGATTGTGCATTAGGTTAAAGACTGGTAACGGTCGGCGTCCCCAAAAGCGGCGAACGCGGGGCAAGATTTAGGCGGCCGTAGTTTCGCGGGGAGCCACAATGCCGGATATCGCCAAACGTCGACGGTTTCTGCTTTTTCTCGTCAAGCCGTCGCATTATGACGACCAAGGCTACGTCATCCAGTGGTGGAAGTCGGCGCTGCCGTCCAATTCGCTCGCCTGCCTGTTCGGAATCGCCCAGAAATGCATGGAAGACCAGGTCCTTGGCGAGGACGTGGACATCGAGATCTTCCCCGTCGACGAGACCAACACCCGGGTCCGGCCCGACCGCATCATCCGTCAGATCAAGGACAACGACGGCTTTGGGATGGTCGGCTTCGTCGGCGTGCAGTCCAACCAGTACCCGCGGGTATTGGACTGCGCCCGGCCGATGCGGGCGGCCGGCGTGCCGGTGGTCATCGGCGGCTTCCACGTCTCCGGCTGCCTCTCGATGCTGCCGGAGCGGCCTCAATCGCTCAACGAAGCCCTCGATCTCGGCATTTCACTCTACGCGGGCGAGGCCGAGGGACGGTTCGACGAGGTTTTGCGCGACGCCGCCGCCGGGAAGCTCAAGCCGATCTACAACTATCTCCACGATCTTCCCGGGCTGGAAGGGGCGACGCAGCCATACATGCCGCCCGAGCGGGTGGGACGCACGCTCGGCATGATTTCGAGCTTCGACGCCGGACGCGGCTGTCCGTTCCTGTGCTCGTTCTGCACCATCATCAACGTGCAGGGCCGCAAGTCGCGCTATCGCACCGCCGACGACATCGAAGCGCTGGTCCGCGTCAATGTCGCCAACGGCGTGCGCTACTTCTTCATCACCGACGACAATCTGGCCCGCAACCGCAACTGGGAATCGATCTTCGACCGGCTCGCGGCGCTGCGCCAGGAGGGCATCCACTCGCGCTTCATCATCCAGGTCGACACGGCGTGCCACAAGATTCCCCGCTTCATCGAGAAGGCGGTGGCGGCGGGCGTCAAGCGGGTGTTCATCGGCCTTGAGAACATCGATCCCGACAACCTTTCCGCGGCGAAGAAGAAGCAGAACCACATCTCGGACTATCGCGAGCTTCTGCTCGAGTGGCGCAAGCACCGCTGCATCACCTATTGCGGCTATATCATCGGCTTTCCGAACGACACGCCGGAATCGCTGGTCCGCCGCATCCAGATCATCCAGCGCGAACTGCCGCTCGACATTCTCGAATTCTCGATCCTCACTCCGCTGCCGGGCAGCGAGGATCACGCCAAGGCGGTCGCGGCCGGCGTCGACATCGATCCGGATTTGAACAAGTTCGATCTCGAACATGTCACGACGGACCACCCGCGCATGTCGCGAGAGGAATGGCAGGAGGCCTATCGCCTCGCTTGGCGCACCTATTACACTGAGGACCACATCAAGACGGTGATCCGCCGCGCCGTCGCCGGCGGCCCGCGCCCGGACACGGTCGCCTACCTGCTCACCTGGTTCTGGGCGAGCTTCCATTTCTACAACATCTATCCGTTGGAGACTGGAATAATCCGCCGGCGCTATCGCCGCGACCGCAGACCGGGCCTGCCGCTCGAGAACCCCCTCCTCTTCTACGCCCGCAACTGGGGCGGGCAGGTCGTGACCTACGCCAGGATCCTGGCGATGTTCGCCAAGATTCACCTGTGGACGCGCAGGCTGGAGCGCGACCCGAACGCAAAGAACTACACCGACGAGGCGCTGAGGGCGCGCGATGACTACGATCATCAGGAGATGTACCAGCTTTCCGAATCGGCGCGAAAGGCGGGCGATAAGGCCAAGCACATCGAGGAGCGCAAGCACGCCCACGCTCACGACGCCGCGCAGGTCGAGTCGGCGACGCCCGTAACCGCGGCGGAATAGGCGGCGGACGACACCCTCGATGGCGCGGAGCTGATGCGCTCGCTCACTCAAGCAGGCGCGGTCGCTGCCGTCACCTTCGGCGCGAGTCTCCTCGGCATGGCGCTGCAGTGGGTCGTGCCGGCGGATGTGCTGACCGCTTCCAAGGGCTCGGTCGGCGCCATGGTCGGGCTCGTAACTCTGCTGCTGGCGCTTGTCCTCGGCCTTCTCGTCTTCACCGCCTTCTCGGTCTTCACCACCCAGCGGGACGAAGCCTATTCGCTTGGTCCGCTGGTGGCCGAGGCCGATCTTGCCCTCGAACTTTA